>JALWMR010000030.1 GCA_027083815.1 Thiotrichaceae bacterium
CTTTCCATTCTCACTTCGGCGTTCACCAATGTTGTCACTTATGTTGTCACTAAAGCTATCAAGCTGATTGACTTTGTGGTGTTCAATCAGGGTGATGTTATTAGATTGTTCAAAGTAGGTGTTTAAAGCGGGGTAAAGTGCCTTATTGTCAATGACACCTTCACCAGAAAAATAAAGCCCTGTGTCAAAATTATCAGCCAGGTCAGGCTCTAAGGTAGCTAACTCTTTTTGTGAAATGGCCTGAATATTATCCTCAGTGAGCATCGCTTTTGCTTTTAACTGAAAGCGTTCAAACACTGCCTTGTCAGCGGCGTGAGCCACAACAATTGAGCCTTTTTGGTTAAAACGGATTGTTGTATTGGTTTGTGCTTCAAGTTCAGGCAGCCACTTTTCCCAGAGATGATAGGATTTAACGCCCAATACCTGCGTGCCTGCCTCAGTGCTGACCGCTTCGGTAAATGGGGCGACCATCGCGGCCGCGACTAAACCGGTGCCAAAAAAATGGCGGTCATGCTGGTCAATCAGGCTAATCTTGAAGCCCTGATTTAACTGATCTAATCGCCAGGCTAAAAGTCGCCCAACCAGTCCTGCACCGACAATGGCAAGCTTCATAAAGTTTAAGCCTTGTATTCAGGCTTATAAATCTCAGCCCCTTTTTTCAGGAATTCAATCGACTTTTCTTCCATACCCGCTTTTGCTTTGGCATATTCAGAGCCGGTGCCATATTGCTCACGCACTTCGCGGGTGATTTTCATCGAGCAAAATTTAGGTCCACACATGGAACAAAAATGCGCTACTTTGGCAGATTCCTTAGGCAAGGTGGCATCATGGTAGGCACGTGCCGTATCGGGGTCTAAACCCAGGTTAAATTGATCTTCCCAGCGAAACTCAAAACGTGCTTTTGACATGGCATCATCACGCGCTTGTGCACTGGGGTGTCCTTTGGCCAAATCAGCAGCATGAGCGGCTATCTTGTAAGTAATAATGCCGGTTTTAACATCGTTTTTATCGGGCAGGCCAAGGTGTTCTTTCGGTGTGACGTAACATAGCATTGCTGTGCCGTACCAACCGATTTGTGCTGCGCCTATGGCGGAGGTGATGTGATCGTAACCCGGTGCAATATCCGTTACTAGCGGGCCAAGCGTGTAAAAAGGCGCTTCCTCACAGACGTCTAATTGCATATCCATATTCTCTTTGATCTTGTCCATGGGCACATGGCCAGGGCCTTCGATAATCACCTGTACATCATGCTTCCAGGCTATTTTTGTTAGTTCGCCAAGGGTTTTTAATTCGCCTAATTGGGCGGCATCATTGGCATCAGCAATTGAGCCAGGGCGTAAACCATCACCCAATGAGAATGCCACGTCGTACTTTTTCATAATTTCACAAATGTCTTCAAAATGGGTATAAAGAAAACTTTCTTTGTGATGCGCCAGACACCACTTCGCCATGATCGAGCCACCACGCGAGACAATGCCAGTCACGCGGTTTGCGGTAAGTGGCACGTATTCCAGCAACACACCGGCATGAATGGTAAAGTAACTGACGCCTTGTTCGGCCTGTTCGATTAAGGTATCGCGAAACAGCTCCCAGGTTAGGTCTTCGGCAATGCCGTTTACTTTTTCAAGCGCCTGATAGATGGGCACCGTACCGATAGGAACAGGTGAATTACGGATAATCCATTCGCGGGTTTCGTGGATGTTTTTACCCGTAGATAAATCCATCACTGTGTCACCACCCCAGCGGGTAGACCAGACCATTTTTTCGACTTCTTCATCAATGGATGAACCCAGTGCCGAATTACCAATATTGGCATTTATTTTTACCAGAAAATTACGCCCGATAATCATTGGCTCCATTTCGGGGTGATTGATATTTGAGGGGATAATGGCTCGACCACGCGCCACTTCCTGACGCACGAATTCGGCGGTAATTTCTTTGGGTAAGCCCTTGGCGGTTAGCTCGGCAACTTGATCTTGAGGCAGGGTAGAGCGCCCAAGATTTTCACGAATCGCTACGTATTCCATTTCGGGTGTGATAATACCCTGGCGGGCGTAGTGCATTTGTGAAACATTTTTTCCTTCAGTAGCAATACGCGGCTTGGGCTTGTTTTCAAAGGGTTCAATATCTAGCTTATCGGCAAGGCGTTCACGGGTAAAATCGGAGCTAAAGTTATCTAGCTGAATGGTATCGCCACGGGCTTCGATCCAGTCTTTGCGAAAGGGTGGTAGCCCCTTGTTGAGGTCAATTTCAATATTGGGATCGGTATACGGCCCCGAGGTATCATAAACGCGAACTGGCTCGTTGATTTCATACTCATCGCTATTTTCACGTAATAACGTTGGCGTTAGCTCAATTTGACGCATTGCCACCTTAAAGGTTCTGGACTCATTTTCAATATAGATTTTTTTAGAACCTGATAATGGTTCGCGGGTAACAGTGGTGGTAATACTGGCGGGAATTGATTGTGATGTGCTTGGCGATGTGGCTGACATAGCTCTTCTCCAACAGGTTAGTAAAATAAATACCTGTCGGATAAGAGGACTTCAAGGACTGCTATAAGCGTTCTGCAAGAAGTGTCGAATCGCTTGTTCCCTACGACGGTATGAACCGTATCAGGTGCAACGGGTTAGATTCTCAGCCTGCACATATTTGAATGCAGACACCCCGACAAGTGATGTGAAGACTAGCAAACAAGAAAATGACTTGCCAGTTTTAATGACATTATTTTTCAGCTACTGCTGGTTTGGAGTTATCTGTAATAAACTTTTCCAGTGAAGCGGTAGAGACAATACCCGGCTGAGCGGCAACCAGTTTTCCTTCAGGGTCAAACAAAATAAAGGTCGGTGTGCCAATCAGCGATTCACCAATGCGTTGTTCCATCCAGGCGTTCATTTCAATCGGGTTGGTCAACAGGGTGGGAAATTTCACATCAAACTCGGCAAGAAAATCCTCTGCATCGTCTGCTCCCTTTTTGCCATCCAGTGAGATGCCAAGAATACGCGCGTTTTTAAGCTTGCCATCAAACTTGACCATTTCGGGCATATGGGCGCGACAGGCAGCACAATCTGATGCCCAGACTTCAACAATAGTCCATTTGTTTTTACCAATATGATTTTCAATACTGTCTGTTTTGCCATTTTCCAGATTACTAAAGGCTAAGGTGGCATGATTCAGGCTCAGAAGCATCAAGCCAATTAAGAATGATTTTATTATTTTGTTTGCTATAAAAACGGGTTTCACGGACAATTTCCTCAATTATTCAAAAAAGCGATCTAAACAAGCCATGGCTCAGCTAGATACAAATTACGACAGTCAATCCATCAAAAGTTCCAAAGTCAAAACCATACTCTTTGATCTTGATGGAACCTTGCTGGATACCGCCCCCGATATGACGAATGCCTTAAACCTGCTACTCGCGGAGGAGGGTAAGGCACCCTTATCGCCTGAGCTGTGTAGAGACTATGTTTCACACGGTTCAGTGGCGATGATTACACTCGGCTTTGGTGAAGCGCAAGCTGACGATAAACAATCTCTGGCAGAGTTTGAACGTCGCCGTTTGCGGTTCCTTGATATATACGAGAAAAATCTGTGTGTGGATACAACATTATTCAATGGCATGGATGAAACGTTGCGTTTTTTAGAGGAAAACGATTTTCGCTGGGGGGTTGTGACCAATAAACCCGCTTTTTTAACCCTGCCATTGCTGGAAGAATTAAAACTGCATGAGCGGGCATGCAGTATCGTTTCGGGAGATACTTTGGCGGAAAGAAAGCCTGACCCCGCACCTTTGTATCTGGCAGCCAATCAATGTGGAACACTGGCAACAGAATGTATCTACGTTGGTGATGCGCAACGTGATATTGAAGCAGGTCAACGCGCCAATATGCAAACCTTGCTGGCAAGCTATGGTTACATCGATAAATCACAAACGCCGATTGAATGGGGCGCTAACGGTATTGTGGAGCACCCCCAGGAAATTTTGCAATGGTTGCCGGGTTATAATTCCTGAGAAACAATGGAAGATCACACAATTGATGGAGAAAAGGGGTAAAAAGTAGGGGGGTGTACTTTTAAGCCCTTATTCAGAGGTCCCTTAAGTGTCAAAATGACTAAAAATTGAGCAATTTGTCCAGACGTGTCATTATTGGCGTTCATTTTAAAGAAAAAGGATTGGCGTAGATGCGTTGTATCTTCGCTAGGGTAAGCTTAAGGGGCTAAGGAATGAATATCAGAAGAAACAGTGCCAGAAGCACACTCATTCAGGTTGTGCTATTTTTGATTGTTATTGCAGCACTGATTTTTATTAAGCGGGAAGCCATCGCTAATTTGTATACATCGGGCGAAATCAGTAAAACGGGCATGATAATCAATGGCATTATAATTGCGCTGTTTGTGATTGGTATGCTACGCATTATTATGGTGTTGTTTCGCTATATTCGCGAGGATGAAACGGTACTCAAACTGGTTTCCTTACTACAGGAAAACGCCAATAATCCGATTTCGAGATTGCCTGAAAATTCTTTGGCGGTACAGCGCTTTAATGCTGTTAAGTGGGTTGCTCAACAAGGTGCAGATGTTAATCAGGCAGCTTTGGCAGCTAGCACCAACTCATCTGAATCCTCACGTTTAACGCTGGTTCGTTTTGTACATAGCACCCTGATTCTAGCGGGTGTTTTTGGTACGGTAGTGTCGCTTTCCATGGCCTTGATTGGTGCCGCAGGTCTGTTAAATTCGCCCGAGGGTGTTAAAGAGATGGGCACTATTATCAGCAGTATGTCATCGGCATTAAGCTCTACGGTAACGGCAATTATCTGCTTTTTTATCTTTGCCTATTTCTATCTTCGCTTAAACGATGCGCGCATTCAGTTATTAACGCACATTGAAGATATGACGAGCTTGTATCTTGTGCCTCGTTTTACCAAAAAGCAACATACGCAGGATTCTATGGTGGATGAGGTAACTGCGCTAACGGCTCGACTAAATCAGGCGGCGGATCGTTTAATACAGTTAGAGCAAAGCTTTATTGGGGCGGGTGATCGGCTTCAGATAGCTGTTGATGGCTTGCACGGAAAGATTCAAAGCAATAGCCTGGATGATATTAAAGATTTGATTCGTAAGGGCTTCCATCTCTCAGAGCCAGAATATGAGCCAATTATTACGGATGAACCTCATCTAATCGCATCAGCCGATAAAGCAGCGGGTCATGCTGGTGAAGCTGATAAATCAGATGCGAGTAAGGCAAACATGCCAGGCAGTGCAGAGCAAAAACTGGCAGAATCTTTACCACCGCTGCGTCGAGCGGTTGATATTGAGATTAAGCGAGGCTAAACCATGCATTTTGGTTATCCGGGTGAAAATACCCACTTCGAAAATCATGGCGTAAGCGAGGAAAGCTTTTGGCCTTCTTTCACCGATATTATGATGGTAATCGTCATGATTTTTTTGCTGGTGACGGTGGCTGTTATTTTAAATAACTGGTCATTAATTGGTGATTTGAAAAAGAGTATTGAAGCGCAGAAGATTGCTTCTTCGCTGGCGGAAAACAGGGAAGAACAAAATCACTCACTTGAGGCGAAGCTATCCAGCCTGGAAAGTCAGTTAATCGCGTTAAATGAAAAATACAAAGAAGAAAAAGAAACGCTGGCAGCAACACAGGATCAGCTATTAAAAAATAAGGCCTTGCTGGAAAAGAAAGAAAGCACCCTAGGCTCTCTAGAAAAAGAGATTAAAACCCTGAGTAGTACCCTGGCGGCAAATAAAGAAAGCCTGGATTCGACTAATACAAAACTTGCAGAAACACAAAGCCAGCTATCGCAAAAAGAAATCGACTTTACTCAGCTGCAAGCGAGCTTTGACTCCCTGAAAAAGGAAAAAGAACAACTGCTAAGCTTATCTGAAATACAGAAAAAGACCATTGAAGACAGCCAGAAAGAGCAAGCGGCACTTGAAGAAAAACTGAAGAAAAATGCAACGAATCTGGCTGATTTGCAAAAGATTATCACTCAAAAAGAAGAGCAGGTTACGCAGTTAAAGACAGCGAATGAAACTCAGAAAACATCGCTTGATGAAATCTTAAAAGCTAAAATAATCCTCGAAGAAAAATTGCAACAAAATGAGTCAAGTCTGGCTGATCTGAAAAAGAATATTACTCAAAAAGAAAGCCAGATAACACAGTTGAAGACGGCAATCGAGACTAAAGAAGCAACCTTGGATGAAGCTCTAAAAGCTAAGGAAACTCTTGAGGAAAAGCTACAGCTTACAGAAAGAAATCTGATCGATTTAAAAGATACCAATGTGGATAAGGATCAGAAAATAGCTGAATTAAAAACCTCATCTGAACAAGTCAGGGGAGTGCTGGCAGGTATACAAATGGCACGTAGCGATACAGACAAGACTTTAAGCCGCTTAAAAGAAGACAATAAAAAACTGACTGAAGCTCTGGCAAAAGAACAAGAGTCTGCTAAAGCACTTGAGAAACAGCTGGTGACACTTAAAGCAAGCCAGGAAAAGCAAACAAGCTCGTTAAGCTCCGCAGAAACCTCCTTGCAGGAAGCCGAGACAGAAAAACAGCGCATTATCAAGGAAATGAATCAAAGGCTTAGCAAAACTGAAGAGAAGCTGAAAGTGCTGGCAACATCTGTAGAAGAATCGGTTAAACAGCTTAAACAGAAAGATCAGGAAATAGCGGCACTCAAAAAACAAAGCGAATCACAACTGCGTAGTCTTCAAGGTGAATATGAAGTGCTTGATAGCAAATACCAAAAGCTGCTGCGGCCTGCCCGCTCATCCAAAGGGAAATATGTTGTTAGCGTGAGCTATAAACGAGTGGGGGGGGAATCGGTAATCCGTCTAAAAGAGCGCCCAAATGGTAGTTATCAAACAGTTAGTAAAAAAACGTTACACAAAAAACTGGCAGAACTAAAAAAGAAGCACAAAAAAGACCTCTATTTAAAGGTCATTATTCCTCAAAAAAGTGGCTTGTCCTACAACGAAGCCTGGAAGTTCACCAGCAACCTGCAAAAGAAGTATGATTATTACTTTCAGCCCTAGCAGGCTGTTGAAATTCTACTTAGACGGCACGATACTGCGTTAAAATAGACCTTTAAATGCTCATTTACTCCAGTAAACTGCGCTTTTTCGGTCAATTTTGCCTTGTCTCGCTCTCGCCTAAGCGAATTTCAATAACCTGCTAGCAGCCTGCTAAAGCATAAGCGTGAAATCTGAATAGCATGAAAATGGGCAAAAAGGTGGGGGGTGTACTCAGTCATATTAAGAATTACTAATGCATCAGTTGAAGCCGGTCAGGACTTATGCAATTATGCGGCTATTACCCCCAATGAAGCGCTAAGCTATGAATAATCAAGATCTGCTTAATTACATTCCAGATGATAATCTTTTAAAAGACCGCGTAATATTGGTGACCGGTGCCGGCTCGGGCATTGGTCGTGCTATCTCGCTAGCTTATGCTCGTTTTGGTGCTACCGTTGTGTTGCTGGGGAAAACACTCAAAGAGCTTGAATATGTTTACGATGAAATTGAGGATGCTGGCTACCCTGAGGCGGCTATTTATCCGCTAAATATGGAAGGTGCCACCGCCAAAGATTATCAGGATATGGCAATGACTTTTAAGGACAAGCTGGGTGGGCTGGATGGCATTGCATTAAACGCTGGCTGGTTGCCTGCCTTTATGCCCTTTAAAGAATACGATGTAGAAACCTGGTCGAAAACCATCAGTGTAAATCTACATGCTAATTTCTTAATTACCCAAATGTGTTTGCCCTTGCTTGAAGAATCGGACGACCCGGCAATTATTTTTTCGGCGCATGATTCTCTAAAAGCCTATAACGGTGCTTTTGGTATTGCCAAGGCAGGTACTCAGGCCATGATGGATATACTCGCTGATGAATATGATCTGGACGATAACTTTATCCGCATTAACAGCATTGATACCGGCCCGCTGCGTACTCAAATGCGCAAAATGAATTATCCGGGCGAAGATATGGATACTCTGGCGCTCCCCGAGGGTGTTGTTGGTCCTTATCTTTATTTTATGGGACCGGATGCGGGTAAACATACTTCCGAAAAAATCAAGTTTGACAGGCTACCCGCTGATACACGATGGCCGGGTGGCAAGCTGGTTTAAGAGGCACTAAGTCGAATGACTGCAGCCAAATCAGACAGGCTATTTGCCAGGCCACAGCAGGTAGTAGACTTTGCTTTTGATGATGCTGTGGCAGATGTCTTTCCCGATATGATCCGTCGTTCGGTGCCTGGTTATGATGCGCTAATTGCCTATCTGGGTGTGTTGGCACAGCAATATGCACAGCCACACAGCCACGTTTACGACCTTGGTTCATCATTAGGTGCCGCAACGTTGGCAATGCATCGCCAAACGCGAACACATCAGCTAAAACATATCTGTATTGATAATTCCGAAGCAATGGTAAAGCGTAGCCAGTCCAGCCTTAAACGGCACATGCCAGATGCCGATTTACAGATTATTTGTGCTGATATTGAAACTGCCGAGTTTTATGATGCGTCCATTGTGGTGATAAATTTCACCTTGCAGTTTTTAGCCCCGGATACGCGCCTTGCCCTGCTAAAAAAAGTTTATGATGGACTCCTGCCGGGCGGTGTGCTGGTGTTGTCTGAAAAAATTAATTTTGATGACCCGCTAGAAAGCCAGCTACAAACAGATCTACACCACACCTTTAAAAGCGCCAATGGATATAGCGAGCTGGAAATTAGCCAAAAGCGTTCGGCGATTGAAAATGTGCTCATTCCGGATACTCTGGCGGTACATCGGGCACGTTTAAAAGAAGCCGGTTTTAATAATGCGTATCAATGGTTTCAGAGTTTTAACTTTGTTTCCTTGTTAGCCCAAAAAAGTTAGCTCAAAAAAAGTTGGCCCATTTTACTGTTATCCACTTTATTTATTGAGCCGTGTTATCATCTGGGCTGACAACATCCATACAAAAAGAGACAGGCTTAAAAGGCTGGAAATTTTCACAGGGTAATTTTTAAATTGAATTAATCCAGCGTTCGCCAAAACAAACGCGTTCATTTTTTCTGGGTAGAATCTTTACAATGCCCGGCTGATAAACCTGAATAGAGAACATCTTATGAAATTAATATCCCTGGCAACCTTATTTGCAGGCCTGGTTCTATTCCTGATGACTGGTACACAAGTTCGTGCCTATGAGTCGTTAATGCCTTTGTCGGATAGTCCCGCCGCACCTGATTTCTTGCTCAGGGATATGGATGAAGGCATACATAAATTATCCGACTATAAAGGTAAACCAGTAATCGTTAATTTTTGGGCGACCTGGTGTCCACCCTGTCGCGCTGAGCTACCTTCAATGAATCGTGCCTGGAAAAAGGTAAAAGATGAAGGCATTCAGATGATTGCGATTAATGTAGGAGACGATGAAGACACCATCTTTGCTTTTTCTGGTGACTACCCAATCGACTTTACTGTATTGCTGGATGAAACCGGAGAAGAAATCAATAACTGGCCTATCAAAGGTTTACCCACCACCTTCGTAATTGATCCGCAAGGGCGTATAGCTTATAAGGCTGTCGGCGGTCGCGAATGGGATAATGATAAGCTGCTCGATTTGGTACGTGGGTTAAAGGTGAAAGGCAATAAAACGGCAAAAAAGTAGGGGGGTGTGCTTATCAAGCTCTATTTAGCTATTGCTTAAGTCGTTAAAATACCAGTAATTACACATATTATTCCTAATAATTTGATGATTCAGCGTGGTTATGGAAAAATGCACCCCATTATAGAAATTTGGAGTAGGTCGTGATTGATGATGAAGGCTATCGAGCCAATGTAGGCATCATCCTTTCTAATTGCGACGGTGAAGTATTTTGGGGTAAGCGAATTGGGCAGAGTTCCTGGCAGTTTCCGCAAGGTGGTATAGATGAAGGTGAAACACCACTTGAGGCAATGTTCCGGGAGTTGCGTGAGGAAACAGGGCTGTTGAAAAAGCACGTTGAAGTCATAGGCTCAACTCAAGGCTGGCTTCGTTATAAATTACCTAAAAAAATGATTCGCCGTGGTGAAAATGGAAAGGTTTGTATTGGGCAAAAACAGCGTTGGTTTTTATTAAGGTTAAACTGTGATGATTCCTCGGTCGACCTCTCTGCGTGTGAGGTTCCTGAGTTTGATGGTTGGAAATGGGTAAATTACTGGTTGCCAGCTAAAGAGGTTGTTTATTTTAAAAGGCGCGTATATGAGCATGCCTTGCAAGAGTTAGCACCCTTGACCTTATTAAAGCAGTCGACTCAGAATAAGAAATAGTGATCTGTACACAGCACAGAAACTGATAATGAAATCAGCTAGTAACGATCTGATAATTCCATATTTAGAGAAATATGGCAGTCATTGTATGGCTTATTCTAGCCTGGAGCCAGACATGCAATATTTTGTTGTTGATGGGGTGGGATATATTGCTTATAAGCCTTTTAAACACTGGTTTTGGTCATTGTCAGGTCGTCAAATAGTTTTGGCAGATCCTGTTTGTTCTCCTGATAACTATAAACAATTACTTTCACAGTTTATCAAAGTTTATCCTGATGCGATGTTTGTGCAAATATCAAAAGCAGTGGCTAAAGCGCTTAATGATTTAGGCTATGAGGTTAATCAGTTTGGCATTGAGACCGAAATTTCTCTTGAAGATTTTTCGCTGGCTGGTAAGAAGCGGGCCAAGTTACGTCAGTGGCAAAATAAATGTCATCGCGAGGAGGTCAGTTTTAATGAGCTATCAATTGATGATTGCCAAAATATCGCGGAGATAAAAGCCTTGTCTGAGTCCTGGCTGAAGTCAAAAGGGGGCGATGGACTGGGGTTGTTAATACGCCCTTTGCGGTTTCAGCAGGAAAAGGATACGCGTTATTTTTGGGCATATCAGCATGATAAGTTGGTTGGTATGGCACTTTTTGATCCCATATATCGTGATGGGAAGGTAGTTGCTTATTATCATAATATTGATCGTATTTCTGCTGCTTCGCCACATGGTACTGGCGCAGCATTATTGCTCTTTGCAATGAAACAGTTTGCCAAAGAAGGTGTTGAATATGTGTCGCTTGGCATGTCTCCCATGTCTTTGTATCGCGGCATGAAGGGAGAATTAAATTACCGGCCTTTTACCCGCAAGGCCTTTCTGTTTGCTTATAAGCATCTTAACTTCCTATATCCCTTTCAAGGTAATTTTACGCATAAAAGAAAGTTTGCCGGTCAGGTAAAACCAGTCTATGTCTCTTCAACACGGGGTACAGGTTTGAAACAGATTTTTATAATGATGAAAGCAATTGGAATGATTTAAGCTTGCCTGGTTTTGTAAAGTCTAATCCTTGATATTTTGTTTAATGTCAATGAAATATAAGCTTATATAAGCGATTGTTGCTACAATTGTAAAGATAAAATGATAATAGTTAAATTAAAACAGGGTTTTCTATGAGTGATTTTGTTCCGCCTTATCCTGTGCGCCATGCCAAGGATTTGAATCCACTAAAAGCACTCTATTATGCGCGTAATGACTTGCTTTCAATTTGGCCTGAAAATGCCTTTAAGCATCAGTTTATGACGCAAAAAATATTGAAACAGCACGTTTTTATAGCTAATTCCCCTGATACAATCAAGCATGTTTTTGTTACTAATCATGATAATTATGAACGCAAAAGTCCGCAGATGCGTCGAGCACTTGAACCTTTGCTCGGTGATGGCTTATTTGTCAGTGATGGCGATACCTGGGCATCAAGGCGTAAAATTCAAACACCACTATTTGATTCTGCCCACATAAGGCAGTTTAGTGAGGTTATGGTTTCTACTATTAATGAGATGGCTGATGACTGGTCTAAGTTAGAAATGGGTGCAGAGCTTGACGTTCATCCGCAAATGGGGCGTTTGGCTGCCGAGATAATTGCGCGTACTTTGTTTGGTGAGAGGCTGGGAGCTGAAAATAGTGAGGCTGTTGTTAGTGCCTTTGCAGATTATCAGTCAGTCGTAAAGCAAATGGCTCTGTCAAATTTTCTGGGTTTACCCGACTGGTTTCCTAATGTAAATGCCAAGATAGGCAAGGCCAAGGTTGCGGGTAAAACGATTCATCGTATTGTCGATGATATTATCAATACAGCAGAACGAGAAAACCATCAAGGAACGTTGGTCGCACAGCTAATCGAAGCGAATAAAAACCCGAAAAAGGGTTTAGACTCCATGACAAAAGAGCAAATTCGTAATGAAATTATTGTGTTGTTTATGGCCGGTCATGAAACAACAGCGAATGTTCTGGCCTGGGCATGGTATTTAATTGGTAGTTCGCCCGATGTAGAGAAAAAATTACACGCTGAGATTGATACAGTATTGGCAGGTAATTTACCTCGCTTTGATGATGTGAATAAACTCGTCTATACGAGAGCGATTCTTGATGAAACGATGCGTCTTTATCCGCCTGTTCCAATATTATCCCGTCAGGCCAAAAGTGAGGATGTGATTCGTGGTAAAAAAATCCCTAAGGGGTCTTTGGTGTTAATTGTGCCATGGCTTATTCAGCGACATAAGTTGTATTGGGATAAGCCCGATCACTTTATACCAGAGCGTTTTATGCCAGGCGCAAAAAAACCTGAAAAGTTCTCATACCTCCCATTTAGTGCTGGTCCCAGAGTGTGTCTGGGTAAATCTTTTGGTATTACAGAGTCTGTATTGGCTGTCGCTATTTTCGCGCAACGCTTTCGCTTGACTATGTCTTCCGATAAGCGTGTTGAGCATGAATGTCGGTTAACTCTGAGGCCAAAAGGTCGTTTGCCAATGGTGCTGACCAGACGTTAAATAATTATCGAAGTACTGGCAGGTTGTTGGAGTTCGCTTAGGCGAGTGCGAGACAAGGAAAAATCGACCGAAAAAAGCGCAGTTTACTGGAGTAAATGAGCATTTTGAGGTCTATTTTAAACGCAGTATCGTTCCGTCTAAATAGAAATTCATCAGCCTGCTAGAAAAGTAATCTAATGAGCAGATTAACAATTAAATTATAGAATAAAGTGAATATGTCACATTTTTTTAACCAAAAAACTGTCATATTTGCCTTGTATCCTTGTTTTGGTTAAATGGATCAAGTATAGAGTATTGCATTGCATAATCATGTAAGAAGGAAGGGGCGCACTCAAAGCAGAATTAATTTTGTAGAGGCAGTTATTATTATTTATAGTGCTTGTCTATATTCTTCATGTTACCCGAGATCAATATCATGTTAGAATCTACTGTAGAAATGGGCTATGAGACCTCCTCAAGGAAAAATCATTGACAACACCTAAAAAGAAAATAGCAATTGTCGGCATGGCTTGCCGGTTTCCTGGGGAAGCAGATTCACCAGAAGCATATTGGAATATTTTAAAAGAAGGTAAGGATCTGGTAACAGAAGTAAGTTCAGATCGCTGGGGAACCAACTTTTATCAGCACCCAGATAAGAAAGAACCGGGAAAAAGTTATACATTTTCTGCCGGGGTATTGCCGCAGGTCGATGAGTTTGATGCCAGTTTTTTTGGTATATCACCTCGAGAAGCTGCCCAGATGGATCCACAACAACGATTGTTGTTGGAGCTAACATGGGAGGCTTTGGAGGATGGTCGGCAAGTGCCAGAATCACTGGCTGGTTCTCAGTGCGCGGTTTATATTGGTATTGCGAGTACAGATTATGCTCATCGTCGTATGGATGACCTTAGCTCTCTTGATCCTTATTCAATGACGGGTAATACGGCGAGTATTGCGTCAAATCGCATTTCGTATATTTATGACTTGCATGGACCGAGTGTGTCAGTTGATACTGCTTGTTCTTCGTCATTAGTTGCCTTGCACCAGGCTTGCAATGCTATCTGGAATGGTGATGCACCCATGGCTATTAGCGGTGGTGTAAACATGCTTTTGCATCCATTCGGCTTTGTCGGTTTTTCTAAGGCTTCCATGCTATCTCCACGAGGGCGTTGTCGTGCTTTTGATGCAACAGGTGATGGATATGTTCGCTCAGAAGGCTCCGCAATACTCTTTTTGAAACCACTTGAAGATGCTGAGGCAGATGGCGATCCTATTCATGCGGTAATTCTCGATACTGGTATTAACAGTGATGGAAAAACAAATGGGATAACCTTGCCGAGTACCGAAGGCCAGGCTGCTTTGCTAAGTTCTGTTTATAAACGTGCAGGTATTAAACCTGATGATCTTGCTTATGTTGAGGCTCACGGCACTGGAACAGCGGTGGGGGATCCTTCAGAGGCGGCTGCACTTGCTGAGGTTTTAGGTAAAAAGCGAAAGAAGCCTTTACCGATAGGTTCTGCAAAAACAAATCTGGGGCATCTTGAAACGGCTTCCGGGATGGCAGGTTTGTTAAAGATTATTATGAGCCTTAAAAATAAAGCACTACCGGCTTCTTTGCATTTTGAAAAACCTAACCCGCATATTAATTTTAAGGCTGATAAGCTTTCGGTTGTTACTCGTCTAACCCCATTGAAACCGGCAAAGAAACCATTAATTATGGGTGTTAATTCTTTTGGTTTTGGGGGTGCTAATGCTCACGCGATTCTTGAAGAATATAAGCCAAAGAACAAGAGGCATAGTAAGAACACTAAGAGTGCCAAGAACGTTAAGGAAAATAAACAAGTTGATAATATCTACTTGCCCTTGTTTCTATCTGCAAATAGCCCCATTGCATTAAAAGAAATGGCCGGACAATATAGGGATTTGCTTCATCAGATTGAATCTGGCGCAGAGAATGCTCCCAAGTATCAAGATGTTGCCTGGTCAGCTTTTAAGACTCGCCAAACTTTTAATTATGGTTTGGCAGTACATGCCGATAGCTTGCACGACGTGATCGAATGTTTGCATGCTTATTCTCAAGGGGAAGTTCACACGGGTGCTGTTGCTGCAAATAAAATTGAATTAAAGGATAAATCTCAGCCTTCTGCAAAATTGGCGCTAGTGTTTTCTGGCAATGGCTCTCAATGGCAAGGTATGGGGCGTGAGCTGCTTTCAAGTGAGCCGTTATTTAGAAAAACAATCAAGGAAATAGGCACTTTACTTAATCAATATGACGATATTTCATTGATAGATGAGTTTAATGCTTCTGAAGATGAATCAAGACTTGAAGAAACTGAAGTTGCGCAGCCGTTGCTATTTGCATTGCAGGTTGGAATGTTGCGTGTTCTTGAGTCTAAAGGTTTGCAGGCGGACGCTGTAATAGGTCATAGTGTTGGTGAGGTTGCTGCAGCTTATGCTGCAGGTGTTTTGACACTTGAGGATGCTGTAAAGGTTATTTATCAGCGTAGTCATGCACAAGGTAAGACACGTGGAGCTGGTCGCATGGCTGCGGCTGCGATGAGTGCATCTGATATGGGTGAATTACTCAATGATTTGGGGCTCAGTGATGTGGTAACTATTGCTGGAATAAATAGCCCTAAATCAGTAACTATCTCTGGACAACTGGATGCGCTACAAAAGATAAATGATATTTTTAGTGAACGTGAGATTTTTTATCGAATCCTGGATCTGGATTATGCCTTCCATAGTTCCGCAATGGATCCCGTTAAGAATGATATTGTCAGCTCACTCAAGGATATTTCACTTAATCAATCTGTACGTAAATTTTACTCAACGGTAACAGGGGATGAGCTTGATTATTTGGAATTAGGGGCTGATTACTGGTGGGATAATATAAGACAGCCTGTTTTATTTTCATCTGGTATGAATCAATTACTTGATGATGGTTATCAAATTTTCCTTGAGGTTGGGCCTCATCCTGTGCTGAGAAGCTACATCAATGAGTGTGGTCGTGAAAAAGAGCAGACTGTGCTCGCGCTTTCCACTAGCAAGCGTCAGGGAGAGACAAAGGTCGCTCTTTATAATGTGCTTTATCAGTGCTACTTATTGGGTTGTTCACTTAATGACAAGAAAGTATATCCTGACCAATATCATGCGGTGGATTTACCTCATTATCCCTGGCAGAGAGAAAAACACTGGTATACGCTGACGGCTGAGGGGGGTGATCTGGTAAATAGACATCGAGATCATCCGTTACTTGGCTATCGCCTCAAGGATCATGATGCATGTTGGGAGAATCAGGTTGATACAAAGCTGTTATCCTATCTGGCAGATCATGTTGTCGATGGTGGTGCCGTCATGCCTGCAGCTGCATATATCGAGATGGCACTAGCTGCATCTGCTGAGAACTTTGGGTGTGACGAGGCCGAGAAGTGTCGCTGGGAAATTGAAAATCTTGAGATAAGAGCGCCTATTGTTTTAGACCATAGTAAAACTATCCGGTTTAAGCTGTTTGTTAAAGATGGGAGTTTTATTATAAGCAGTCGTGATCGTTTAACAGATAGTCCATTTTCCGAAAATGTAGTGGGTAGATTGTTAGGTAGCACGAATAAGCAGCTGCCCGCAAATATATCAGTGGCTACTGTTATTAACAGCTCCACGAGCACTATTACAAGGCAGGGGCATTATCACTTAACAGAATCTGTTGGTTTATCATATGGCCCTACCTTTCAAGCGATAGAGGAGGTTTGGGTCTCAGGTGTTGATACTGCTGAAAAAAAGGCGCTTGCCAAAGTATCACTGTCATCAGAAATTACTGACCAGAAAAATCATTATAAATTACATCCTACATTACTAGATGCTGGTTTTCAGATTTTAGTAGATGTATTTGCTGAACGTATCGAAAAAGGTAGTCAAGCTGCATTGATACCTGTTCAGGTAGGGAAGCTTTATTATTTCAAAAAAATGGATGATTTGGCTTATATATCAGTTAATATTCTAAAGCAAAGTCCCCAATCAGTTTTAGCTGATTATTTATTATTGGATTCGAAAGGTGAAGTGCTTGCAGAATTAAAGGATTGTCGCTTCAGAGGTGTGCAATTAAATAGAAGCAAGGCATCTTTACCTGCAACATATGAATTTAAACCTGTTGTTATGCCCTTATCAACGATAGGTGAGCTGTCTACAATACCAGAGCCCGCATCTCTGGTTTCCAGTGCTGTTGATTTCTTAAGTAATAAAGAGTTTGAACTTAATCGAGTACGTCATTATCAAGAAGTATTACCCTTATTTGATCTGATGGTTTCAATGTTTGCATGGCAAGCAATACGTGAACTAAACCCAAAGGGTGATGAGTTCACCTTATCATCGTTGGCAGAGCAAGCACATATTGAGTCTGTTAAATTACCATTACTTTCTCGATTATTAGCCATTTTAGTTGAAGATGATTTGGCCACTTATGAAAATGAACAATGGCTCCTGGCAACTGAAAGCGAGCTACCCTCAGCGGAAGATATTTGGCTTTCAGTTCTTGGTGACTCGCCCTCGTACCTCCCTGAGCTATTATTACTGGGGCGATGTGGAAAGCATCTGGCAGATGTTTTGCAGCATAAAATTGATGCAGAGAAGTTACTTTTTTCCAATAAGAGTAGTATCCAGGAACATTGGAGTGGAGCCTCGCCAAGTAACTTAAGCATGAATCTTGCCTTAAAGGCGACATTGCAAGAAATCATTAATGATTGGCCGGCAAACAGACGTTTACGTGTGTTAGAGGTTGGTGGAAATAACACTGAAATTAGCCAACTAATACTACCAATATTTCATTCCGATCAATGTGACTATACCTATATTCATCATAATGACGAAGTTCTATCCAAAGTTACATTTGACTTTGAAGAATGGGGGTTTGTAAAAACCGAATTACTTGATTTGAGTCAGGATATTGATTTTGAATCTGCTCCTGTTATGCCCTACGGGTTTGATATTGTTATAGCGGCCAATACGCTTTACCATTCAGATGATTGTTCTAAAGCACAGAGAAATATCAAGAAACTGCTGGCCCCCAAAGGTGTCTTATTATTAATTGAGCGACAGTCTGATCGCTTTATGGATATGACTTTTGGGCTACAAACTGAATGGTGGGCTCATACTACAAATAGCAGTGAGCCTATTCCTTTATTAATGACAGCGAATGAATGGCGTTCAGACCTTAAAGAAAACGGTTTTGAGCAAGTGGAGTTATTGGTTGAGCCAGAGGCAACCGGTGATATTGGTGCATTCATGGTTGTCGCAAGTCACTTAGATGAAGTGATAAGTGATAATGTGGAAGGGACTATTGATCAAGCCAATGATGAGCCGCGTCATACGTGGATGATTTTAAAAGATAGTTCTGATGTTTCAAATACTTTAGCACACAATATATCAGTCGAATTATCAAATGCTGGCTACCAACTGGTAATGGTTGAGTTAGGTGAGACCTATAAGCGCTTGGGCCCAACTCATTTTGTTGTTAATATCGATAATGCAGAGTCCAAAGAGGAAGGTTTTGATCATATTTTTGATACTCTGGAAAAGCTAGATGTGCATTGTGATCAAATAATTCACTTAATGGGTCTTCGTTGGCACGATGATAAATATGATTTTGGGAACTTATCATTACAGAATCAACGATGTACAAGTACTCTAGACCTAGTCCAGGCGGTAATGAAGCGTCATACTGAAAAGGCTCCTACTTTAAAACTTATTACTTCGGGGGGAGCTACTGTCACAGGCGAAGGGCAACCATTTAGTTTTGAATCTAATCCATCACAATCAGCATTGTGGGGTTTAGGTAGAGTGATAATGAATGAACACCCTGAGCTTAACTGCAAGATGATCGACTTTCAGGGAGATTTTGATCCTGATATAACTAGTCGATTATTATTAAAAGAGTTGTTTTTAGGGTCTGGCGAGAATAGTAATCAACTCAACCCTAATGAAAACGAAGTTATTATAACTGAGAATGTTCGACACGTATTGAGAATGACTCGATCATTGTTGTCCGTTAATCATGAAGAACAAAAACGAGAAGTACTGAATAGGCCCAGGCCCTATCATCTTTGTTTTAGTACACCAGGGCAGCTAAAAAATCTTTATTGGCAAGAATTGCCTGAACGTTTTTTACAGGCGGACGAAATTGAAATAAAGCCATATGCAACAGGGCTTAACTTTCGGGATGTTATGTATGCGATGGGCCTATTATCTGATGAGGCTGTCGAAAATGGTTTTGCCGGCCCTACATTGGGAATGGAATTATCTGGAAAGGTGATTAATGTGGGCAGTGCAGTTACGGAATTTAAACCTGGCGATGAAGTGGTTGGTTTTGCGCCTGCTTGTTTTAGTTCAAGGGTAATAACACAAACAACTGCTATAACCCACAAACCCGAAGGATGGAGCTTTGAAGAAGCGGCCACCATTCCAACAACATTTTTTACGGTCTACTATGCCTTAAAGCATCTAGCACAAATACAGCCAGGTGAAAAAATATTAATTCATGGTGCTGCCGGAGGTGTAGGCATTGCGGCTATTCAATTTGCCCGTTTCTGTGGTGCAGAAATCTTTGCCACGGCAGGTAGCGATGAAAAGCGAGATTTTGTGCGATTGATGGGTGCCGATCATGTTATGGATTCTCGTTCTTTGGCGTTTGCTGATGATATTATGAATATTACAGAAGGTGAGGGGATTGATATTGTTTTGAACTCACTTGCTGGTGAGGCAATATCACGTAACTTGTCAGTACTAAAGCCTTTTGGGCGTTTTCTTGAGTTAGGAAAAAGAGATTTTTATGAAAATAGTAAAATAGGTTTACGACCTTTCCGTAATAATATTTCTTATTTTGGGATTGATGCTGACCAGCTTTTAATTGAGCGTCCGGAGATGGCTAATCGTTTATTTAAAGAAATGATGCAGCACTTTGATGACGGCAGTTTAAGGCCTATGCCCTATAGAAGTTTTCCGGCAAAGCGTATAGAGGATGCTTTCCGTTATATGCAGCAGTCCCGCCAAATAGGAAAAGTAATCGTATCTTTTCTTAATGGTAATGGAATACCGGAAGAGGAAATTAAAAAGATAAGCCTTCAAAATGATGAGCTGGTTTGTAATCCTGAGGGGAGTTATCTTATTACTGGTGGTTTGAGTGGCTTTGGGTTAAAAACTGCCAGCTGGCTGGTTGAAAAAGGTGCACGGTCTTTAGTACTTATTAGTCGAAGTGCCAACGTTAGTGATGAGTCAAAAGCGATTATAGATAAACTGAAATCTGAAGGTGTGTCAGTTTATGTTCGAGCATGTGATGTAACAGATAAAGTGGCTATCAGTTCCCTGATTTCGGAAATTCAAAATG
Organism: Thiotrichaceae bacterium; assembly: GCA_027083815.1. Taxonomy (GTDB): domain Bacteria; phylum Pseudomonadota; class Gammaproteobacteria; order Thiotrichales; family Thiotrichaceae; genus Cocleimonas. The sequence continues at coordinate 20,190 of JALWMR010000030.1, forward strand.
AAATACCGCCTCTGAAAGGAATCATACATGCAGCCATGGTGCTTAAAGATGGTTTAATCCGTAATATGACCCAGCAGCAACTTTTTGATGCAATGAGTCCAAAAATTACCGGTGCGTGGAACTTGCATGAAGCAACATTAGCATTAAAGCTAGACTTTTTTGTAATGTATTCTTCGGCAACCACGTTTGTGGGCAATCCGGGTCAGGGAAACTATGTTGCGGCAAATTGTTTTCTTGAGTCGCTATCATCTTATCGTAAGGCTAAAGGTTTACCTGCCAAGTATGCGGCTTGGGGAGCAATCTCTGATGTGGGTTACCTGGCACGCAACGAGGAAACCAAGGATGCATTGCAGTCACGCTTAGGAGGAGAAGCATTATCCTCAGATCAGGCCTTAAAGGTATTAGAAAAAATCATGTTAAGTGATAAATCTGGTGCTGCTGTTATTGACTTGGACTGGGGCGTTATTCAGCGTGTTATGCCTGCAGCTAGTTCGCCAAAATATGAGGAGCTTAGGAGGAATGTGAAGGCCTCTGATAGTGACCAACTTGAAGACATTCAGACCTTAATTGCCAATATGGGATATTCTGAAATCAAGGATCTAGTTGTTGAGTTATTATTAGATGAAATTGAACAAATACTAAGATTGCCTAGAGAAAAACTGGACATCGAACAATCTGTTTTTGATTTAGGTATGGACTCCTTAATGGGTATGGAGTTAGTGCTTGCAATTGAAGAGCGTTTTGGTGTTAAGCTGCCTGTTATGGCATTAACAGAAGGTGCAAACATATTACGTATTGCCGAAAGAATTACTGACCAGCTCTCTGATTCTGACAAGCAAGCTGATGAAACTATCAGTGTTGATAACAAGCATCATGAAGATATTTCAGTTGCCGCTTCACGTCATGGACACAAGGAGAATATGACTGAAAAAGAAGCTGAAGAATTATCCAAACAGCTTATTGAAGAAGCAATGAAGGCGAAGTAATGTTACGGAACATAAAAAAATGAGTAAGCCTAAAAGTAATTTATTTGGATTAAGTGGGTCACTAAAAGATCAGCTTGCTCAAAAAATGCTTGAAAAGCGCCTTAAAAAAGTAACAGAGGCACAGATGATAGAGCCTGAAGTCCATCGCGTCCGCAAGTCTCTGCAATCAAACTCCAGTATACCGGATGAATATTGCCGTTTTGATAAGTTCCCGGGTTATCAGCAAATTCGTATTTTAGAAACTGGGGGTAAGCAATTAGGTGTTCCCAGCCCTTTTTTTAAGGTGCATGAAGGCGTTGCCAAAAATACTACAACCATTAACTCTCAGGAATATATTAACTTTGCAAGTTATAACTATTTAGACTTATGTGGTCATCCTGAAGTTTCTGATGCGGCTAAGAAGGCTATTGATCAGTATGGAACTTCAGCATCAGCAAGCCGACCCGTTGCCGGTGAGCGACCAATACAGCGTGAATTAGAACAAGCACTCGCTAAGGTTTATGATGTTGATGATTGTATTGTGTTTGTTAGTGGTCATGCAACGAATGTGACGACTATTGGCTATTTGTTTGGCCCTAAAGATTTAATTCTGCATGATTCACTGATACACAACAGTATTGTACAAGGTGGGCAGCTTTCAGGTGCAACACGCTTGCCTTTTCCACATAATGATTGGCAAGCCCTGGATGAAATCTTATTTCAGCAACGTCGAAACTATGAGCGTGTCTTAATTGTTATCGAAGGCATTTATAGTATGGATGGTGACTACCCGGACTTAAAAAGATTTATTGAGATAAAACAACGGCATAAAGCCTTTCTAATGGTTGATGAAGCACATGCCTTAGGCGTATTAGGCGAAAAAGGGCATGGCTTAAAAGAGCAGGCTGGTGTTGATGGTCATGAAGTGGATCTTTGGATGGGCACCCTTAGTAAGACCTTGGCTAGTTGCGGTGGATATATTGCTGGTGAAAATGCCTTGATTGAGCATTTAAAGTTTTCTGCTCCCGGTTTTTTATATAGTGTTGGTATCGCTCCCCCGGTTGCCGCATCAGCACTTGCTGCCTTGAAAATCCTGGATAGAGAGCCGATGCGTGTTAAGCAATTAAAAGAACGAGGGCATCAGTTTATTTCCCTGGCACAAGAAAAAGGTCTAAATGTTGGCTCTAGCGCAGGTCTTTCTGTAATACCGGTTATAACAGGAAGTTCGGCAATGGCGGGAAGGTTAGCTAATGCCTGTTTCGAAAGAGGTATTAATGTTCAACCCATTTTTTATCCTGCCGTTCAGGAAGGTATGGCGCGTTTACGTTTCTTCATTTGCTCTTCTCATACTGAAGAGCAGATTGAGCATGCCATTGATGTTTTGGTGGAAGAGATCGCACGTTTAAAGTGATCATCTTGTCAGATGAGTAATGAAAAAAAACGCGTCATTTTTTGCACTTATTCGAGTATTTATTCTTCTTTAGTGCTTGAGCAACTCTTGCAAAATGATGAAATAGACGTTGTAGCCGTTATTAACTCAACCCGTGTTTTAAAACCCGAATATGGCCATATATGGGGAGCTATTCAGCAGATAAGAACATCCGGTTTGCGTTATTCGACGTATCTTTTTTTAATTACCGATATTTTTTCCTGGCTGACAAAAATGGCCAGGTATTCGTTACCGACAGTTAAGAAAATGTCCTGGGATTATGAGGTGCCATTTTATGACACTAAAGATATCAATAATCAACAAACAAGATCATATCTATCACAGCTTTCACCCGATTATATTTTAGCTGCCCATTTTAACCAGTTAATCAAGCCAGAGGTATTACGGCTTCCTGAAATCGGCTGCATCAATATTCATCCTTCCCTGTTACCAGCCTATAAAGGTGTAGACCCTGTTTTCTTTGCTATGTTAGCAGGTGAGAAAAAACTGGGTGTGAGTCTGCATAAAATGTCAGAATCTTTCGATACGGGGGAGCTTATCTCTCAAAAAATTTTACCTCTTGAGACAAAGCAGACACTCTTTGATAATAACTGCCGTTTGTTTATTGAGGGGGGCAGAATGGCGCTTAACAGGATTACGCAAGGAGCCTCAATGGCTCAGGAAACGCCTTTGAATATGGGTCATGATAGCTACGATAGCTGGCCAACAGCTGCTAAGGTTAGGCTATTTAAAAAATCTGGCCAAAAACTTATTCAACTAAAAAGCCTATGGCAGCGAGTTATGCATCATGAAGTATAAATCTTATTTTCGAAGTAGTGGCCACCTGGAAAATTCAACTATTGAAACAGACTCCGGTTACATACTGGATATAGCGACATTACCGCCTTTCTTAAGAACACTATTAGTTATGGATGGTACTGTCACTAAAGCGTTAGAGGCATGGTTCTGGGAGCCAGTTCGTGTTGTCGCAAAACGAAATTTCCGAGAGAAAACCCCGGACAGGATCAGTGATTTAAAGCTTGTGAAAGGTGATGATATATTACAGCGTGAAGTTTGTCTGCAGGGTAAGCAATCGGATAAGGTGTTTGCAACGGCTAAATCAGTGGTGTCATTGAAGCAACTTCCTGCCGAGATAGGGGAAGCCCTGGAGAAGGGGCTTATAGGAATTGGTGGCATCTTACGTGATAAAGGCTTAGAAACTTACCGTGATATCTATGCCTTTAATTACTATCCAGAAAGTTTGCAATTAGAGCATTGCCAGCAACTAAATGGTGAAGTTATAGCAAGAAGTTACCGTATATGGATCAATGGTAATCCAGCTATCAATGTAAGCGAATTTTTTCCAATCAGCTTATATCGGGATACCGTATAAATGTTGCATATTGCTTTTCATTTTATTGTTCCGGCATTAATGGTTGCTATCTTTTTTAAAAAAGACTGGAAGCGAGCCTATGTAATTATGATGCTTACGATGTTGGTCGACCTTGACCATTTACTGGCCAATCCCATTTATGATCCACAACGTTGTAGCATTAATTTTCATCCCCTTCATGGCTTCACACCTATCGGCATCTATGCCATTTTATCTGTTGTACCGAACCAACCTGTTATTCGTTATATTGGAATGGGCCTACTGATTCATATGGGGTTGGACTCACTGGATTGTTACCAAACAAATGGCATCTGGTTTAACAAATAGAAGCTTTCATAGAGACCTTTGCATGAGAGTATGGCGAGAGAAAAATTAGCGTAATTTTCCTGATTTATTGTAGATTTGGGGGTAATAGCGGGGCTATTGACCGAAAATATACGAAAAAACAGGGGAATTTATTCGGCAAACAACGCCTCACCCTAACGGGTCAGCTAAAGCTGTTGTCTCGCGTTGCTCGGCTAAGCAGTTTTTATCCGTCGTATCTTTCGTGCAAAGGTTTCTCATAGACAAAACCGTGAAAAAGTGGGGGGGTGTACTTTATACTAAGCTGTATGAATAAATATAAAGGACAACATCTCTTTATTGATAAAGCAGCAGGCTCCTACACCCACCATGGCTTGGGAATTGGCGATAATAAAGTAATTCATTACTCCGGTTTGGCCAATGATTTGTCAACGCCGGGGGTCGTCGAGATAGTTAGCCTTGACGAATTTGCTAAAAACAAAGAAATCCATCTTATGCATCATGCTGAGCGCAAATATACGACTGAGGAGTCTATCATTCGCGCAAATTTAAGATTAGGTGAGGCGCAATATCATGTGCTTCATAACAACTGTGAGCATTTTGTACAATGGTGTATCAGTGGAATACATAAAAGCAATCAGTCGCGAAGAGGCAAGCTTTTATATTCGGCTGGCATTGGCACCCGTGCATTAATTGGTGTGAAAAATCCGGTTGCGTTCCTGGCTGGAGCTGTAGCAGGATATGCCTATATTAATCGACAAGGAATCAGGAAGTGTCCTGATTTTGAGGCATTGGAGGTACGGTTTCAGGAGCAATTAAAGAAAGTCAGGAGGGCTAGAAGTCCACAGACGCCTTGATTAAAAGAAACAAACCGAGAAAACACCCGAAAAGGTGGGGGGTGTACTTCCCACCTTTTTTATTAATGTGTTTGTAGAAAGACTGTCTTGCTAATGCTATCCCGCGCATCCTCCACCACAGCAATCATCCTTTTTTTCCTCATTATGATCGTGGCTACCGCAGCCACCAGCTTGATGAGGGTGACCGTGGGCAATTTCTTCCTCTGTTGCATCACGCACATCCTGTACGCCAACATCAAAGTGTAATGTTTCACCGGCAAGTGGGTGGTT
>JALWMR010000031.1 GCA_027083815.1 Thiotrichaceae bacterium
GGGCTAACTGTTAAACCATTGCTGTGTCAGACTCTTTTATAACAATTCAGGATTTGCATTTCTCCAGGGGAAGGCGCGAAATATTTTCAAATATGTCGATGCAAATTCCTGCCGGTAAAATAACCGCAATAATGGGGCCGAGTGGCACAGGAAAAACCACGCTATTACGATTGATAGGTGGGCAGCTTAAGCCAGATAGTGGAAGTATTAAAGTTGAAGACTTAGAGATACCCAGTTTAAACCGGGAAGACTTATATAAGGCACGCCGCCGTATGGGGATGCTGTTTCAGTCGGGCGCGTTATTAACAGACTTAAGTGTTTTTGAAAATATCGCCTTTCCCATTCGTGAACACTACTCATTCTCTGAGTCTATTATTCGCGATATAGTGCTCATGAAGCTGGAGCTAGTCGGTTTAAGAGGTGCCAGAGATCTTCATCCCTCGGTGCTTTCCGGTGGCATGGCGCGTCGCGTTGCCCTTGCCAGAGCAATTGTGCTTGATCCTGTGTTGGTGATGTATGATGAGCCATTTACAGGCCTGGACCCAGTCACTCTGGGCACGGTTGTTTCATTAATTAAAAAGCTCAATTTTTCATTAGGTCTAACCAGCATTGTGGTGTCTCATGATATTCATGAAACCTTTTTAATTGCGGATTATGTCTGCATTATATCAGAAGGCAAGCTTGCCGCTGCGGGCTCTCCTGAAGAGCTAATGAACTCAGACTCTGAATTTGTACAACAGTTTGTTCATGGAAAGCCTGATGGCCCAATGCCATTCCATTATCCGGCTAAACCCTTGATAAGCGACCTCCTGGGGGATGTTAGCGGGGGTGTGGATAATGCTTAGCTTTATGAAATATCTGCTAGGGCATTTAGAGGCAATTGGTGCTTATGTTATTGATACCTTGTCTAGTCTGGGTCGTGCCAGTATCTTTTTATATCAAGTTATTCTTGGCACTAAAGATATTTTGATGCGCCCTAGATTGCTTATAAAAGAGCTTTACTCCGTTGGTGTTTTATCCTTATTGATTATTATTTTTTCGGCCATTTTCGTGGGCATGGTTTTAAGCCTGTTAGGTTATGCGACTCTGGTTGATTTTGGCGCTGAAGCATCGTTAGGCGTTTTGGTATCACTATCTCTGATACGTGAATTAGGCCCCGTTCTTACGGCACTTTTGTTTTCAGGTCGGGCCGGTTCTGCATTAACCGCTGAAATTGGTTTAATGAAGGCGACAGAGCAGTTAGCCAGTATGGAAATGATGGCGGTTGACCCGATACGCCGTATTGTCACGCCCCGCTTTCTGGCTGGCTTTATTTCAATGCCTTTATTGACGGTTATTTTTATGACCTTGGGTATCTATTCTGGATACCTGGTTGGCAGTGTCTGGCTGGGTGTTGATGAAGGCTCTTTTTGGTCGCAAATGCAAATCAAGGTAGAGCTGGAGCACGATATCATCAATGGCATAATCAAAAGTGTTGTATTTGGCTTTGTCGTTACCTGGATT
>JALWMR010000032.1 GCA_027083815.1 Thiotrichaceae bacterium
AGTAAATCTGTTCTTCCTGGCAAAAGGGCAAGCCGAGCCTAGCAGGTTGTTGAAATTCGCTTAGACGAGTGCGAGACAAGGCAAAATCGAACGAGAAAGCGCAGTTTACTGGAGTAAATGAGCAGTTTGAGGTCTATTTTAACGCAGTATCGTTCCTTTTTAAGTAGAAATTCAACAGCCTGCTAGTCTTTATTTAGCAGCTTTTTACGCAATAAGTTATTAGAAACGCCTTTATAATTAACCTGTTGCTTTTCTGGGCCAAGCTTATTTAATAGTCGCGAAAGCTTACTGATTTTCCGTTTAGCATTTTTTAGCAAGCCCCCGTCCTTAACAGCCTGGTACCTTAACAAAGCCAATTGTATATTCCCTTCGGCTTCTAGTATTTCCGCCATAAAATACTCCGCATCACTCTGGTACTCTTGAGATGCCCTAAGCTTTTCAATATTTTTTCTGGCCTGAACGAGTTGACGTTGGTCAATTTCTAGAGCAATCAACGATTTTAGCAAATCATTATTATCAGGGTATTTTAAAACCAGTTCCTGCAAATAAGGCTTAGCTTTTGCTCTTTGTTTATTAAGTATAAATAGCCTGACTAGTTCAAGCTTAAGACTATCACTACCTTTTTTATCATTCTTTAAGGTATCAACCAAATAGGTAATGGCATCATGTTGCCGATTAACCGCCTGCAAAGCTTTTACTTTCATTAATATAATATCGTTTAAACGTTCATTTTCGAGGCTTTGGGTTTCATATTGATTAATATAAGAAATAACAGAGTGATACTTTTTTGCTTTTTCTGTCAGAGATGCCTGAATTAAATACTGCTGTTTTCGGTGGCTTGAGAGCCCTTTTAAATGTAAATTATTTTTTTCTAAAAAAGTATTAAAAACCTTCAAGGCTTTTTCATGCTGAGACTCAACAAGTAACATAGCCCCAATAAACTTAAGCCCTTCACTGTATAACTGTGTTACTGTTTTCTGTGGATTTTTACTCTCCTCTACTAGCTTATAGATTGCCTTAAGCTGACGAGACGAATCACCCGTTTTGTTCACTCTTAACAGCAATAATGCCAGGTATTGACGCGCTTCCAAATTATCAGGAACAAGTTTGACCCATTGTTTTGCCAGACTAACCCCCTGATTAAAATGAGAAGAGCGCGTCGCCACTATGGTCGCCCGTCTAGCCACCTTTGGTGAGTGGCTTGATTTGACCAATAAGGAATACTGATTTATTGCCGAGGCTGCATCATCCATTTTTAAATACAGCTCTGCTAACAGAGCATGATTAAAATCCCGCGCATAGTCAGAGGTAGAATTTGAGGCAGACTTTGAATTATCCGCATATACCACAAAAGAAACAAACAACCAAAGAGACATGGCAAGGCAGACCAAACCTTTTTTAATCCGATTAATTCTATAACCGTTTGCTTCCTGCAAATTAGGCATTTACCTATTACTCCTTTGTAATCGCTTATAATCTCTATCAGGCTATGGTTACATTCAGTCTATATAAAATAGAAACAAACTAAACAGCTATTAGGCATCAAAGTTCAAAAAAACCGGCTAACTGGTCATCAACGACTCATTATCAAAACATTAAATGCCCATTTTTTTAATTTAACTCTAGTCTAAATTACCAAAAAATATGCCTAAACTTTAAAAACCAGGTGCCAAATATTAATAGGAAGTACACCCCCCCACTTTTTATGGCTTTTATTCGGCTGCGCCTTACCCTTCAGGTAGTCATCGCTACGCTTCAACTTGTTGCTTATCTACCCATACACCTCAACTGGCGTGTTGGAGTACAATGTTTTTCACGCTATACTCACGCCCCTATGTCGATACGTGTAATTGGAATTAATCATAAAACTGCCCCAGTCGCAGTGCGCGAGAAAGTAGCGTTTTCACCCGATGCACTTGAAGATACACTCAATAGAATAAAAGCAGATAAAGCAGCACTAAACAAAAAGAATGAGGTTGTTATTTTATCAACCTGCAACCGCACTGAAATTTACTCTTTCGCCAATTATAGTCTGGATGAAATGCTTGACTGGCTCAGCCATCAAAGCACCCTAAGCAAAGAAGAAATCAAACAGCACTTGTATGAATATCAGGGTAACGAGGCTATTCAACACATTATGCGTGTTGCCAGCGGGCTGGATTCACTGGTGCTTGGCGAACCCCAGATATTGGGCCAGCTAAAATCTGCCCTTAAAATTTCATCTGAATACAATACTGCAGGGACCACGCTTAAACGCTTGATGCAACACACTTTTTCGACTGCAAAAAAAGTGCGTACCCAAACCAGTATTGGCTCCAATCCGGTATCGGTTGCCTATGCAGCAGTTAATCTGGCAAAACAAATTTTTAGCCAACTGGATAAAAAATCAGCCTTGCTAATCGGTGCAGGTGAAACTATCGAACTGGTCGGAAAACACCTTAAAAATACCGGCATTGGAAGCATCGTAATTGCCAATCGTAGCGTCGAAAATGCTACCCGACTCGCCAATGAAATTGGCGGCATTGGTGTTGCCCTGCAAGAAATATCAAATTATCTACCCGATGCAGACATTGTTATCTCATCAACCGCTGCTCCAGTTCCCATTATCGGCAAAGGAACCGTTGAGTGGGCCCTAAAAAAACGCAAACATCGCCCTATTTTCATGGTCGATATAGCCGTTCCCAGAGATATTGAGGAAGAAGTCGGCGATCTGGATGATATCTACCTTTACACCGTTGATGATTTGCAGTCAGTGATAGAAGACAATATCAAATCACGTCAGGAAGCCGCTGAACAGGCTGAATTAATGATAGCCAAAGAAGTCGAAGAATTTATGGGCTGGTTGCGCGCCCAGGACAAAATGCAGCTGATAAAAAATTATCGGGAAAAAGTTTCCAGTATCCAGCAAGAAACCCTGGAAAAAGCTTCAAAACTACTTAGAAATGGCTCAAGCCCGGAAGAAGCCTTACAGTTTTTGGCGCATACCCTGAGTAACAAACTCGCCCATGACGCAACCGCAGCCATGAATAAGGCGGCTCATTCAGGTGATCACAAACTGCTTGAAGCCTCCGACAAAATCTTCAAGCTATCGGAACAAAACACTAAGACTGCCCACAATAAACAAACACAAGACAGCTCAGATACGCACAACAAGGAATCATCGTGAAAGCCTCCATTGAAAATAAATTAGAAACTCTATCCGATCGTTATCAAGAGGTTGCGGGGCTACTAGCAGATCCTGATGTGATTGGTGACCAGAATAAATTTCGTCAATTATCCATGGAATACAGCCAGTTAGAGCCAGTAGTTCAAGAATATCAGAAATATCGTCAGGCAATAGAAGACCAGCAAGGCGCACAGGAAATGCTGGCCGATCCTGAAATGAAGGAAATGGCGCAAGAAGAATTAAACGAACTCAATGTCACTCTGGAAAGACTTGAAATCAATCTGCAAAAGCTGCTATTACCTAAAGACCCTCACGATAAAAGCAACACCTTTTTAGAGGTACGTGCTGGCACAGGTGGCGACGAGGCCGCCATATTCGCCGGCGATTTATTTCGCATGTATTCGCGTTATGCCGAAACGCAGGGCTGGCGCGTTGAGATCATCAGTAAAAATGAAGGCGAACACGGTGGTTTTAAAGAAATTATTGCCCGCGTGGTTGGCCAGAATGTTTTTGCCAAGCTTAAATTTGAATCAGGCGCACACCGCGTTCAACGCGTACCCGAGACAGAGTCACAAGGCCGTGTGCATACCTCTGCTGCTACCGTGGTCATTATGCCCGAACCGGATGAAGTTGAAGCGCAGGAAATAAAATCCAGCGATTTACGCATTGACACCTTTCGCGCATCTGGCGCGGGTGGTCAGCATGTTAACAAAACCGATTCTGCAGTGCGGATTACTCACATACCCACGGGCATTGTGGTTGAATGTCAGGATCAACGCTCGCAACATAAAAACAAGGCACAGGCTTTGTCTGTTTTAGGTGCCAGAATTCTGGAAGGCCAACGTCAGGTGCAAGATAAAGAACAGGCTGAAACACGTAAATCGCTGGTTGGCACGGGTGATCGTTCTGACCGGATTCGCACTTATAACTTTCCACAGGGCCGGGTTACCGATCATCGCATCAACCTCACCCTTTACAAGCTCGATGAGGTAATGTCGGGTTCACTTGATCAAATTATAGAGCCACTAATTAATGAATATCAGGCAGAACAACTCTCTGCGCTGGGAGATGACAGCTAATTGGAGAAAAACCATAAAAAGTGGGGGGGTGTACTTTCTATTAAGTCTATTTTACAAATAGCCAATAAAATGCTCGAAAATGTATCCGAATCCCCTGCTCTGGATGCCGAATTACTACTTGCACACTGCCTGGACAAGAATCGCACCCATTTACACACCTGGCCAGAGTCAAAACTGGACAAAACTGCACTTAAACAGTTTGAGAAACTGATTAATCAACGAATAAATGATGTCCCTGTTGCTTATTTATTGGGAAAGCAGCCTTTCTGGACACTTGAATTAAAAGTCACGCCCGATGTACTTATTCCACGCCCTGAAACAGAGTTATTAGTGGAAACAGCCCTGAAAAAAATCAGGAATTTAAAAAATCCACAGGTGCTTGACTTGGGTACTGGCTCTGGCGCAATCGCATTAGCAATCGCATCTGAAAGGCCTGATGCTGTAATCACTGCTACTGATGTATCAAAAGAAGCGTTAGACATTGCTCAGGAAAATGCCAAACTCAACCAGCTTTCTCATGTCCAGTTTATTGAGTCAGACTGGTTTAATCAGCTCCCCCAAAAACAGTATGACCTGATTGTTTCAAACCCTCCTTATATTGATCCTGATGACCCTCATTTGTCTCAATCAATACGACATGAGCCTCTAAGCGCCTTAGTCGCCGAACAAAAAGGCATTAAAGACCTGCAAACCATTATAGAAAATGGTGCTGATTTTTTGACCCCGAACGGGTGGTTGATAGTTGAGCATGGCTATAATCAGGGCGAACAAACAAGAAAGCTATTCTTAAAGAATCACTTTCAAAAAGTAGAAACCAGCTTCGACTTAAACAAAAACGAGCGAATTACGCTGGGTCAAATCTGAATAATGCCAGTTACTTCCAGCACTTTTCCGCTGTTGATGATCCGGTGACTCCCTTCTTGCCTGTATTTGTAATCGTAAATGCCAGACAGGCACTATCATGAGACTGCCCTCGTCCACTCACCGGGGTGGCTGTAAGCGTAAAGGAAGTACAGGCATTTGCTGCCAATCCGGTACAGGCACCACCACTTTTGTCTTTGGCCGACATGCTAATGGTGTATTCACCGTGCTCACTGTTAACTGGGGCTGTCAACCCTAAACCTCCACTTGATGCAGCAGAGGTTAAATCTTTTGCATAGCTCAAGTTTTGTACAAAATAACTTTCCTGCATTTGAGCAATCTTTAATAGCTCAACTTTCGCATCCGAACGCTTTGACTTTTTCACGTGCTCCATATAACTGGGGTAAGCAATAGAGGATACAATACCCACAATGCCAACGACAATCATTAGTTCCAACAGTGAAAAACCAGTTTGTTTATTCGTGTTTATTTTCATATTGTTACCTTTTATTATTATTTTCCTTCATCCAGCCAGAATACTCGTGGAATGGATTTATTTATTGGTACGGGTCTCAAGCTTTTTGTCTTATGTGTGGCTATAGCGGGGGCATTACCGACCTGGATGGTAAAGGGGCGTATACAATCATCTTTGGTACAGGCAGTACCATCTTGAGCTTCAAAATCACCATAAACCACATTAGGTGTTTCCAGTATCTCACCACGAGTGACCTCTTTTGAATTATCGCTTGAATGGTTAATAACACCATCACCATCCAGATCAAGAGCGGCGCCACCGGTTAGTAAGTCCAGCACATAGACTCTGGACCCGTTGGTATTACTAATGCCACAAGTGTTTCCATTATTGGTTATTGAAGATATTTCCTTGACACCAAAGGTGGTAAACAATACCTTGTTCTGGAAGGTCAGTGCAGTTGAAAGCACTTTCTCACCTTTTAGCCCTGTTGCAGCTGGATCAAAATCAAATTTCCAGCCTTTTTTACCCGTTGCTGATCTTAATTGGCCCAGTATGTCAAAGTTTTGGGCAAGCGGGGCATCAAACAAATCACTCGGTGTGATCGTTGTAAAGGTACTGGGTGGAACATTAAAGACATTCTCATCCAGAATCATAAAGAATTGATCGTTTACTGTCTCATCCAGTGGTTTGGGACGCATACCACTTCCCAAAGAAACAGATAAAGCAAACTGCCCGTTGTATTTAAACACAGACACATCAGGCTCTACAAAAAACTTGCGTTTTTCAGCCGCCGAGCTGCCCGCCAGTGCCGCCAGCCTGGTTAGCTTAGCCTTTGACAGATCATAAGGGGCTGAAGAATCTGCATTCAGGTCTACACGCCATACGTTGCCACCTGTATCGGCAAAATAAAGGCGGTCAACAGAACCGTTTCGATCCATATCAATCACACGTACTTTGCCCGGGATTGCATAGCTTATTGAACCACCAACCCGAAGCAATAAATTACCCGTTTTAGCATCCACAATATACACATTGGCACCGGTTCCGCTATTATCTGCTTCACCGCCATGATCGTTTACATAGCCACCACCAAAGATCAAAACAGGCTTTGGTGCAGTAATACCCGCCCCTGTTTTATACTTTAATTTTGCCAATACGGGTTGTGACCAGGTAAAGCCAAGATTAGTGAAGCTGGTACTGGTATTGGTAATCTTCCATTTCAGGGACGGGCTGAATGGATCTGTTACATCAATCGCATAAATCGCTTTTCCACCACGACGTAAACCGAAGTATATAATCGCTTCTTCGCCAGATTCCTTAATGCCATTGTGATTGACATCATCATGGTACAATGTGACTTGTCCATCAACACCGTATAGATGATTTGGCAAGGATTGCTTCTCAAACTGGGGCTTGATGTTTTTTAACAACTCTTTTGGCATATAGGCAAAGAGTTCTTTTCCATCGTTAGACCCACCGTTAGTACTGTTAATGGCATGCAAAAAGCCTTCATTGGTTCCCACAAAAATAACGCTATCTGTCGCACTGGTCATCATTTGTACAGGCTTGCTATGGATGATATCGCCCATAAAGTGGCGCGCATTGCCACTGCTATCTTCACCACGAATAAAGTTAATGAGGTCATCCTTTTCAGCATTATCTGCTGCATTAAAGCTGCTCTTGTCTATCGTACTCATGCTGACAAGGCTTGAACCATTATCGGTATAAACGGTACGCGATGCAGGGTCAAGCAGATTGGCCGCTCCACCACTGGTTACAGCATTTGTCGATGGCCCGGTTGCCCACAGGTCACGAACTGAACCATCAAACACACCTGTGCTGTCTAATGCTTTAGCATCATTACCGCTATCGTCCTTACCATAGAGCTCTCCATCTTTTAAGAGATATTTTTTAAGGTTTCCAACCCAGACACCCCCGTTTTCTTTGCGATCAAAAACAGGTACATAAACAGTATCACCATGAGTCAGGAATGTATTGGTATTAATTGTGTACGTTGGCGCGCTAAATGAGCGTGGTCGCATGGAAGCAGTGATTGTTTTATACAGTGCATCTTTTAGCTCAGTTGCCGTATCTGCTTTTACAAATTCACCACTACCATTGCTTGCCAGGCTTTTTAAATAATCAATCGCATTCTGATCAGTTAATGCCAGGCCAATGGTATGCGTGATAATGGGCTGTTTTCCCGGAACAGTATCTACACCTGCACTATTCTTGACGCTGTTATCAACCGTTGCCAAAAACCGGGTTAATTCAGGTCCACAGGCACCCATAGAAGAATCATCACCACAGTTTTGGTTATCTCCTCCATGATTGTCAATATATTGATGTACTGCCCTCTGACTATTGTTACTGGTAGGAATACCGTCAGAAAGCAGGATAATCGCGTTATTGTCACATTTATTTTTAATCGGTGAATTATAGGTTGGCTCACCTGTAATCATATTATCAGGACATTGAGTACAGCTTTCTATATCTTTGGTACAGCTAAACTTGTCTGCTGGACAGGTATAGATCGTCACATTTTTCTTGCAGCTAAAAGAACCAGACTCAACTGATTGACAATTATAATAACCCGGGTTTAATGATTCACAAGCCGATACCGAACCTTCATTACAACTAACATCAATGGCGTCGAGTCTGCTTGTACATTCTGCTGATGAAGTTGCGTTATAACAAAAGGTATCACCAACAGCACAGTCTTTATTGACTGGCCCTTGATTAGCACCACACACGGCTGTTGGTTCCGTGGCAATTAAATTATCCACACAGGCTTGCGAGTTACATTCTACAGGCTGATCTTGTAAGATCGTACAGAGTTTTGTTGCATTACACATTGGTCCATAACAGGAATACCTTCTTGAATCATCTGCGGGGCAATCGGTGTTAGTAATGGGCTGCTCCCCCACTACTCCTGTATAGGATGCTGGATGTGCAGAACCAAAATCATTGGGCATGCGTTTACCTAATCTGACTTTTTCACCCCTAAAATAGCGTGAGGCTTCATATAAGCCATCAAGAATTGGGGTATTACCAAAAGGTGTCCAGGTGGTTGGTATTTTTTGAGAAATATATTGAGCAGAGGTTAAACCCGATGTTGTTGAAGGGGATGCAGCTGGTAAATAAGTCAGCGCAGGGTTATCTGTATTATCTGGATGGTCGAAATTAACATTTCCATCTAATATGGCCCCTGCAATAGAATTTATTGGCTTAACAGGATAGGTAATACCCCCCGCTGTCTGATTCCAACCATTACGATCCGTATTACCTGAAAATGACATAATGCCTATATTGGTATTGGGCAAAGTTGGGTCATCCAGCATATCAAGCACTTGAATTAATGCCTGTTGCAAGGTGTTTTTTCGATTATCTGCCGGATCACTCGGCTCATACTCACCATCCAGTGCCCATTTCATACTACCTGACATATCCATAATAAACAGAATATTAGAATCAATGGGAACATCCTGGTTGACAATATCAATATCATCCGCCATAGCAGCTGATGAGAAAAGGATAAGTGATAATGAAATAACTAACTTTCGAATAAACGTGTACATAATTACACCTAATTTTTATTTTTTAATAATTTATGGTTTGGGCAGGTTGACTTCACGACCTTCAGTATGTCGGGTTCGCGCACCTGTTAGAGCAAGGCTGGTTTCAGCGCTGACTCGAAAAACCCTACATTTAAAACCTGTACCAGTTGAGCCTGCAACACCACTAACAATGGCACAAGCTGTACTTTTAAGCGGTGTGATAGTCGCCTTTGAAGTCATATTTGCTATACCATTAATCTTTTCGTTGCTATCATTGATATGACTGGTCGGAACATTAAACACACCACCGGCAGCGGCCGCATCCCTCAAATTCATTTGCGCTGCTCCTGTTACAGAACGTGCCAGGGCAGACTCTGCCCCCTGATATGCTAGCAGTGTATACATACTGTTACCTGCTACCTGTGTTTTATCTTTTGAGATTCCAATGGCACTTACACCAATGATCGTTATTACCAGCAACATCACTAATGCAACCAGTAAAACAACGCCTTGCTGTGTTTTCATTGCTTGCAATGACTGGATTTTGTATGCCTTTTTAACCATTACCGTATCCATTATTTTGTATTTCTAAGTCTAATCGT
Organism: Thiotrichaceae bacterium; assembly: GCA_027083815.1. GTDB lineage: Bacteria > Pseudomonadota > Gammaproteobacteria > Thiotrichales > Thiotrichaceae > Cocleimonas. The sequence continues at coordinate 9,741 of JALWMR010000032.1, forward strand.
GGTTGAAAAAACGGCTCTTTGATAGCGATCATTCGGTGCAGTTATCGCTTGATCCAATAGTGTAAAGGTTTTTTGTTCCGCTACATTCTTAACCGGATGCTTTGACTTAACCAGCACCGCTACCTGAATACTCACCACATTATTCCATAAACCCGCCATTTGACTGGCGTTTACATAACGTTCGACACTATTATCATTGCCAGTTTTTACACCGTATAAGAACTGAATATTTTCAATACCATCCGCAATGGTTTGAGCAGAACTTCCTCGAGATCCTACACACTGGAGCTCATTTCCATTGAGGAAAAACGCGCTATAAATTTTTGCCGCATTAATATCAACGCCCGATGCGGGAGCTGAGGGATCCGGAATCCGGCAGTCTGCGGGTAATTCATTACCGCCACAGTCTCTAAAGAGATTATTATCACCATAATAGACCAGACTGAGTGTATCACCCGCACTATTATTATTTGTCATTCGAGCACTCGTGAAAAGTCCTGGAGCCACAATGCTGGAGCCACTGGATTTGCAATTTCCAGCAACAATATCTGTCGTATTGGAGATAATATTATTAAGTAGGGGCATAGTATGCGCCGGTGGGGTATAACCGGCATGCTCAACCACATTTCCGATAACTTCCAGAGCCAAACGGCCGTTATCCTCCAGAACAGAAACCTGATCGCTAATGACACTTCCCTTTTTGCTAGAGAGGTAGGAGGTGGCAATACCCGCCAATAAAAACAGGCCAATTGTCATGGCAATTAATAGCTCAACCAAAGAAAAACCATTTTGGGCTATATTTTTATTCAAGATATTGGATTTATTCTTCATGGCGCTGTAATCCTTAAATTAAGCTCCAGAAAATCAGGCTGTGGTGTCTCTTCACCCAAAGCTCTTTCAGTCCAGTCCATTCTGACCTTAACATCACCCAAATTACAGCTTCCTGCTGGACGACAGCTAACTCTCAGGCGTCCACCACTAAAATTTACATTATCAGAAGCATTGACGTGTTTGACACCATTTGTTCTAGGAGAGGAACCATAGCCACAAATCAGCGTCAATTTATCGACTAATGCAATTTGAGTTGCAGTACAGCTACTAGTAGTACAACTGGGCTTTGTCTGGGTGCAGTCAAACGAATTGCTATCCAGACTATCATAATCACCATTGATCACACCCTGGTGATTGGCCGACATTCTTTCCATGGTATTTTGTATCACGCCCATGGCCTGCTGCTTCATATAGGATTGTTGCGTGCCTTTCATTCCAACCAGCTGCAAACTCAAAATACCCAATAAGCTCACCGAAAGAACCAGTGCAGAGACCATCACTTCAATAAGGCTAAAGCCTGATTGTTTATAAGAGGAGCGATAATTTTTTAATGATCGGCTGTGTTTCGCAGAGCGACACACAGATTCACGCTGTTGTTTTGTTAGGTCTTGCATTACTGTATTAACTACCGTTATTTTTATTAGACTACTGTTCTTTTATAAGTGTTATTTATTAATTATAAGCTTAGCATTTGCTCTTGATGCCTTGTTCTTTAACGTATTGTTAAAATAAAAAAACCAGGCACTTTGTTTTTAAGGAGATAAGGAAGCACTGCTATCTCGATTTTTTATTATTAATAAACACAACTTCACTTCATGGGATTATACATTTTTTACGAAGCAATGACTAATAATTGCTCAATCAGCGGATGAACGGTAGCTTGTAAATGATAGCTGGATTAATAACAGGGTAATGGAGGGATAAATAAGATGAATATTAATAATACATCACATTTAACGAACTCACCGTTTGTTTTTTAAAATGGACGACTCAGTCATGTCGCTGTTTATTGGCGACACACCCATCCTCTCCTGGCAGGCTGTTGAATTTCTACTTAGACGGCACGATACTGCGTTAAAATAGACCTCAAAATGCTCATTTACTCCACAGTAAACTGTGCTTTTTCGGTCGATTTTGCCTTATCTCGCACTCGCCTAAGCGAATTTAAACAACCTGCTAGCGCATGCCACGCGCCTTTTTAATTAAATCATAAGCTGCCTGAATTTCCTGTGAACGCTCTGTCGCTTCTTTTATCATTTCTTCAGGTAAGCCCTGCCCCATTAATTTATCGGGGTGATATTCACGCACTAAACGACGGTAGGTTTTCTTGATGCTTGCATCGCTATCATCCTTGGAAACACCCAAAGCCTGATAGGCCGCATCTATGGCGCTGGCTGATGTATAACCACCTGCCGAGCCCTGTTGATAATGTTGCTGGCGGTATTGGCCACCGGCAAATTGATCTTGCCCCTGAATCATTGCCATCAGTTGAGCAAACGCCTGTTCCGAATAACCGAGCTGCAAGGCAATCTGATGCATTAAGGTGGTTTCATTCGGGTGCAATTGACCATCGGCTACCGCAACCCGGATCAGATAAATCATTAGCATTTGTTTTAAATTTGGAGAAGTCGCGGTTACGGCATTAAATTCTTGTATTAGCGGTTCTATTGCAAAATCTTTCTTGGCACCTGCCTGAAAGTGCTCAATGGCCTGTTTACGATGTGCAGCACTCATATTAAGCTGCTTCATAAACTGTTCTACATGTGCGATCTCTTGTTCCGAAACACGACCGTCTGCCTTGGCCAGTTTCCCCATTAAGGTAAAAACAGTTTTAAAGAAAACCGCTTGCCGCCCAGTTTTTATGCCAGTTACGCCGCCCACATTACCAAAGCCGCTCAGTTGACCAATCAATCCGCCCGATAATTTAAAGCTGATAAAACCACCCAATAACAGCCCCAAAAAAGCCCACCCCAAGCTATGTCCAAACAAAAAGTAGAAGGCAATAGCAGTAATGTATTTTATATATTTCATGGACGGATTATTGCGTTATTAATGATAAATTCAAGCATTACTGTCTTTTACTCTGAAGTGAATCTTTAAAAAAACCGGGAAGCGGAGTCATTTTACCCTTTGATTTCCAGCCTTTTTCTGAGGCCATTGTTTTAAAGCTATCAATACGATCTTGATCAAGCGGGTGGGTGCTTAATAAAGCGGGCGATTCATCCATCTTCATTTTCTGTCGCATTTTTTTAAACATGGCAAATAAATCGGCACCACCGCCTAAATGACCATATAGGGCATGCAAGGTATTCATAGCTTCCTGATCTGCTTCCTTTTCCATATCACGACTAAATTTTAATACTGTCAAGATGCCCGCATTACCCATAATATTAGTGCTGCCACTTCCGGTAAGAGCTATCATTGCGATGCTCACAGCAACCCCGTGCCCCAATGATTTAATTGGGTGACGATGTTTTACATGACCAATTTCATGAGCCAGCAAGGTTACCAGCATATTTTCATTATCTATTTTTTCCAGTAAGCCACGGTAAATAAACAAATTGCCCCCTAAGGTGGCAAAGGCGTTAACCGTATCACTATCCATATAATGCGCCGTAATACGCATTTCTTTAGGCAGCTTTTGGGCAACACTGATTTTATCCGCCAGTGATTGCAGATAGGCTGTTAATTCTGGATGGGAAGCAGAATCCGTAAATTCAGTTATATCATAAAAGCTGGCAACTTTATTTTCGGCACTAAAAGGGATTTTACCGGCAAACCATGAGCCACCGACCCCAAGTAGCAGCGAGACAATTACCACTAAAGCAAGCGTAGCAATCAGTAAGATAGAGAACTCTTTGAGCGGATGCTCCCGGCTGGTATTAATATGTTCGGGAATTTTAGGGTTATGATATTCCATAATGGTATTGGCTCATCCGATCAGAACTGCTTTTTTAATGCCGTTCCATACGCATGAACCTCTATCACCGGCAAACGTTTATTATATTGTCCTGAAATATTGGAGGCTTCATATTTCACATTAAAAACCGCTTCCGCGCCTAAGGCTTGTGCTTTTTCTTTCATGCGTAACACCGCTTCACGACGCGCCCTGTCTAGCAAGGTTTCATAGGTTCTGACTTTACCACCAAAAATATTTCGTAAGCCTGCCACAAAACTTTTAAAATAGTCATTGGCGATGACCACACTGCCTGATACCAGATATTGATCGTATTCGCCATCCCCCGGTGGAATGCGACTTGCCATGGCAGGCAACTTATTCATGGTAGCTTCCCGTTTAACCAGATTATTAAAGTGCTTTATTTCGGCGCGACGACCAAAAAAATAGCCTAATGAAACCAGAATAGTCGTTACAAAGAGTGAAAATAATAAGTCAAACATGGTGAATTTCCCTGATGTATTGAAGTACGCTATTGACTAAAATCATCACTATTCATATCAAGCACCACCGCCGTTCCATACACATAAATTTCGGCTGCACCGGCAGTAATACTCGATGTGGAATAACGCACATTGAGCACCGCATTGGCACCAATCGACTCTGCCTGCTGAATCATTCTATTGGTTGCTTCTTCGCGGGACTCTTGCAACAAATCCGTATAGGCGGTGAGCTCCCCGCCAAACATGTTTTTGATGCCCGACATAATATCCTTGCCAGCATGTTTAGCCCGTACCGAGCTGCCCTGCACCAGCCCAAGATGTTTAATGACTTTTTTACCCGTCATAAATTCAAGATTAGAAATAAGCATAGTTATCCTTCTTTAAATCCTAGCTAGATTAAGGAACCATTATAAAGGCATTATCACTGACCGCACTGATTTTATTGCACTATTGACGCTACAGCCTTGCGAATGCGGGCAACCGCTTCTTCCAGCAAAGCGCGACGACAAGCAAAGTTTAAGCGAATAAAATTTTCATCTCCAAAATAGGAACCTGGTGAGATACCCACGCCTGCAGCTTCAAAAAAGGACTGTGCATCACCCAGACCAAGCCTGGAGACGTCAATCCACGCAAGAAAAGTCGCCTCCAAAGGGTACATTTTCATGTCATCAATAGCATTGATTTCACGCATCAGATAATCACGGTTTTCTCTTAAATATTCTATCTGTTCCAGTCGCCATGCCTCACCGTGTTTGAAAGCCACCTCAGTGGCTACTTGCGCCAGGATATTAATATCAGGCATGGTTTTACGCACCCGCTTTTTAAACTTGTCACGAAGTGCTTCATCAGAAACAATGGCAAAACCAAAGCCCAAACCAGCAACATTAAAGGTTTTACTGGCAGCCATCAGTGTAATCGTTCGGCTGGCGGCATCTTCATTTAGGCTGGCTATTGGAATATGTTTTTTCCCCTCATCCAGTATTAGATCGCAATGGATTTCATCTGAACAAATCAAACAATCATGTTCTTTACAAATGGCGTGCAAGCGTTCTAGTTCATCGCGCGTATAAACCGTTCCAGCAGGGTTATGCGGGTTACAAAAGAGCACCATTTGGGTCTGCGGCGATATTGTTTTTTGAAGCGCATCAAAGTCGAGCACCCAGCGCTCATCAGCAAGCAGCTTCATGGGAACAGGGATAGTCTCCCGCCCGACATTGCCCGGAATAAATTTAAATGGTGGATAAATGGTAGCCGGGATAATGACCTGATCGCCTTCCTGTTCGGTCATCTCACACGACAGGCTTAAACCGCGCACCAGGCTAGGCAGCGGTATAATCCAGTCGCTATCAATCTGCCAGTCATACTGTGAGCGAAGATGGTCGAAAATTGCCTCCTTAACCCCTTCAGTCGGCTGGGCCGAATAACCAAACACAGCATGAGCAACCCGTTTTTGCAGCGCCTCAACAATCTCTGGGGCCGTTTCAAAGTCTGAATCAGCCACCCACATGGGAATAATATCGCGACCTTTGTACTTATCCCATTTTTCACTGTCTGTGTGTGTTCTATCTATTATTTTATCAAATCGACTCATTAAGCTGTCCGGTTTATTTCGTTGAAATATCTATTTATGCGATTGTAGTCCAGCTTATGGAGAAAAGGGCAAAAAAGGTGGGGGGTGTACTTTTAGATACTAATAAATAGGTAAAACGCGCATTCCACCACCATAAGGTACTCTATTTTAATACTAAAGAGCAACTACCATAATACTTTTACTAAAAAGATTCACATAGAGGGGCGTTTCTTTATGCTTCTGTTTGCAAACGCCTATTTCAGCGCATTATTTTGTGGAGTAACAATACAATGTCATCCAATACAAAGCGATTCACGTCGAAACAAGCTATTTTGAGCCTTATAATACTCTCTATAGTGGCATTAACATCTGGCTGCTCCCAACTGGTAAGTCAACGTTCGGGGGAGCATTCTGTTTCCAGCTCTATGGTCGATTTTCTTTATCCAAACATGGCTCAGCGAGTAACAAAAAAGACTGAAATACCTTCATTATCCTTACCCGTTAAGGTTGGAATCGCTTTTTTACCCTCACAAAACAGGCGCGGTGGGCTTTCAGAAGCAGCGAAGATAAAATTATTACAAAATGTTAAAGCATCGTTTGGGCATCATCGCTTTATTGACAGCATTCAAATCATCCCCAGCATTTACTTAAAACAACACCACGGAAGCAACGGCTTTGACACGCTGGATCAGCTAGGACGATTATACGATATTGATATTATTGCATTGGTTTCATACGATCAGCTGACTCAATCACTGCACAATAATGCCTCTTTTCTTTACTGGACGATAGTAGGCATGTATGTCATTCCCGGCAATGAAAACAGCGTTCAAACCTTTGTTGATACTGCCGTGTTTGATATTCGCAGCCGTAAAATGCTACTGCGTGCGCCGGGCATTAGCCGGCTGTCAAAACGATCAACCGCCATTGGTGTGGATAGCACCATGATTAACACATCACAACAAAGTTTTAATCTTGCTTTTGACGATATGATTAAAAACCTGGATAGAGAACTTGGCCAACTTAAACGACGCATCAGAGAAGGTCATATTGTCAATATAAAACACCGGGAAGCTTATAGCGGTGGCGGTAGTTTTGATAGTTCACTCCTGTATCTTTTACTGATTGGCCTGGTTACTACCCTAAGGAAGCTGTTTATCAGGCGGCAAAGCATCACAATACAATATCGCTTTACTAACTCCTGAGCTGTGACTTAACCAGGCCGCTTTCGGTCTGGTTCTTTTTGTCAACAGCCCAGGATGAACTTATAAATGTGATTTCTGTCAATAAATTTGCGGTAATATAAAAACTATCAGGGCTATGCAGGAATAATAGAGAAAATGGATAAAAAGTGGGGGGGTGTACTTTCTAATCCTGTTTATGGCATTCGATTAATGCTACTAAGCCTGTTTTTCGCTATTTCGTCCAGTTTATTGGCAATACCTGTACAAGACCCCGGCGAATATGTAAGAGCGCGCTTTCTTGAGCGCATGAAACAGCCTTTTAAGGCCGATAACAGAAAAAAAGCGTTAATTATTGGCGATAGCCACGCGCAGGATTTTTATAATGGCATTTTGGAGAACGCTTATCTAAGCAATTATCAAATTAGCACCCGCTATATCCCGACGCGCTGTCAGATTTTTCTTGGCATTACTATAAACAGCTCCAGTCCACCTGCCTTGCCTTCAGCAATCAAACCAGAAGATAGAGCGCTGTGCATAAAATCAGATAATCTTTATAAAGCCAGAAAACAATTGGCACAGGCCGACCTGATTATTCTGGCAGCAAGCTGGCGTAAATGGTCGGCTAAATCTCTGCCACAAACGATTCAAAATCTACACCTTGACCCCGGGCAGACCCTTTTTGTTATTGGCAGAAAAAGTTTTCACAAGGCTGCCCTCAAGGATTACCAGCATTTATCACCCTCTCAACGCCTAACGTTACGCAACCCTGTTGACGAACACCAAATGGAGATTAACCAGCTATTGCAAAACAGCATACCCGATAAAAATTTTATTGATATTCACAAGCTGACCTGCGGCAATACTGATACCTGCCCCGTGTTTACAGACCGACTTAAACAAATTTCGTTTGATGGGGGGCACTTTTCCAGAGATGGAGCACGTTATATTACCAAAAGCTTATTTGAACATTCACAACTCGGTAAGCTATAAGAAGAGAATATCCTCAATCATGCATTTACCAAAATATTTTTCAGAAGACAACCCCGCAACACTCTTTGGCATTATGCGGGAAAATGCCTTCGCAACAATAGTTACAAGCGATGAAGAAGGCTTGCCTGTTGCAACATCATTACCGTTTCTGATTAAAAATGAAAATGACAATATTGTTTTGCAAGCACATTTTGCAAAATCAAATCCGCAATGGAAACAACTTGAAAACAACAAGCAAGTGCTGGTGATTTTTAATGGACCACATTGTTATATATCACCATCCTGGTATAAAAAACCGGGTGTACAGACCTGGGATTATGTCACCGTTCATGCCTATGGCGCAGCTAAAGTGTTTGACTCAATAGAACAAACAGCTGAACTTCTTGATGAATTAACCGCCAAATATGAAAAAAATCAACAAATTCCATGGCAATCTAAAGGTAATTATCCAGCTAATATGCTAAACGCGATTGTTGGTTTTGAGATAAAGGTGACTCAACTGCAAGGAAAGGTTAAAATCGGGCAAAATAAATCAGAAGAAGATTTAATCGGTGTTATTAACGCTCTGCAAAAATCCTCTTCCGAAAACGATAAGGCTATCGCCACATTAATTAAAGATTATTTAAAATCAAAGGATTAGAGGATTAATATGAAGCTAACAGGGACGTTAACTCTTCGCACACTACTCGCTGCTTTTCTGACTATTTTCAGTTTTAGTCTAAGCACCGCAACACAGGCCGCACCGGGTCATAAACTGGGTTATAACACCAGCGGTTTGCATCATCTTGGTTCTTCCAATCCCTTTATTGATATTTTCAAGATTTCACGCGGCTGGATTACTTCGTGCGAATTCGACTGGCAGCGCAATCGCCCGATTGATCCAGGCTGTACCCGCCAAAAGTCCTTTAATACTAAAGAATCTGATCTGGTATCAGTCGATGCCGATGGCTGGCCAACGCGCTTACCGGCTCGCGGTGAACGCCCTATTTTCACCTCTATCAATGCCATCTGGGATATGCCGGATGATTTTCCGGTGGGTCGACACTTTGTAACGTATCAGGGTGATGGCGATATTACGGTTCATGGCGATGTTGAGATTATCCGCCAGGTGCCAGGGCGTATCGACTTTAATCTGCGCTCAGCCAAACGTAAATTGCGTCTGCATATTACGCGCATTAACCCGCGTAATCATATTCGTAATATCAAGGTGATACCATACAAGTATGCCAAAACCTATACCCGTCAAACCTTTAATCAGGACTATTTACGCACCATTCGTCCCTTTAATTCAATTCGCTTTATGCCCTGGCAGAATACCAAATTGACCAAGCTGGCTAACTGGCGTGACCGCGCTACGACACAAACTGCCTTTTGGAATCACAACGCCGGTATGCCGGTTGAGACCATGGTTGAGTTAGCCAATGCGGCTAATGCAGCACCCTGGTTTTCTATGCCACACCTGGCGACTGATGACTTTATGAATAACTTTGCACGAACCGTAAAGCGCCTTCTGCGTCCTAATCAAAAAGTTTATGTGGAGTATTCGAATGAGGTGTGGAATGCGATGTATCCTGCAACCCATCACGCATCACGCATGGGCCTGAAACTATGGCCGCGTGGAAAACTGGAGATAAAAAACCCCGGTACACGTCGCCTCTTTCTAGCACTTAATTACAATGCCAAACGTTCTAAAGAGATGTGTGGCATCTTTAAACGCCATTTGGGCAATCGCGCTGTTTGTGTCGTTTCGGCCTATGGATCAGCACCTAAAATGGCCGAAGAGTTAATGACTTGCCCACTGGCCGGCGGTAATTGCTATAAACATTTTGATGCCTATGCCGTAGCACCCTACTTTGGTGATTATATTGCTCGCATTGAAAATCGCCCGCTGGTTAAGCGTTGGGCGCACTCTGGCAATGCTGGTATTAATCAACTCTTTAGAGAAATAATGAACGGCGGACTCGCCAAAGATAAAGTCCCCGGTGGTGCGATTGAAAATGCCATTGAAGAACGGGTAAAACCGAATATTGCGATTACCCGTAAATACGGTCTGAAATTACTCGCCTATGAAGGCGGACAACACTTGTTGCGGGTTGATCGCCCACATGTGATTCATGATCCTAAAATCTTCCATATGTTTGCCCAGGCAAATAAAAATCCGCAAATGGGTCGTGCCTACAGCAAATATCTACGTGCCTGGAACAGGGCGGGCGGTAATATGCTAATGCACTTTAACGGTATTGCCAAAATTGACGATCGTAACTATTTCCCTATGCTGGAAAAGGCTGGAACCACCTCGCCAAAGTATAATGCGATGACAAATTACCTACGCGGACGCTAGTTAGCCATTGCCAGAACAAAACCGCCAGCCGAGCCGCAGGCGAGACAATGTCGGAGGAACGACGACAACCCGGAGGACGGATGAAATCCGTAAAAAACCGGGGGGGTGTACTTCCAGATTATATATTAGAAGTACACCCCCCTACTTTTTGGCCATTTTCTCAACCTTACTCTCTTTTCTAGCCAGAACAGCATCTTTTTCTTTTATTCGGTTGAATAATTATGCTTCAGCTTGGTGATTATTGCCCAATTGGTGTTTTTGATTCGGGAATCGGTGGTCTTTCTGTGCTTAAAGACATCCATAAGCTATTGCCTCACGAAGATCTGATTTATGTCGGTGATTCAGCACATGCACCTTATGGTGATCGTAGCGCACGCTATGTACGAGAGCGCTCACAGGCGATTGCCGATTTTCTACTCGACAAGGGTGTTAAGGCCATTGTAATCGCCTGTAATACGGCAACTGCAGAAGCCGCCAGCCAGTTGCGTGAAACCATGGATGTACCCGTTATTGGCCTGGAGCCCGCCGTCAAACCGGCTGCCAAACTGAGCAAAAGCGGTGTAATCGGTGTGCTTGCCACACAGCGCACCATTGATAGTGAACGCTTATTAGGCTTAACCGAGCGTTATGCCAAAAATAAAAAAGTGCTTGCACAAGCCTGCCCCGGCCTGGTGGAACATGTAGAAGCCTGTGATCTTAATAGCAAGGCAATTAATCAACTCTTGCAAAAATATATTACCCCCCTGCTGGAAGAAGGCGTTGATGCCTTGATTTTAGGCTGTACCCACTACCCTTTTTTATTGCCAGCTATTCGAAAAATCACTGGCAAAGAGATTCAGATTCTTGAAACAGGGCGACCGGTAGCAGAGCAGTTAAAACGCATACTCAAAGAGAACCACCTGCAAAAGATCTTGATAGACTCCGCACAAAATTTACAATACAAAAGCCGCTTAACCTTTTACAATAGCAGCAAAGACAAACAACACCACCTGTCCATGCAAAAGCTATGGCAGGAATCAGGCACTGAACAAGTGCCAATACTGGAGCTGCCCAATCTGGAAAACACTTAAGCATGACCTGATTATCGGTTAGACTTGTCAACTCCAGACACTGTTGCAACATTATCGCAACAATATTACAACAATGAAACAAACGCACCATGACTGATAATTCGTACCAACTCGATGATATAAACCCGCATACAGGCGAGCCTTATAGCGAGCGCCCCAATAAATCTGCATTAAAGCGTGAAATGAAAGCTCTGCATGATCTGGGTAGAAAACTGGTCGAACTACCGGCTAGTCACCTCGAACAAATAAGCTTAAGCGAACGCATGAGTGATGCAATTGAACTTGCCAGACGTGTCAAAAAAGGGGCTTTACAGCGTCAGTTGCGCTATATTTCGGGCATTATGGGCGAAGAGGATATAGAAACTATCCAAACCCAACTCAAACAAATCGCCCTGCCACAACAACAAGAAACAGAAGAATTTCATCAAATAGAAAGCTGGCGCGATCAATTAATCGCCGGTGATAATGACTTAATGAATGAACTGGTCAACCAGTTTGATCTGGATCGTCAACACCTTAGGCAACTGATCCGCAATGCCAATAAAGAAGCACAACAAAACAAACCACCCAAAGCATCCCGCTTACTGTTTAAATATTTAAAAGAGACCTTTACACAAAAGATATGACGGATAAAAATTGCTTAAATTTCCCTGATTCTTCGTATATTTTCGGTCAATAGCCCTGCTATTACCCTCAAATCTACAAAAAATCAGAAAAATTGCGCTAACTTTTCTCTCGCCATCCTCTTATGCAAAGGTCTCTAAAAGAATTTACTCATTCCTGAGCCCATGCATTTGCTACCTACTATTTTTTGTCGCTTTTTAACGACAATAAAAACAAAATAGTGCCTACCCCACTATTTAACTCAATGATTGACATTTATCAATTACTAAGCTTTTGTTTTTGCATCACAATGCTCCATTGAAGATTATTTGAACTTTCTTACCTTGCAACCGTCCTAAGTTGTGCAGATCCAATATTTGTTGTTCTTTTACAACATCCTTTGGTTTATATTTTTTATGGAGAATTACAATGAAACAACACTCACTTAAACTAGCCATTGCGCTTGGCTTATCAGCAGTCGCTTTACCTGCATTGGCCGAAGTTACTCTGTATGACTACACAGAAGCAACCAGCGCCTATGAAGATGCTTATTTATCAGCAAGTGCAAACTTGTCTAAAAGCCGTAATGATGCACAGGCTGCTTACGATTTAAAATTAAATGGCGACTATGAAAAGGTTATCAGCACCCCAAAAACTGATAAAACATTTAAACTCAATGCTGATGGTTTAGTTACCCGTTCAGGCACAAAAGGCGCTAAAAGCGAAGACTCTTACACTGCGGGTACAAGCGCTACGATTGACAATTATTTTAGAGAGAACAGTAAAGGCGCATTTTGGTTTGGTAAAGCAGCCATTGGCGCTAGCAGTGAAAGCGATGATCTGGATACATCACTTGGCATAGGTTTAGGTTATGGCCGTGTGGTTAATGTAACCCCTATGGCTAAAGCAATTCGCCTGGTAGATGCCTTAAAATATCGCGGTTCTATTACCCAAAAACCCTCTAAAGCAGCATATAACGAGATCGCACATATCGTTTCAAAAGAAGCTGAATATGCCAGTAAATATGGTCGTAAAGACTATCAAAAGTACTGGATCGCAGACATTGAAAAAGCACTTAAAGGCGCCGGCGTATTATCAGGCAATTTAAATGCAGTTGGTGTATTAGAGGCTCGTCAGGTGTTAGTTGATGAGCGCATTTCTACCCGTAAACACGGCTGGAAAGTACGAGCTGGCCTAAACTACGTCGGTTCTAACTTCAGCGGCATCAAAAATAAGCCGGGATTGGAGCTGGGTGCTGAATACCATCGCCCGCTTAGCAACCGCACACAATTTTCTAATGAAGCAACGCTTTCTACCATTTTCGATAGCAATGCCTCAGATGCCTATAAGTTTAGAAATAATATGACGCTAACGCATGAAGTTGCAGACCGCATTGACTGGGAAAACTCCTGGGCACTGGACTATGACAAAATTGATGGCGGCAAAGATGTAACCACCAATACCTTAAGCTCTACCTTCCTTTACGAACTAACCAATTCACTGGATTACAGTGTAACGGCGAAGGTCACTAACACGGACGGCACAACAAATGATGGTACTGACAAGAGTATCAATATGGGCCTTCGTTACCGTTTAAAATAAGCTAAGAATCTCAAACTGAAGTGGGTTTCTTCGAAGCTTACTTTGGTAATGAGTTAGACAGACTCCTGTGTTTGTCAGCAGAGCGATAAGAGCAATCTTATCGCTCTTTTTGTATACTGCTTCCAAAACATAAGCGAGTAAAACACATGCTATCCAATATTTCTTTTCAAAATATAGACTGGTCAACTGTCCCTAAAGTTGAATATCAAGGTGAATCCGGCACAGCCACCTGGCAAACCATCCAACTGGAAGGCCTGCGTATTCGTATTGTTGAATATTCGGCTGGCTATATTGCCGATCACTGGTGTCAAAAGGGTCATATTGTTCATTGTCTTGAGGGTGAAGTGACCAATGAGTTAGAGGGGCAGAAGTCTTCCTTTCTTAAAGCCGGTATGACATATATTGTTTCTGATGATTTAAGTTCGCATCGCTCTTTAAGGAAGCTCTGATTAACCTAGATGAATTCTGGCAACGCCAAGTTTCCAAGTTCGAGGCATTTGTTTTTTGCATAGTCATTCTATGGTAAAAACAAATAACGAAGAAATTGGGAACTTGGCTAGGCCCCGCAGGGTAAGCCTCCATGGCATCATCTCCGTTGTTGCGCTTCTTGTGAAGGGAGCAACCATTCTCTGCAAAGCGCGCCTAGGATATGATGCCATGGAGGCTTACAGAATTTCACCTAGGTTATTCAGAGATTCCTTAACTAAGGATGGCGTTAAACTACTGATTATTGATGGTGATTTCTTACGATACAAGTGATAATAACATCACTAAATCACACCACTCGCCTGCTCATCCGCAAAGTAGGATGAGCGCACCATTGGCCCGCTTGCCACGTGTGAGAAGCCCATTTGATAACCAGCAATTTCAAGTGCTTTAAACTCATCGGGTGTGACAAAACGATCAACCGCCAGATGATCCAAACTGGGCTGCAAATATTGTCCCAGGGTTAACATATCGCAATCGTGATCACGCAAGTCTTGCATGACCTCTTTTACTTCATCCAGTTTCTCCCCCAGGCCAAGCATCAGTCCCGACTTGGTGGGTATCGTCGGGTGCATTTGTTTAAATGCCTTAATCAGATCCAGTGACCACTGATAATCGGCACCGGGGCGTGATTGCTTATATAAACGCGGTACTGTTTCAAGGTTATGATTAAACACATCCGGCGGTGATTTTCTCATAATCTGCAAAGCCAGTTCCATACGACCGCGAAAATCAGGCGTTAGTATCTCAATGCGAATATCGGGGTTTAGGTGACGCACCGCCTGAATACAATCAACAAAATGCTGTGCCCCGCCGTCACGAATATCATCACGATCAACCGAGGTAATCACGACATACTTAAGCGCCATGGCTTGAATTGTTTCAGCCAGACTTTGTGGTTCGTTCTCATCCAGCGGGTTAGGCCGTCCATGACCGACATCACAAAAAGGACAGCGACGTGTACAAATATCGCCCATAATCATAAAGGTGGCTGTCCCTTTGGTAAAACATTCACCCAGATTGGGGCAGGCCGCTTCTTCACAAACAGTGTTGAGCTTTTGCTCACGCAGTACCTTTTTCAGGCGTTTGACCTCGGGCGTAGTCGGTGCCTTAGCACGAATCCAGGATGGCTTGCGCTTGACCTCGGTGCTTGGCACAACCTTAATGGGGATACGCGCAACCTTTTCTGCACCACGGTATTTTACACCTTGAATTTTGCTTGCTTGTTTAGCATTTT
>JALWMR010000033.1 GCA_027083815.1 Thiotrichaceae bacterium
ATGTATAGAAAAACGTACCAGCTAAATAAATTAGCCATTAATTTACATCATGCCGCCCATTCCGCCCATGCCACCCATATCTGGCATTGCAGGAGCAGCTGCGCCAGCAGGCTCTGGCTTATCCGCGACCATAGCTTCGGTTGTGATAATCAAACCGGAAACAGAGGCTGCATTTTGCAGTGCCGCGCGGGTTACTTTGGTTGGGTCAAGAATACCCATTTCCATCATATCGCCGTACTCACCAGTGCGCGCATTGTAGCCAAAGCTTCCTGCACCATTCTTAACTGCATTTAACACAACAGAGGCTTCATCACCGGCATTGGTACAGATCTGACGCATTGGCTCTTCCATTGAACGTAAAGCGATTTTGATACCCATGTCCTGGTCGTGGTTTTCACCGGTCAGATCAGAAATTTCCTGAAGCACACGTACCAAGGCAACACCACCACCAGGCACAACGCCTTCTTCAACCGCTGCACGGGTTGCATGAAGCGCATCTTCTACCCGCGCTTTCTTTTCTTTCATTTCAACTTCTGTGGCTGCGCCCACTTTGATAACGGCAACACCACCAGCAAGCTTGGCTACACGCTCTTGTAACTTCTCACGGTCATAATCAGAGGTGGTTGTTTCCATCTGTGCGCGAATCATATCGACACGTGCCTTGATTTCCTCAGGTGAACCTGCTCCATCAATAATGGTTGTATTTTCTTTATCAACCACAACACGCTTGGCAGAGCCTAAATCTTCCAGCGTTACGCCTTCAAGCGTCAGGCCAACTTCTTCTGAGATCACCTTACCACCGGTAAGAATTGCAATATCTTCCAGCATGGCTTTACGACGATCACCAAAGCCTGGTGCTTTAACGGCCGTTACTTTAACGATGCCACGCATATTATTAACAACCAGAGTTGCCAGTGCTTCACCTTCGATATCTTCTGCGATTATCAATAGTGGCTTACCTGCTTTGGCAACACCTTCAAGTGCTGGTAGCAAGTCACGGATATTAGAGATTTTTTTATCGTGAAGCAGAATGAGTGGCTCTTCAAGCTCCGCTGTCATATTTTGCTGATTAGTCACAAAGTAAGGTGACAGGTAACCGCGATCAAACTGCATACCTTCAACAACATCCAGCTCATTCTGAAGTGCGCTACCTTCTTCTACAGTGATAACACCTTCTTTACCCACTTTATCCATCGCTTCGGCGATAATATTACCGATATTAGTATCAGAGTTTGCTGAGATTGTACCCACCTGCGCAATAGCCTCACTATCCTCACAAGGCTTGGACATTTCTTTTAGTTTTTCAACGGCCGTGGTTACAGCTTTGTCAATACCTCGTTTTAGATCCATTGGGTTCATGCCCGCTGCAACCGACTTCATGCCTTCGCGAACAATGGCTTGAGCCAAAACAGTTGCTGTTGTGGTACCGTCACCTGCGATATCTGAGGTCTGTGATGAAACTTCTTTCACCATTTGAGCGCCCATATTTTCGAACTTGTCTTCAAGCTCAATCTCTTTGGCAACCGATACGCCATCCTTGGTGATGGTTGGCGCACCAAATGATTTATCCAACACAACGTTACGACCTTTTGGGCCTAAAGTTACTTTTACTGCGTTTGCAAGAATATTGACACCTTCCACCATACGTGAACGTGCGTCATCTCCAAATCGTACTTCTTTTGCAGCCATAATTGACTCCTTTAAATTCTGTTTAACTTAATAATTAATTGTAATCGTGTTTTAGTCTGAATCCTTATTCGATGACTGCAAGGATGTCTTCTTCCTTCATCATCAATAAATCTTCACCGTCAATTTTTACCGTTGTACCGGCATATTGACCGTATAAAATTTTGTCTCCTACTTTTACATCCATGGCACGTACATCACCACTATCGGTAATTTTTCCGTTACCTGCAGCGATAATTTCACCATTGTTGGGTTTTTCACCACTGGCGTTATCAGGAATAATAATTCCACCTGCGGTGGTTTTTTCTTCTTCTGCCGGACGAACTAAAACTCGATCATGTAAAGGACGAATTGTCATATTTAACTCCTTTGTAAGTACTTCATGTACCTGATTAATTTCTCAAAATTCAATATTCACTGATGTACCAGAGCATCCTTCTAGCGCAAGGAAACCTTAGCACTCTAGTCTAGTGACTGCTAATGATAGGGGTGATGAAGTACATTTCAAGGTTTTTACTCAATTATTTTTCTTTTTTTATTTTGACTCTGCCTGAGTGATTTTGGATCATCATTAACAACCGTATAATCGCCTTCAACAATATCGCCATCCTGACCCCATGTTGAACCCTGCGTAAAACCACCCATTTTAATTTGCATCTGCAGAGCAGAACGTTTAATGATAGCCTTGGCGAGAAACTGACGTGTAACGGGCAGCAAGCACAAAAAACCCATGGTGTCGGTAACAAAACCAGGCGTCATTAACAAAGCGCCACCAACGGCCAGGAGAACACCTTCTATCATCTCCTGCGCGGGCAACTTGCCCTGCCCCAGGCTTTGTTGCAAGCGCGCCAGAGTTGATAAACCTTGCTGGCGCAATAAGCCGGCTCCAATGACTGCCGTTAACACCACCAATACAATAGTAGGTAAAGCACCAATCACTTCACCAACCTTAATCAGAAAAAAGATTTCAATAATAGGAATAATTAAAAATAAAACAGCAAAAATGCTATAAGAGCGCACTGTGGCACCTCAATTTAAGAATAATTAAAACAAATATGACTATGAAATACCCTTTTTTCAAGTATCTATCCTTTTAAAACCCAAATATTGCTTTAAAAGCACGCCCATATAGATTAAAAAGTACACCCCCTACCCTTTTTTCCCTTTTCTCAAGCTATCTGTCTAAAATAGCAATACAACACTTATTTTGTTTCTTGTGAGGCTACCCTCTGCTACTAGCTAGCTGTTGAATTTCTACTTAGATGGCGCGATACTGGGTTATAATAGGCCTCAAAATGCTCCTTTACTCCAGTTAACTATGCTTTTTCGGTCGATTTTACCTTGTCTCGCACTCGCCTAAGCGAATTTCAACAGCCTGCTTGGTTTATGTTATACATCACTTCTTCGCATCCAGCTATATTAATAAAACGTACAAGTGGCAAACGCTAATATTTATTATTTCATTATTCAAGCGTATTCTAGTACTCTAAGGTTCTCTGAATAATCAGGGCTGTTTAAACCACCGCTACAAACTATTATTGTCCGACATAGAAACTATTATGATAAAAAAAATTCTGCTTTCTTTTTTTCTTTTAAGCTTTAGCACCAACCTTTTTGCTGCCAGTGAAGATGACCTGTTAAAACCAGACGTTGCTTTTAAAGGGTCTGTCTCGTTAATTGCACCAGACAAGCTAAAAGCCACCTGGGATATTGCTGATGGCTATTATATGTATCGCAAACGGTTTTCTTTTAAAAGCGACACACCGGGTGTAACTCTAGGCACGCCAATCTTCCCTAAAGGCCAAATTAAAAACGATCCGGCATTTGGTACTGTTGAAACGTATCATAATAGCGTTGATATAGAAATCCCCCTGATTCGCGATAGTAGCACCTCAGCAGCCATACCCTTTAAAATAAAAACCAAGTCTCAGGGTTGCGCTGATATTGGCGTTTGTTATCCGCCGCAAAAGAAGACCTTGTCGATTCAGCTTACTGCCCTGGAAGCTAGCAAGCCTAAATCAACGGCTATCAATCAAAGTGCTCCAATAGCCTCGTCCACCAAAAAAACCACTGATTTAGCCAAGTCATTAGGTATCACCGGGTTAAATGATGCTAATGCACCTTTACCCCCTGACAAGGCCTTTGCCTATGATGTTAGTGCAACTGACAAACAAAACCTGAATGCTCGCTGGGATATTACGGATGGTCATTACCTGTATCAACACAAGCTTAAGTTTAATTTGGTTGACCCACCAGAGGGCGTATCTCTAGGCAAACCTGTTTTACCCAAAGGCAAGAAAGAGCGTGATCAATATTTTGGTGATATCGTCATATACAATAAAAGCTTTGATGTTAAAGTCCCTGTTATAGGAAAAGCAGACGAGGTCACTCTAAAAACTACCTATCAAGGCTGTTCAAAGTTAACTGGCATTTGCTACCCACCACAAACAAAAATTCAAAAGATTGATTTGTCCTCTGCCGCACCCGCATCAGACAAAAGCAAGCAAAATCAGGCGCTTGCTAGCTCAAACGCTTCATCTGCAACTCTGGCAGCAACTAGCAATGCTACCACAGACAATAGTGAGATCGTACTCAGTAGCGCTAAAAGCATTAAAACTGGCAATAGCTTTTTAGATAAAAGTCTTAACAGTAAGAGCCTATGGAGCATTTTCTTCGCAGCCCTAGGTGCTGGCTTACTACTCGCATTTACTGCGTGCATGTATCCAATGATTCCCATCGTTTCAAGTATTATTGTCGGGCAAGGCAAAGAGGTTTCGATATGGAAGGGACTTACCTTGTCGGCAGTCTATGTGTTAGCCCTGGCTTTCACATTTGGTGTTGTTGGTGCCATAACGGCCTCCGTCGCAGGTGGAATTGGCATTCAGGCCTATTTCCAAAATACCTGGGTATTAATCGCATTTGCACTGCTCTTTGTTGTACTTGCACTAAGTATGTTTGGCTTTTATGACATCCAGGTGCCTTCCTTTATTCAGAACAAACTCTCCAACCTCAGCAACAAGCAAAAAGGTGGCTCACTCATTGGCGTCGCCATTATGGGATCACTCTCTGCTTTAATTGTAGGCCCCTGCGGTGGGCCAGTGCTTGCCGCCATGCTTGGCTATGCTGCCGCTTCATCAAGTGTTACCAGTGGTTTTATCGCACTGTTTGCATTAGGTCTGGGAATGGGTTTACCGCTACTGATAGTTGGCGCGGGTGGAGGAAAGTTACTACCTAAAGCAGGCAACTGGATGTCAATCGTCAAAGCAGTTGCTGGCGTTATTTTATTAGCCGTCGCCTTGGTCATTCTTGAGCGGATGCCACATCTTTTCCCAACTACCTTAACCATGTTCTTGTGGGCCTTGCTCATTATCGTCAGTGGTGTATTTATGGGTGCTTTCGGAGCTGCCAAAGAAGGTGAAAGTGGCTGGTATAAACTATGGCGCGGGCTAGGCGTTGCTGCCGTTTTATATGGTGCCCTGGTTATGTTTGGTGGCCAAATGGGCGGGCAAACCGTTTCCGATCCCCTTTATGGGATTAAAAGTGGCGTCATTGGAAGTGCTGGAGGCGTGTCAAAGGGTGGCGGAGCATCGCTGGAGCACGTAACTTTCAAACGTATAAAAAACACCGATGACTTAAAACGTGAGATTGCAGCAGCTAAACAGCAGGGCAAAGCAGTGATGCTTGACTTTTATGCTGACTGGTGCCTTTACTGCAAAGGGTATGAGCGTTACGTGTTCCCCGATCCATCGGTAAGGAAATATCTGGATAATATGGTGCTTTTACAAGCCGATGTAACGGCAATGGACAAAACTGATGAGGAGTTAATGAAAGTTCTCGGTGTCTCCTTACCACCCGCTATTTTATTCTTTGACAAAAATGGTAAAGAGATTCCCTCATCACGTGTTCTCGGCGATATGAAAATCAAAGAATTTGCAGATCATTTGGGTAAATACATAAAATGAAAAAAACCAATATTGCCATTATTATCATTCTGGTTTTAGGATTGGCAGCCGCATATGCTTACAGGCGACACACCCAGAGCAACCCTGTTTTTGACTTAAACCAGACAGGCAAATCAGCACCTAATTTTTCTCTGCCAAACATTCAGGGTGGAACATTAGATTTGGCCGACTATAAAGGCAAGCTGGTTTTATTAAATTTCTGGGCATCATGGTGCCCTCCCTGCCGTGCAGAAATACCAGGGTTTATAAAGACACAAAATGCATACAAAAATAAGTCTTTTACATTTTTAGGGGTTGCTATAGAGAGCAAACCTGATGCTGAGCGTTATGCCAAAGAAATTGGCATTAATTATCCTATCAGTTACGGCATGGAAAACTCGCTTGAAGTTGCAGCGCAATATGGAAATCCTGATGGTGCACTTCCTTACAGTGTACTTATCAGCCCAGATCAAAAAATTCTAAGCGTTCATTCTGGTTTCCTTAGCGAAGACAAGCTTAAAGAAATGATTGAAAAGAACCTGCCTTAAACCAAAAACCAAAAGCGAAAAAAATCAGGTCAGCAGAATGAGAAACTCATCTTTTCTAAAAATAACGGTATTATTTTTTTGCATTACAATTAACCAAATATCATTTTCGATCGACTTTGCATTATTGAATAAACCAGCTCCTGCTTTTAACTTACCGGGAAAGTCAGATGGCGAAAATAAGTCTATACAGCTATCCAGTTATAAGGGAAAACTTATTCTATTAAACTTTTGGGCATCATGGTGTGGCCCTTGTCGCGCAGAACTCCCAACCCTGACAAAGCTTCAAAGAAAATTTCAGGGTCGCAACTTCACCATCATCGGTATTACCGTTGAGGATGAGCCCTTTGTTGAGAAATTTTTGGAAGATAATAAAATAAAAATAAACTACCCAATAACCTATGGAAAAATAAAGTCCAATAAGCTCCTTGAAAAATATGGCAATCCCGATGGAATACTCCCCTACAGCATCCTAATAAGCCCCAAACAAGAGATCCTTGCCATATACCCTGGCATACTTAGTGAGGCTAAAATGGAGCGTGTATTAGGACGCTTACTGGATAGCTTTTAAGATTTGATGAGTAGATCACGATCTTTTTAAGAAAGATTTAGAATCTTTCTTTGTTTTAACTTGATATTAGAAAAAACCATCTCTATAATACGCTCCCTCTGATGCGGGGTGGAGCAGTCTGGCAGCTCGTCGGGCTCATAACCCGAAGGTCGTAGGTTCGAATCCTGCCCCCGCTACC
>JALWMR010000034.1:0-20617 GCA_027083815.1 Thiotrichaceae bacterium
CGTGTGCCATGGTCATATTATCGACCCGCTTTACCGGGTCATCGACAATCAGCATGGTGGTATCAGCGCGGAATACGGCATCAATGAAAGTGTCTGCGCCAGGCGCTTCTAGCAGCGCTGTCATGGTTTCGGCGGTATAGTCGCGATCTACGTATTCTGGTGTCAACATCTCGGCCATTTCATCATGGTCGCGGTCGAAATAAAAGGGGCGAAAACGCTCCAGATGAGTACCGCTTGCCCTGTTCATTTTGTCGTACCAGAAATAACCGCCAAAGACTTCATCCGCGCCCTGCCCGGATTGCACCACTTTGACATCTTTGGCGACCTGTTCCGAAAGCAGATAAAAGCCAATCGCATCCTGACCAAACATGGGTTCTGCCATGGCGGCTATGGCTTCTGGCAGGCGTTTTAGGGTTTGTTCATTGGGGATATGGATTTTATGATGATTGGTTTTAAAACGCTCAACCACCGCATCAGAAAATTCAAATTCACTGCCTTTTTCTTCGGGTTGATCGTCAAAGCCTATGCTGTAGGTTGGAATATCCTTAATGCCAATTTCATCCAGCAGGCCAACTAGCAGGCTGGAATCCAGCCCGCCGGACAAGAGCACGCCCACCGGCACATCAGAGATGGCATTGCGGCGTTTAACCGCTGTTTTCAGGGCATTATGAATCGCATCTATCCATTCCTGATCGGTTTTTTCTTCCTTTGGGCGGGTTGCATCCAGTTGCCAATAGCGGTTCAGGCTTTGCTCCCCGTTTGCCTTAATCAACAGGGTGTGTGCTGGCTGTAGTTTGCGAATGCCTTTTAAAATGGTCATCGGCGCTGGCACTACCGCATGCAGGGTAAACAGATGATGTAACGCCACCGGATCAAGAGAGGTGTCGATTGCATTATCATCGTTGCTTGCCAGCAACGCTTGTGTATTTGATGCAAAACGGAAGCCTTTTTGGGTATCTGCATAATAAAGGGGCTTGATGCCCAGACGGTCACGCGCAAGAAACAGGGTTTTTGCTTTCATATCCCAGACGGCAATGGCAAACATGCCCAGAAAATGTTTAACGCAATCAACGCCCCACTCGGCATAGGCCTTTAAGATCACTTCGGTATCTCCCGTTGAGAAAAACTGATAGCCTTTTTCGCCCAGTTCTTTTCTTAACTCGGGGTGATTATAAATGGTGCCGTTAAACACCAGCGCCAGGCTCAGATCAGGATCAACCATCGGCTGATTGCCTTTTTCAGACAGGTCTAAAATGGACAAACGCCGATGCCCAAACGCCAGCGCACCATCAGAGAAGCTACCCGCATGATCGGGGCCGCGCTTTTCCAGTTTTTCCATCATTAACTGGATATGATTTAAGTCTGGCAGGCTGCCATCCAGCCTGTATTCACCGCAAATTCCACACATCTTGCTTATCCTGTCTTAAAAAGTGAATATAAAAGCACACCCCCCCACTTTTTGCCACTTTTGTCTGGGGGACATACAAAATAGGTCTTATTCAATAATTTGCCAGCCACCCACGATATATTTTTTCTTCCAGTCTTGCAGCAGCGCCCTGATTTGCTTTTCAGAGCTGCTCACGCGAATTTCATGTTGCAAGGGTTCTTTGCGATTCGGGCTGTAATTGGTCAGGTGCAGCACATAGGCGGGGTAATCTCGTGCCACGTCTTCTTTATTGGTTTTCCAGAGTAATAATTTACGCACCATGGTGGCTTCTTTGAGCGTTTTGGTGGCGACAATGCGCTCCATTACGGTACTTAAGGGCAGCACCAGCTCGTCCGCCGAGCGATCCAGTTCGGGGATTTCGGTAATATCGGAAAGTTGCGACATGCGCACATCGTCGGCATTGGCGGTTTTATCATCGCGAATACGCAAAAATTGGGGCGAAATAATGCTGCACAGCGGCAAACGGCGCACGCCTTCCCAATGATTTTGCTCCTCGTCCCATTCGATAATCATGCGATCAATGGTGCTGCCGTGCGAGGTGCGCGAGATAATATCCAGGCAGGAAATTTCAACCACCACGCCAGGCTTAATCATCTGGTAAGCCACCCGGTCTGAATTGACTTCGGCATATTCACTTTCGACCACCTGCGGATTGAGCAGCTTTAAGATTTCAACCCGCTGTTCATCACTAAAACCACCGCCGACACGAGACACAATCTGAAAGCTGCCATCGCTGCGAATCACCGCCAGCAGCAGGCTGTGCAACATACCGGCGCGATCATCAATGCCTTCAGTAAAACCCACCACCGCCAAATCCAGGGTGTGGCGTGGCTTGATTTTAAACACACCTGCGGTATCACTTCTAACGACAACGCCTTCTGCGCCTTCGCCATCTACCCATTTGGCGTATTGCTTGAAAATGGTTTTTTCATCACCGATAACCGTTTCTACTGAGTGAACCAGCCCGTCCTTGCCAAAAATCTGCTGCACTTTCTGAATCGCATCAGCGTAGTGCATCGACAGGTCAACCCCATCCAGATCATAAATATTAAAGATACCAAAGCCGAGGCTGTCCACCGCCGCCTGATCTTCTGGCTTGCGCGCCACACGCACCACATCATGCACCCAGGCGCGTTTGCCATCGGGGCGATTGACATAAAGCTCGCCACCAATCAGTGCTGATTTTATGCCTGCTTTCTTTAGATGTTTGGCAGCACGTTTATGAAACTCGGCACCCATACGCACCGTGCCACCGGGGTTTACTGTAAAAACCTCGCCCTCGTTATACACCAGACAGGTAAACTCACCATCAATTTTACGGCTAATAAAATAATCACCCGCCGGAATGCGGTACTTCGCCTTATCCCGATCCAGCGCCATCATCATGCGCCCCAGCTGGCGGCGACGCATCCGCACCTGACGCAAAATATCAGGGTCATTAATGCACTCACTTGCCTTGCCGACGTAATAATCGCCAAGTAGCTGGGTGAGTTTGTCTTTGTTAAGGAGTGATTTCATTGCTATATCAGTCAAAATCAATCAATGCAAGCAACATTTCTTGTATTTTTTGCCACTGCCACACGGACAAGGGTCATTACGACCTACTTTGGGTTGCTCATGGATAAAAGTCTGTTCCTGCTTGTAACGTCTGTCATTCTGTCTAAATAGCTGATTAACTTTTAACGGAATACTATCCATATAATTTCTAAGAATTGAATCAGTCATCATTTCCTTCATCTTCCCCCCCTCTTCAACAGCAAAAGGGATTACCAGCTCTAATAACTCCTGAAGCAGTTTGTCATCCTTATAATCCGGGCTTATCCAAAGCTTATAACCACGCCAAAAACCGTCGCACCAATCATCGAGAACAGGATAGGTTTTACCCTCTACCTGGTATTCGAGAAACAGAGGTTCACATTTACCATTTTGAAGCCCTGATAAAACCTGATTATAATGCCACATAAAAAGATTCATCTGTTTTTGAACCACTTCAATACTTTCAAACTCGGGCATTTCCTTGCCACCCCAGATAGCCAGCATCCATTGACTTGGCTCGATTAAACTGGGTGCACACAATATGGCGGTAAAAAAGCCATCAAGCTCCGAGGCACTAAGCACAGAGTCATCATTTTCATAAGCAAGAAGCATATTATCTATTTGCTCATATTCATCCAGTTCATCAAGATCAGGCAGATTTTTTAATTGCGCCTGATTTGACTCGATATATTTCCTTTGTTCTAGCGCATGATAATCAGGTTTTGGTGTATCGCGTTTATCACGCAAACCCAGTTCTATTTCTACATCTTCAAAATCACCATTCATCTGCAAATCGACATCTGCTGTTTCAAACAGCAAAGCGATGTCATCAATCATTTCTTTTGCCTTTAGATCAATTAAACGTCCTATTAACAAACCATTTAACGAATCAGCCTTTTTATCAGGTTTGCTAATATACTGTTTATATTTATCCAGTACCCATTGCCTTGTTTCAGGATGATGAATAACAATTTCAGCCAGCCCGTCCATTGCCATGACGCGCGCGAACTCCTTGTAGCGCTTATCATTCATATACCTGGCCAACGGTTCGATTGCCTCCTCACCGATCATGCCCATTACCACACTTAGTTCCGAAATCGCCCAATCATCATCAGACAGATATGAAAAATGCTTTAATAAAGGCTCTATTGCTTTGGGACTTTTTATTTGACCAAGCGCCCGCCAGGCATGCAGTGCAGTCCAATCATTGCGGGTATCTTCGATTATTTTTAACAAGGCAGGCACATCATCTTCATTTAAACCAAGCTCACGATAATTCTGCCATTCATCACCATGTCTGACTTCACCGAGTGATTTTATTTTTTCAATATTACTGCTCATAACCGTATTATTTCCTTCCTTATTATTTGTTGCTTTTTTCTGCTGCTGTTGGAGACTTTAATTCTGCATTGGACAAATGCAGCAGCAAAATATAACTATCATCCTTAATGCGCCCCTCCAGAAAACCGCGATATGCCGTGCTGCCACGACGAAAAACCAGCGGGTCTTTGCCCTTTTTTCCACCGCCAAGCAGCATCAGGCTATCCATTTCGTGCAGCTCTTTTGCCATGCCGTAAAGGAAGTCGTAAGTCAGGCCGTTAATGTGGACGATTTGCAGTTTGGAGGAAAAAACATAACGGCGGACGGCATCGGCTTTGGCAATTTCTTTACCCGTCCAGCTTAGTGGTATATCGCTATCGACATTGGCTTCAGCGCGTACACGCTGACGACGCTCTTTAAACTTACCATCCGGCGTGTAGATGATTTCATTTTGCTGAATGCGGTAGGTAACTTCTTCGTTTTGATTGATATACACCCGCGAAACATTCCATAAAAAACGTCCAAATATTTCTTTATCGACCTCAGGATCACTGTCGATAAGCATTTGCGCCAGTTTTTCGGGATTGTCTTTTGCCTGTGCTGACAATGAATCATAGTCATGATCAACTGTTGCCTTAAGCACCTTGCGCGTATAGGAGGCACCTCCTTTTGGGCCAATATAACGCACCTGACTGCGAGGAGAAATGCTTTCAGCCTTAACCACCGCATCGCGTTTGCGTGGGTCGGTGAGGTTTATATTCGCCATAAGCCGACCGTGAAAATGCCCAAAAAGTGGGGGGGTGTACTTTTAAGAGACTGATTATTCATTATAACATGCCAAAATCCAGCTCATCACCACTGGTTTCAGCACCTTCGTCCATGTCTGCGGTTGCTTCAATCACTGCTGCTTGTTCCAGCTTTGCATAGGAGACATGATTCTTTGCGCCAATTAAAAGCCAGATGGTGTCATCATCACCTTGCATTACAAAAGCGGGGTCTGGATCAATACCTCCACGATAACTAAAAAATGTTTTATAAATGACGCCATTATTAATGGCTTTCAGAAATGTCTCATCCATATTATTGCTTTGCAGCGCATAGGTCAGGCGGATGCTGTGATCTAAAAATTCTTCTGCGCTCACTTCCTCATCAAGTGGTAAACCGACATCAAAACTGGAGGGGACTTTCTCAAGTTTATTGCCATCAAAATCAACCGGCGTTATATCCTTGCGACACACCCATTCTCCATCCGAGTTTATATAGCCAGAGGCGGTACCACCATAAGGCACCAGCGTTTTACCATCATCCAGTAAGGTCGCCAGATCACATTTATTGCCGTCCAGATCAAGCGTTTCAATTTTGCGTGAGCCATAGAGCTTGCTGCGATCTACCTTGTGAATGGTGCAGTCAAAACTGGCCTTGCTTTTGCCTTTAGCGATAATGAATGTGAGTGAACGTGCCATAGGGAAATTGTAGCACAAGCCTACAATTTCTATGCAAGCTACAGCATATTACAAAACTGATTAAGCGCTTGCATGAAAGCATGTTAGAATTTCATCAAGTTGTATGAGGAATTATTAATGCCCAATGAACAAACAATAAGCTTTCACAAGCAATATGATCCCGAGAAAATTGCCCAGGAGTGGCTGGATGCCTCTGCACAAACAGCAAGCGACAAGCTGTTTGACGAACACTTTAATCTCATTTCCAAAAAGGTGCGCGTAACGGGCGTACCCGGTTATGAGAGTATTAGCTATGATGACTGGGCCCGCCAGTCAAAGCAGGAGTTCGAAGATAATATAATACAAAAAGTGAGCTACGAAGGCCTGAGAATGACCGCCTTTAATGAAGCTCAAATCATGTTTAAAACTGTCGAATCTGTCATCGCTAATGATGGATCAGGTCACTCTCATGGGGTCGAAATTGTGCTGGAAAAAGAGGACGATGGCGTTTGGCGTGTTATCCAAGAAAGAGTCATGACCGAGGACGAAACTCGTCATGTAGGGCTTCGTTAGCCTAGTTTATTTTAAGGCAGCTGATTAACATGGATGAAAATCTGTCAGAGCTTCCTTAATAAGTATCTCGTTGAGCTGAGGGCTGTTTTATAGGCACCTATACCTTCTTTTTTGGGGCAACAATAAACACCATGATCATCAATATAAGCTTGAGCGGGTGGTTTGGCTGATTTTGTCCAGATCTCATCGTAGCTGAATCTATGTTTATCCAGCCAGTTGCGAATGGCTGTTTCCATCTTTTCCATTTCCTGTGGTGTTTTGATTTCTGAAAATCGTGAGGTGAGAATAAGAATTTTAGCAAACTCGGCTAATTCATGGGTAAAATCAACTGCCCCGTCTATGGGATCACCAATAGTCGTTTTGCCTTTGGTATAGGTTCTGTCAGCAAGCACTCCATCCAGATCAACACAGATTGTTGGTTTTCCCGTGCTTTTAAAACGATTTTTTCGTGTGCTGGCTTTTTTGGATTTTGCTAGTGGCTTCTTTCTTGCTGAGGGCTTCTCTCTTGCTGAGGGCTCTTTTAAAGTCGAACGCCTTGTTTTGCGGGGAGTGCGATCTTGCTCTTTTGCCTTTGGCGGAGGCGGGCCAGGTACTACGCTGAGAATCGCATCAATGGCTGCATGGCCATCCAGCCAGGGGTCTTCTAGCCAGTCATCGCCGCTCCAAACCTTGCCATAATGTTCACGGGTATGGTGCAAACCGGGCAATCTAAACCAGGAGCCCAGGCTGCCTTCCTTGACTTTTTTGGGGAAGGTTTCTGGCTCTTCATCCAGGTTATTACTTTCCCATTGAGTAACAATGCTTTTGGCCAGCATATACACATCTTCAGTAGGTGCTGGTTCTTTAAATAATACCCAAAGGTGATAACCACCCGCGCCATTGCTGTCGAAAAGTAGTGGGTCATAACCCATCTTTTGAAAGTCATGCCACCACTTGAGCGCGCCAGTTAAATTACGTCGCGCGTGATCTTCGGCGGCAACTGCATCACTATCATGACAATCAATATCAATTCCTAACCATTTACTGGTGGTCTGCTTTGATTTGGCGTGTAAGCCGATAATTTGTGGTTTGTGGTGGTGACGGCTGGCAAAGTGACGGGTAAGTTTATCCAATGTAACCATATCTTCACCGCGCATATCTTTGCGGGGCAAGGTCATTGCCTTGTAACTTCGCCCCTGTTTGATGCGTTCGGCCGGGGTTAAAACGGAATATTGCCCCCACACATCCTTACGGTTGACCAGGTGCTGCATTGCCCATTCAGCCAGCTCGGGAGCACGCTGTTTCCATTCTTCACCAATGATTTCGTGTTTACTGGCCATGCACCCTTATTGTTTTACTTATTTTTAAGGCTGGCTAGTTGCTCACGTAAAATGCTTTTTAGTTTTTCTGGGTCAGCCTTCACCAGTTTTAGTGCATCACCATGCATTAAAGGACAAGCATTGGGTTTAATATCCATAATCTGTTTACATAAGCCTTTAATTTCATCATCAGCGTTCATTAAAATGGTATTGCGCGCTAACGTCCTCATATTATTTTTCGTTGTTATATGACTATAAATTATGGCACCAAACACTAAAATAATAACGATGATAGAAACAATGATTGTGGCCACTGATAATGAATCTAAATTCATGGGATGTCCTTACCTTGTTTAAAAAGCTGTATCTTAACAGAGTACAAAGAATTGCACTAAGGGAAGGAGGCATAATATATGAGCACTAATTTAGAGGCTCTTAAGGAAGTCCTGATCAAGTCCAATTATTTTTAGCTTGTTAAATTCTAATCGACTTAATCAGGGCTTCCTTAAAGAGAGACCGATTAAGGAAGCTGATTAAGCCCGCTTGAAAAGAAGCAAATGCTTATTGTCTTCTGCATCGGTAATTTCAATGCTTTTTAGCCCGTCATCTTCTTCAAGGACATAGAGATCAACCGGTTTATTAATTAAATGATCTAAATCTCCTGCCTGTACAGAAATCACATCATCTCCATCATAAGTGATGCCCTTAAACTCAACGTCTTCAGTTTCAATTTGATCGCCTACAGACAAACCTATCACCTCAATGGTGACTAAGTGGGAGTCAGTTACATTACTTAAGTGATCCAAATATTCTGTCCAGCGTTCTTTATCAATTTGTTGTGTACTCATAGCGAACTCCTCTTCTTTATTCAGTGCTACTATTATCCAGCATTAGCCGTCAAGAAAATGTCACTTAGATGACGCTTATAAACGTATATAGGCGGGCTTCCATGTCATAGCAGTTTCTTTTTGCAAAAAAGCTAATAATTGATCAGATGGAATAGCCTCTAACTCATAAATATTGCCAACTGTTATCCAGCTACTGGCATAAAAGGCAGTTTTACGCCAGTTTAGTGAGGCTGGATCAAGAGTTTGCTGGCAGTGTTCACAGCTCAGCATGGAAACATCTTTCTTACAATGAGAACAACGGGCTTTTTTTAGATTGGACCCAGCAATAAAATGGGGTTTTGTATCTGTATTGAATTCAACATAGCAATAAGGGGCATCTATCTGGGGTTCCAACTCAACATCAGGAGAGCAACCCATAAAGGTCAGCAAAGAGAGAAACCTGTCCCCCACCGAAAACCGGTTTGGTGATAAGACTTTATCAATAAAACCCTGCTCTTTTAGGCTTAAAGATAAACGTTTTTTATCAAAGTTATGATTGAAATCTTCAGGATAAAGATAGAGTTTAAATTCAGCTTGCCACACAAAAGACACCTAGCAGGTTATTGAAACTCGCTTAGACGAGTGCGAGAGACAGCAAAATCGACCGAAAAAGCGCAGTTTACTGGAGTAAATGAGAATTTTGAGGTCTATTTTAACACAGTATCGTGCCGTCTAAGTAGAAATTCAACGGCCTGCCAGGGGGAGACTAACGGTTAATAAACCAGGATAGAAGCATAACCCTTATCCGTTATCTTAAAAATAGCCTTGCTTATACAAGCGCTCCTTAATTTAGATCCTCATTCATTTCAGGATAAGCACATCAACAGGACTTGATGGTGTGTTTAAATGGATATAAAAAAGAGTACCCGGGTAGTATGGTTATTAGGTGGACTACTATGTTCCATAACCTCATCTGCAAAAGCTGATTTATGGGAGGATGTAGCATCTTTCTCAGCTAGAGGCACCGACAGCGGACAAATTGTACACAAACAAACATCAGTATCACAACAAACACATCAAAAGGCTCGCACCCTGATACTCAATGAGCCAGCCATGTCTACGCTATTAAGCACTCAGTTAAACCCGTTATACGCCAATCAATCCAGTTCAGATCACTTAAAAGCCAGACCCACTTCTGATAAACACCAAAACATACAAATATCAGTGCCCTTGTCAAACGGCACCACTCATCAGATAACGCTTATTCCCGAGCAGTTATTGCCGCCCTCATTAGCTCAAAGATATAAAAATGATGTAAAAACCTTCCGTCTTGTAGCGGACAGCTATTTTAGTGCAGGCAAAGTCGACCTTGGTAAAAATGGCTTTCATGCAATGCTACAGGCTCGTTCAGGAGAAACCTTTATTATTGACCCGGAGAGGCGGGTAAAAAACCAGCAGCGCCGTTATATCAGCTATAAAAAACAAGATCAAAAACAGAGCAACCAACAGGCTTTTTCCTGTGGTGCTAGCAGCGAGTCTGTACCATCCTTTGCTAAACGCACCTCCACTTTCGCCAAATCAAATGATTTTAAAAGCCTGTTAAATTACAGGATTGCCGTATCAACAACAGGAGAATATGCCGCAGCCCACGGCGGCACAAAGCTCGGTGCATTATCCGCCATTGTCACCACTATAAGCCGCATCAATCAGGTCTTTGAACAGGATCTTGGCATCCATTTGACTCTAGCCGAAAATAATGATCGTTTGATCTACACCGATGCCAGTAGCGATCCTTTTGATGCCAGTAACTCTGATGCATTAATCCAGCAAAATCAGGAAAATACGGATCGTGTTATTGGCACTGAAAATTACGATATTGGCCACCTGTTCCACACCAAAGGTGGTGGGCTGGCCGCTATTGCCAGCGTGTGTAACCCGTATCGCAAGGGGCAAGGTGTTTCGGGCATCAGTAACCCGGAGAATGATAGCTTTAATCTGGATTTTGTCGCCCATGAAATCGGCCACCAGCTAGGCGCAACCCATACTTTTAATGGTGTGGAAGGCTTGTGTTCTGGGGGCACCCGTGCACCACAAACAGCCTTTGAACCGGGCAGTGGCTCAACCATCATGTCCTATGCCGGTTATTGCGGCGTTGATAATTTACAAGCAAGTGCCGATGCCATGCTGCATATTGGCAGTATCAATCAAATACGCAATTACACCATGAACGGGGGAGGAAGCAGCTGCGGGACACGCAACCTAACACATAATGCGCCACCAAAGGTTAATGCCGGAATAGACAGGGCCATACCAGCCAATACGCCTTTTGAGCTCAGCGGTATTGCAAGCGATAGTGACAATGACGCGCTGGTGTTTTCATGGCAGCAAGTTGACTCTGGAGAGCGCTCCCCAACAGGTCTGGACACAGGCGACAATGCCTTGTTCAGGGCGCACATGCCTGAAACATCCAAAACACGTACTTTCCCACCCCTTCAAGATATCGCATATCATGCCACATCAAAAGGTGAGGTATTGCCTACCCGAGCGCGCAATATGCATTTTAGTTTTGTCGCTCAAGATAGCTACAACGCGGCTCAAAGCGATCAAATGACCATTAAGGTGATTCGTACCGGTAGCCGTTTTGCCTTAAATTTACCGCGCTCTTTTTATAATCGTGGCGAAAGCTACCAGATAAAGTGGAATACTGCTGGAACCAATAAAGCACCCATTAATTGTGACGCTGTAGATGTTTATCTATCAAGCAATAGTGACTATACATTTAACCAGCTTGTAGCTAAAAACTTACCTAACACCGGAGAGGCCTGGATAAGTATCCCACACGAAGCACGACTAACATCAAAAGGGCGCTTTAAACTGGCTTGTAGCAATAATATCTTTTTCGCTATTTCATATCGTGATTTCTCAATCACTGATGCAGATGACCATAAACCCCAGCCATTTAGCAATGAAGATCAAGCCGAACCGGAAATAAATGACAAGAGCCTCTCAGAAAACGACACTACACAAACATCCAGTCTAATAGCGACTAGTGATATTAATGGCTCTAGCGCAGGTGGCTCAGTTAACGCTTTAATTATGATTCTCCTGGTATTATTGTCCTTTAACTCATCGCGGAAGCTTAAAATAAAGGTTTAAATGGGAACTATTATTAAGTAGCATGTCTTAAAAATAGAGATAACAGTCATATAAACACTTATTTAATACTTTAAAAGTACACCCCCCACCTTTTTTGCCCTTTTGTGCATTAAAAGGATAAATACAGGAAATCCAAGTGAAAAAATCAAACAGAATCGCCCCTGTTACACTCGGTCTGCTCTCTACCCTGGTAGTTAGTCACGCCTTTTCCGCTCCGCATAGTCTAAATCTGGATGACTCAACGGCTAGTAAGGTCTGGGCAGACATTGCGAAAGTGCCCTCGACACAGGTATCCGGTCAATTAGCAAAACGGCTTAATCAAAAAACATTAAAAGGGCGAACACTACGCTTTAATATTGAGCAGTTTAAACAGTTGCTCAATAATCAATCTAATGCGCCAGCACTATTGCCTGATAATAAAACTTCCGCAAAACCAGGTGCAAATCAGCAGCTTAAAAAGATCAGGATACCCTTGCCGACAGGTGGCTTTGCTGATGTGGAAATGACTCCCAGTGAGGTTATGCCCCCCGAGCTGGCAAAACAGTTTCCCGAGATAAAGACCTGGCGCATAAAGCCGCAGAATGAAAATGCGATTCGGGGTCGGGTCGATTTAACACCCAGGGGTTTTCATGCCATGCTGATAATGCCGGATGGGGATACAATCTATGTTGAGCCAGAAAGAGCGACATCGGTTAATCAATATCTCAGCTTTAGCAAACGTGAAAATCGGGAAATATTTCACACCGATTTTAAATGTGGTGTAAAGCATGATGCCTCACCTGTATTGCCTTCGGGAAAATCCGATATGCTAAAAAGAAGCCTGGCAAAAGCGGCAAAGAAAAAAATCCTTTATCGCCTTGCCGTTGCTGCTACGGGTGAATACACCCAGTTTCATGGTGGCAGCAAAACAGATGCATTAAGTGCCATTACAACCACTATCAACCGCGTTAACGATATTTATGAGCGAGACCTTAGTATTACTTTTCAGCTTATACCTGATGAAAAGAATATCATTTATACCAACCCTGTTACCGACCCTTATTCAAACGATGATATTGACGCCCTGGTAGATGAGAATGCACTTAACCTGAGTGGCGCATTAAGTCGCAACCAATATGATATTGGTCATTTATTTAGTGCCGGAGATGTGTCTGGCCTATCGGCTGTTGCCTCTGTGTGTGACCCAACAACAAAAGCAATGGGCGTTACCGGTATTCGCCGGCCTATTGGCGATGCCTTTAGCGTTGATTTTGTCGCTCATGAAATAGGCCATCAATTAGGTGCAACACATACCTTCAATAGCTATTGTGGCAGCGCCCAACGCACACAGGAAACAGCTGTAGAACCCGGCAGTGGCAGTACTATTATGTCTTATGCTGGCGTTTGTGACGTTAATGATATTCAAAATCATGTTGATCCACAGTTTCATGCAATCAGTATTTTTCAAATCTCTGATTATGTGCGTAATAGCGGTGGTAGTCAGTGCGGCTTTATTAAAAGCACATCAAATAATGAGCCATCCGTTAGCGCCGGGCCAGATTATACTATCCCGGTTGGTACACCTTTTATGCTTAAGGCTAGCGGCAATGACAGTGATGGAGACAAGTTAACCTATACCTGGGAGCAAATAGATACGGGGCAAGCCAGTGACAAAAATGTTGATACTGGCGATAATGCTTTCTTTAGAAGCAGGCTTGCCAGCACCTCCAGCACTCGTTATATACCAAGAATTATCGACTTATTTAACAACACTCCCTCCGATGGAGAGCGTTTACCCATTTATGAGCGTAATGCTCACTTCATTGCAACAGTCAGAGATGGTCGTGGTGGCATTGCGACAGACAGAATGACAATGCGCTTCGTTGAAACAAATAACTTCTTTGAGGTGATATCACATCAATCCGCAGGCACACTAACCGCCGGAGATACCACAACGGTTAACTGGACGGTCGCTGACACGGATAGAAGCCCCATTAACTGCAAGCAAGTTGATATTTCACTGATTGACTCCAAACAGTATAAACAGCTCCTAAAAACCACCGCCAATGATGGAAGTGAAGCGGTAAGCTTACCCGATGATATTGTTTCAATGAGTCGTGCCAGACTTATGGTTGAATGTAATAATCGGCCTTTCTTTTCTCTTTCTGCCGGAGACATAAAGGTAAAAGGAAAATCAGATAAAGGCTCATCCGGCGGTGGTGGATTTAACGGCTACTTGTTATTCCCACTACTATTACTGAGCCTGTACCGAAGAAAAGGAAAAAATAATGATTAAATTATTAGGTATTATGAGCATTAGCCTGTTTATACAAGCTTGTACGGCAACACCCCCACCTTCAACATCGGGCTATGTACCGCGCTCTTCAACGATGAGCACGCCAAGCTATTCAACCGACAGAATCAAACAAAAACGCGAAGCCGAGTTTGCACAAAAGTTGATCGCAATACAGCAACGAAATCCTGTTAGAGATGCACATAATCTGGCATCTCAAGGGAATAAATACCTATGGGCCTATCAATCAGGACGTGGTGGAAGCACTAAAGCACCGGGGCTGACAAGGCAACAGCTTACCAATCTGCGTGGTTGCAGTTTAGTTCAGCTTAAAGGTATGGGAGATGTAATTTATGGCGACAACCATCTCAAATATCGAGTAGCCGCACGAAACTATGCCAAACAGTTTAATTTGGCCATACTTCCATACTGTCGATAAACAAGTTATTGGTAAGAAATAGGCAAACTAAAAGTGTAGGCAGCCTGTCTGGGAAAATGCCAAACCGAGCTGAAAGCGAGACAATGTGGGAGCGCAGCGACGTCTACCCTGGCAGGCTGTTGAAATTCGCTTAGGCGAGTGCGAGACAAGGCAAAATCGATCAAAGAAATTCAACAGCTGCAAGGGTGCCATCTACAAAACGCATAAAAAGGTAGGGGGTGTACTTTTTAACCCTATTTTGGCACCTTTCTAGTCATAATTGCCATGCTCACGGGTCGATAAGAACTGAATATCAGGCCATTTCTCTTCTGCCATCATTAAATTAACCCGCGTTGGTGCGATATAGACCAGCTCACCCGCATGATCCAGTGATAAATTTGCTTCAGCCTTTATTTTAAACTGATTCAGCATTTCTTCATCGTCACATTGAATCCAGCGCGCTGTTTGCACATTCACTGTTTCAAACTGACAATCGACCTTATACTCATCCTTCAAACGCTGGGCGACGACATCAAATTGCAAGACACCGACTGCACCCAGAATCAGATCATTGTTTTTAAAGGGACGAAATAGCTGGGTTGCGCCCTCTTCGCAAAGTTGCTCAAGTCCTTTTTGCAGTTGCTTCATTTTAAGCGGGTCTTTTAACTGCGCGCGGCGAAACAATTCGGGTGCAAAACTGGGAATACCCGTAAAAAAGAGGTCTTCACCTTGAGTAAAAGTATCACCAATGCGAATCGTGCCATGATTATGAATGCCGATAATATCACCCGGATAAGCAGCATCAACGTGACCACGATCGGCCGCAAGAAAGGTGAGTGCATCCGGTATTTTAACGTCTTTTTTAAGGCGCACATGATTGAGTTTCATGCCCTTGGAAAAACTACCCGAGCAGATTCGCATAAAGGCTATCCGGTCACGGTGCTGTGGATCCATATTCGCCTGTATCTTAAATATAAAGCCGGTAAATTTTTCTTCTTCAGGCAACACCTCACGGCTCGTGGTGGCACGAGGCTGCGGCGCAGGCGCATGTTCAACAAAGTCTGCCAATAGTTCAGCAACACCAAAATTATTAATCGCCGAGCCAAAAAAGACAGGCGTCAGTTTACCCTGCAAATAAGCATCTTTATCAAAGGCGTTGCTGGCACCTTTTACCAATTCTATTTCTTCTCGCAACTCTTCCGCCTGAGTACCCAGGATTTCATCAAGACGAGGATTATCCAGCCCCTGAATCACTTCACCTTCCATGATTTTGCCTTCATGATTAGGGTCATATAGATGCACCGCATCATTGTGAATATGATAGACGCCTTTAAGACGTTTACCCATGCCAATCGGCCAGGTAACCGGCGCACATTGAATTTTAAGCACACTTTCGACTTCATCTAGCAAGTCAATAGGGTCACGACCTTCACGATCAAGCTTGTTGATAAAGGTCATAATCGGTGTATCACGCAAACGACACACTTCCATAAGCTTTATTGTCCTTGCCTCAACACCTTTAGCAACGTCGATCACCATCAATGCCGAATCCACCGCCGTCAAGGTACGGTAAGTATCTTCTGAGAAATCTTCGTGACCCGGCGTATCCAGCAGGTTAATAATCTTGTCCGGGTCGTTTGGGTGTTTTTTATTAAAGGTGTAGGGAAACTGCATCACCGAGGATGTAACCGAGATGCCCCGATCTTTCTCCATTGCCATCCAGTCAGATGTGGCATGGCGAGCTGCCTTGCGCCCCTTTACCGAACCGGCAACCTGTATCGCACCACCAAACAATAATAATTTTTCAGTAATGGTGGTTTTACCCGCATCGGGATGCGAAATAATCGCAAAGGTACGCCGTAGCGCGGTTTCTTCAGCATGTGAGGCCATTGATTTAAGAGGCTTCCTTCAAATCTATTTGCTTAGGCATGGCAACGACCAAAGCCTCAAGTAAGGCTTTTTGCGCATGTAAACGGTTTTCGGCTTCATCCCAGACGACACTTTGCGGGCCTTCCAGCACTGCTGCGCTGACCTCTTCCTCTCGATGAGCCGGTAAACAATGCATAAACAAAGCATCCTTGTTTGCCAAAGCCATGACTTTAGAATCGACCTTAAAAGCCTTAAATGCTTTTTCGCGAATTTTCTGTTCTTCTTCCTGCCCCATGCTTGCCCACACATCAGTAGTAACCAGATCAACACCTTTAACCGCCTCATTAATATCATGAAAGAGGGTGACATGGTCGCTTAAGCCTTTCATCAATTCAGCCTTAGGCTCATAACCTTTTGGGCAAGCAATGTTTAAATGAAAACCAAACTGTTTGGCGGCATTCATCCAGGAATGACACATATTATTGCCATCCCCCACATAGGCGGCTGTTTTACCCTCAATGCTGCCACGATGCTCTACATAGGTCATCATATCGGCTAATAACTGACAGGGATGAAAATCGTCAGTCAAGGCATTAATCACGGGCACACTGGAGTGCGCAGCAAAGTTTTCAACAATATCGTGACCAAAAGTACGAATCATAACAGCATCAACCATGCTGGAAATAACCCGTGCACTGTCTTCAATCGGTTCGCCCCGGCCTAATTGTGTATCTCGCGATGACAAAAACATGGCATGACCGCCAAGCTGATTCATGCCGGCTTCAAACGAAACACGAGTCCGGGTAGAAGATTTTTCAAAAATCATCGCCAAGGTCTTATTCTTTAGCGGTTCGTAGATTTCACCCGCTATAAAATTTTTTTTCATTTCAATGGCTCGCCCGATAAGTGCTTTTAATTCATCAGGGCTAAAATCCATCAATGTTAAAAAATGTCTAATCTGTGACATGATTATTATCCTTTTAAAAACGCTTTGATCAGTTCAACCAATGTTGTAACAATCGTATTTGCCTGCTCTTTATTGATGATAAGTGGTGGTAGCAAACGAACCGTTTTATCAGCAGTGACATTGATCAATAATTGTTTTTCAAGTGCTAGTTTAACCAAATCACCACAACTTTTTGATAGTTCAATGCCAATCATCATGCCCTTGCCTCGTACAGCCACGACACCTTCCAAACCTCTTAATTCGGCTTGAAATTGCTCTAGTAAATAACAGCCCATTTCAGCGGCATCTGCTACCACATTAGTTGATTCAAACACATCTAATACAGTTAGTGCAGCACGTGTCGTCAATGGGTTACCGCCAAACGTAGAGCCATGCGTACCAGGTGAAAACACCTCTGCTGCTTTACCAGCTGCAAGGCAGGCACCAATCGGCACACCATTACCCAGTGCTTTTGCCAGTGTCATCACATCCGGCCTGGCATTTTCTTCATGCTGGAAGGCAAACATTTTTCCGGTTCTGCCCATTCCCGTTTGAATTTCATCCAGCATCATCAGCCAGTTATTATCATCACAAATTTGACGAATCTGGCTGAGGTACCCCTTATCAGGGACTATAACACCGCCCTCCCCTTGTACTGGCTCAACCAGTATGGCAACAACATCGCTATTTATTTCAGCAATCTTTTTGATTGCTTCGATATCGTTATAATCAACACGCACAAAGCCAGAGACCAACGGTGAAAAACCTGCCTGTACCTTGCGACTACCAGTTGCTGAAAGAGTGGCCAGAGTACGACCATGAAAGCTGCCGCTCGCTACAATGATATTGGGTTTTTCTACGCCCTGTTTTTTACCATATAGACGTGCCAACTTAACAGCTGCTTCATTCGCTTCTGCGCCAGAATTGCTAAAGAAAACTTTATCCATACTGGCGAGCGCGCAAAGCCGTTCACCCAGCTCAATTTGGTGTGGGATTTGATAAAGATTAGACGTATGAATTAGTGTACGTGCTTGTTCGGCAAGAGCTTCGGCTATGCGGGGATGTGCATGACCAAGACTGCAGACAGCGACACCCGCCACCGCATCAAGGTAGTCTTTACCGTTTGTATCGGTTAAATAAGCGCCCTTACCACTTTTAAATGCAACAGGTAGCGGGGCATAGGTAGACATTAATGAATCTGACACAGCAATCACCTTAAACAACAAAAGGGTAGACTAGTACATCAGACACTTTGGACTGGTTGATGTACTGGCTACCCTTTTGCGGAAAAAACGAGCGATTATGCCAGCTTTTTAGTTTTTGTCAATGTGTGGGAGTTGACAAATACTACATATTGCTATTCACGAAGTCCCAGTTAACCAGATTCCAGAAATCTTCAACATAGGCAGGGCGTGCATTACGCTTGTCTATGTAATAGGCATGCTCCCAAACATCAATAGTTAGAACCGCATGCTGTCCTTCAGAAAGTGGGCAGCCTGCATTGGAAGTGTTGACAATTTCAACGCTACCATCATCATTTTTGATAAGCCATGTCCAGCCAGAGCCGAAGTTCGTTACCGCAGAAGTTGAAAACTTTTCTTTAAAATCAGCAAATGAACCAAACGAGGCGTTAATGGCATCTGCAATTTTACCAGTTGGCTCACCGCCCGCATTAGGCGCCAGACAATTAAAATAAAAGGTGTGATTCCAAACCTGAGCACCATTATTATAAATACCACCGGCAGGTGCTTTCTTGATAATGTCTTCTAGAGACATATCTGCAAACTCAGTGCCTTCAATCAAGTTATTAAGATTAGTAACATACGCCTGATGATGCTTGTCATGGTGATAATCTAGCGTTTCTGCTGAAATATAAGGCTCTAGTGCGTCTTTAGGATAAGGTAAATCGGGTAATGTATGTGCCATTTTATTGTCCTTTGTTGGTTATATAAGACCTTTGCACGAAAGATACGACGGATAAATAATTACACTAATTTTTCTCTCGCCATACTCTCATGCAAAGATCTCATAGGGTTATTTAAAATTGATAAGTCAAACCTTGCAGGAGACTCTAAATATAGGTCAACACGGATGAAATTCAACCCATATCGCGTTTATCCATCTGCGTTTAACCGTTTTAAGACCGGCAAGACTAATTTATATTGCTACCCTTATGCAATAGCACTTAGTATTTATAGTGGTATGAAATAAAGCTTTTTCATTATTGAATAAACTTCCCCCGGGGCAAGCCCTCTCGCTTAACGCTCGACTTTCTCGTACCTCGAAAGCGGGGTATTAATAAGGCTGTTTCTTTTACCCTTTCACGTTCCAAGGGGCGGGGAATAAAACCCAAAGGGATTAAAAAGTACACCCCCCACCTTTTACCCGTTTTGTGCCATGATTAGCTTATGAAAATACTTAGCTGGAATATCCTGCATGGCGGTGGACAACGCGCCCAAAGCATTCTTGATGCCATCGAAAAAGAGCAAGCCGATATTATTACCCTGCAAGAGTTTCGCCACGGCAGGAGCAAAAAGATTCTTCTTGATGGATTAAAAGAAATGGGACTACATGAACAATATGTACCCGATACAGCAAGCGCTCGTGACAATAGTTTGATGATAGCCTCCGATACAGCTTTTCAGGCGCAGCTCTTCCCTAAAGATATGCCATTACCGGCGCGAGCAATTCGTGCCTTTTTCCCTGATTTTGGCGAATTAAATTTAATAGCCGCACACTTACCTCAGAAGAAAAAACAGCCACCCTTTTTACACGCCCTGATTGATCTGGATGCCCTTTTTCTGCAAGAAAACAGCCTGATAATTGGCGATTTAAATGTGGGTATTCCCTTTGAAGACTCTGAAACAAAGACATTTGAGCATACTTTTTTATTTCAGCAGTTATTACTCGATGGCTGGGTTGATACCTGGCGCTCACGCAATAAAAACAAACGGGAATTCAGCTGGATTAGCACGAAACATCAAAACGGCTTTCGTTACGATCATGCTTTAGCATCGCCAAGTTTAAATTATAAAATTAAATCGGTTAAATACAATCACCAGGTGCGCCTGGATGGACTTTCTGATCATTCAATGCTACTTGTAGAGATTGAGTAAGGAGAGCCTGATTAAGTCGATTAGAATTAAGCGTAGAAAAACAGTCGCTATTTTTCACGAAGTGAGTCGTAATAGTTGCTCTACTGCGCCGAACTTCGTGGAAAATATCGGCAGTTTTGGCAAGCTTAAAATAATTGGACTTGATCAGGTTCTCCGTAAGTACACCCCCCCACTTTTTCCCACTTTTCTCGACCACAAAAAAAAGGATGACCAAATGATCATCCTTTTTCAAAAGCCCACCAACATTACTATAATCGGGGACTATTATTAAACCATGAAGGCACTTGTTGCTGGCGTTGATTGAAAAATGGATCGTTCAAGAAGCCGTTAAAGCCTGAAAAGCCCGGCATCTGTGGAAAACCTCTAAAGAAATTATTCGGTATTAGCTGTCCAGGAT
>JALWMR010000034.1:20627-24794 GCA_027083815.1 Thiotrichaceae bacterium
GTCCAGGATTGTCCTTCAGGGCATTCAGCAAACTACTTTTCTTGTCTTCGGGCAATTCTTTACTTTGCTGGATTTGTTTGCGTACTTCGTCGTATTTACCTTCAAAGGTAAATTCTTTTTTATCACCGTTATTATCAATCGTTACCGCAGCACGCACCTTTCCGTCGCCTGTTTTATTGATACTGATAGATTCAAACTGCTGCATAACACTTACTTGAGCCGATGACTTAGGCATCGCCGGTGGCATTGGTGGCTGAGGAAACAACAGTTGCGGTGCAAAACCGGGAGCCATATTAGGAGCCATGTTCGGACGCGTTAAAGGACGATTTCCAAATAGAGGATGTGGCATTCGCCCAAACGCACCGTTCTTCATACCACCCATCATGGGGTGCTGCTGCATTGGATTATTTATTGCCAAACCTCCCAAACTCACTTTGATATCTTGCTTGCTACCTTTTCGAACCACATTCAAATTAATCTCTTCATTTGGCTTGCTTGAAGCTATCAAGCCCGCTAACTGTTTGGCAGAAAAAATCTGTTGCTTATCGCCACCTTTATCCAGTCCTAAAATAATATCATAGCGTTGCAAGCCTGCTTTAGCTGCAGGTGAATTCGGTGAAACGGCCTGAATCATAACACCTTGCTTTTCAGGAATAATATCACCCAGTTGTTGAGTTACAACCCCTGGAACAGGTGCCAGAACAACACCCAACCATGCTTTTTGTGCTTGATTCTGCGTGACGTTTACTGCTGTATTCGTGTTTTTCCCAGCTGGGTTTGTATTTGCCTGTGCACTCTGAATCGCGACACCCAGTGCTGCTAATACCAACGACGTTGTTAGTAATTTTTTCATTGTTTTTTAAACCTCTCTTATAAGTACTCATGCGCTTATCTTCCAATGTGCTTATAGAGACAAGTGTAACGCTACCAAGTTCTATTAACTGTCCATTAAATGACAGTTAATAGACTTCTTATACTTAAAAAAAAGATTAAAAAGTACACCCCCCACCTTTTTATGCGTTTTGTAAACGCACCCTTCGGGTAGTCGTCGCTGCGCTCCAACATTGTCTCGCTTTCAGCTCGGCTTGCCCTTTTATCCAGTTTAGCCTTTAACCCTGATCTCCCTGCTTGCCCATTGTGCCAATATCGGGGGCAACTTCAATAATATCGCAGGGGCCACGATATTCTTCTGGCACATTATCCGGGCATTCACCACAAGCGGTATTACCCGGTACTGCAAAGTCTATTTTTCTGGGATAAGGCAAGTCCAGACTGTTCATAATATTGACAAATTCTTCTTCTGTTGTGCCTTCTTTTAAACGCGGATTACGTTGTTTTTCCTGACGAATCGTGGTGATCTGCCTTCCTTCATAATCGTGCCCCGGATAAACCAGGGTTTCATCTGGCAGTGTAAAAAGCTTCTCCATAATGCTTTTGTATAGAGCATGTGGATCACCCGATTGAAAATCAGTCCGCCCACAGGCTTCAATTAATAGCGCATCACCACTAAAGAGCATTTTATGTGTGCCATCATCAATTAAATAGGCATGATGCGTGCTGGTGTGCCCAGGCGTATAAAGTGGATGAAGTTTAACATTACCAACCTGAAACACTTCACCCTCCTTCACGCCTAAATCAGCACAGGACAAACCATCCATCTCGGGCACTACAATCT
Source organism: Thiotrichaceae bacterium (assembly GCA_027083815.1). Lineage (GTDB taxonomy): Bacteria > Pseudomonadota > Gammaproteobacteria > Thiotrichales > Thiotrichaceae > Cocleimonas. Next base: position 22,303 of record JALWMR010000034.1, read on the forward strand.
TACTACCCGATAGAGCACGCATCTTTTTAGCACCCGTTAGATGATCGGCATGTATATGCGTTTCCAACGTGTAAGCAGGCTTTAGCCCCAAGTCACGTAATACACCCAGGTCACGCTCCACAGTATCAATCACAGGATCAATTAGAACGCTTTTGCCTGTCTCCTCACAGCCCAGCAAATAGGTATAGGTACAGGAATCCGGCTCAAAAAGCTGCTTAAAAATCATCTTTTCAACCTCTATTTAATAAGTTTATCTAACAAATCCTTATTGATCTGGCCCAGCCCGCGCTCTCGCAAACTTGCCAGCATAAATTGCTCTGCATAATCAAGAACTTGCTGTGCATCTGATAAGGCCATTGGCATGATTGTTCTAGCGATTGTTTCAATCGGCAGGTTTTCCCTGTGAGCCAACACCAGCAAACGACGCCAATCATTAGGCAAATTGGCCATAGTTTGATAACTGATTTCCTGAGCATTTTGCTCTAATAACGCTTCAGGAATCTCTGCATTTTTATCGGGGATAATATCTTCAATATGCAAACGCTCAAATGGCTGATAAAACTCATACATTTCCTCTTCAACCATATCTTCGGCTTGCTGCTTGGCATCTTCAGGCACTGCCGATTCGAGTGAAATATCATCGGCATGTATTTGGCTTTTAATAATCTCCTCAGTCAACACCTCGTGTACCGCTTTGATTAACTCCTGATAAAGGACATCATCTGTTTTGTCTAGCTCATCCCATTTAAGCTGCACTTTTAATAATGCCTCATCACGCACATCTTCTACAGTAGGATAGCTAGAAGGCAGGTCGCCATTCGCTTGCAAATAGGTCAATTCATGTTGAATATAACGTTCAAGTTTTGGCAACACGGACTCAACAGCTTGACTGGCTTCCTTTTGGCTTGCTTCTGGCAATGATGGAAGCTCAGCCTGATATTGCTTAAGACGTTTTCTTCTTTCTTTACGTTTCCAGTTTTCCCGCCCGCTGATTTTGGCAATATGCTTCTCGGCTTGACGCGTTAAATCCTTAAGCGCATTTTCTATCGCGGTATGAGCATTCTCTGCCGACTCCCTGGCAACTAATATCTTTTTAGGTGGCAGATGTAAATGAAGCGACACATTATAAACATTTTTAGCATGCTCCACTGTAACATGCAGCCTGGTTAAACTATCATCAAAACGTTTTAAATGAGCTTTTAAGCTCTTTTTCATTTGTTGCTTTACATCTTTTTTTATCTTCTTGAGTGATTTTTTATCAATATTCTTAAAGCTTATATCCAGTTTCATTATTTGTCTCCATACCTGTATTTTAGTGATTAGATAAACAGTAGTGTATTACGCCTGGCTTATTTTTCTGTCAGCCATATGACAGTTTCAGGATGCTTTTATACCCGAATCCGCTTTGAGGTTACGGATTCAGCTCAATAGTAAACAAGAGAGCTTGATTACGAAGAGTCTTTAGCCATATTCCGTCTCATTCTGGCATACCCCCAGGCTCCCATCGTTAAAACGAAGTACAACACAACAATAAACAATAACTGCTCCCGGTTCGATTGATACTCATAAAAAAGAATTAAAATGGCTCCCATAAGCAAACCTGTTATCGAAAAGACTGTAATTAAGGTAGAAGATTTTGTTTTTGATCGTATTTTAAAATTGGCAACAGCCATTAATAAAGAAACCAGCAGAAATGTAATGCTGCCAAATTCCAGGATCAAGCGCAAACCACCGATAGCAATAAGTAATGATGCAATGCCCGCCATTGTCATAATGGCCGTTTTGGGAATATTATTTTTCCTTTGAGAGATGATGGGAGGCAAATACCCATCATCGGCGATTCGTGCCATTTGTCGCGATGAGCCAAAAAGTGTTCCATTAATAGCACTACTCGTTGCCAAAATAGCACCTAAAATCACAAGATTTTCACCAAGCTTACCCATAATATCGTTGGCACCCGCTGCCAGAGCATATTCTTTATTCTTTATCAGGTCAGCAGCAGGAATCGCTAACACAGCACTTAAAGCAATTATAAAATAAATCAGTGCGACTAAAACAATGGCCGAATAGATTGCCCTGGGTATATTTTTATCCGGGTTTTCCATATCATTGACGGCATTAATCACTAATTGAAACCCTTCATAAGCAACAAAGGTAACGGATGAAACAATTAATATATTTAACAGTGGTGTTGATGAAAAATCCTTTTGTATCATTGAAGAGAAGGTTGCAAAGTCAGTCTTGGCATAAAAGATTAATGCCACTGAAATAATAAAGAGAATAATTAACTTGATGTACACCATAACATCTTCGACACGCCCCATACCCTTGACGCTCCAGACATTAATACCTGCAAACAACCAAATAATGCCCACAGCTACAAACTTGCGGATCGTCTCGTCATTTCCAAATGAAAAGCCGCTGATACCGTACGAAGAAAAGGTATAGGCATAAAGTGCCAAAGTACTGATATAGCCGAAAATAGTATACCA
>JALWMR010000035.1 GCA_027083815.1 Thiotrichaceae bacterium
ACACAGAGGGGCTTGATCTGAATAACAGTGTCAATGCACTTTAGAGGCTCACAAGCTTCCTCTGTGTCCTGATAAATCAGAAGCTATCTAATTTATCATCTTTTGAGAGATACAAGAGGTTCCTTAAATCAGGGTACGTTTAATGGCATCTTTCCAGCCATTGAATTTATTATCTCTTAGTAGCTGATCCATTTGCGGTTTGAATTGACGATTGAGTTGCCAGTGCTGGCTAAATCCATCGGCATTATCCCAAACACCGGCATAATATCCCGCTAGCCAGGCTGCCCCAAGTGCGGTGGTTTCAAGTACCTCGGGGCGATCCACCTCTGCATTCAGAATGTCGGCCAGAAATTGCATCGTCCAGTTACTGGCAGACATGCCACCATCGACGCGCAATACGGTTTTTATCTGCTCAGTATTTTGCCTGGCCTCAGAATTATGCCAGTCATCTTTCATCGCAGACAATAAATCAGCTGTTTGATAACAGACCGCCTCAAGCGTGGCCCGGACGATTTCATTGGCGCCTGAAGCACGGGTTAAGCCACAGATTAAACCGCGTGCTTCGGCATCCCAATAGGGGGCACCCATGCCGGTAAAGGCCGGTACCAGATAGACTTCCTGATCGGGGTCAGAAGCCTGTGCCATTGTGTCACACTGATCTGCCCGCTGAATAATACCCAGACCATCACGTAGCCATTGCACCGAGGCGCCCGCCATAAAGATTGAGCCTTCAAGGGCGTAGGTGGTTTTACCATCAAGACGATAAGCAATGGTGCTAAGCAAGCGATTAGACGAAGGAACCCGGGTTTTACCCGTATTTAACATGGCAAAACATCCTGTGCCATAGGTTGATTTCATCATGCCCGGCTGAAAACAGGCCTGACCTAGTGTTGCAGCATGTTGATCTCCAGCGATGCCATAAACAGGAATCTCAGCACCAAACCAGCTTGTGTCGGCTTTGCCATAGTCCGCTGCACAATCTCGCACATCGGGTAAAATCTGCCTGGGAATATCAAAAATAGCGAGTAATTCATCATCCCAGCACTGTTCAGTTATGTTGTAGAGCAAGGTTCGGGATGCGTTGGTGGCATCTGTAGCGTGGGTTTTGCCATTGCTCAGATTCCATAACAGCCAGCTATCGACAGTACCAAATAGTAATTCTCCATTTTCGGCTCTTTTTCTTGCGCCTTCAACATTGTTAAGTAACCAGCTTATTTTGCTTGCTGAAAAATAGGGGTCTAGTAATAAGCCTGTTTTTTCACAAAAAAGACTCTCTAGCCCATCATCTTTGAGTTGCTTACAGTAATCTGCAGTACGCCTGTCTTGCCAGACAATGGCGTTATAAATGGGCTTGCCCGTGCTTTTATCCCAGATAATGGTCGTTTCACGCTGGTTTGTAATGCCGATGGCCTCTATTTCGGCTGGCTTAATATGGCTTTTTTCAATCGCCATAAAGACACTATCAACGCAGGATTGTAAAATTTCATGTGGATCATGTTCGACCCAGCCCGGTTTTGGATACCATTGTTTGATTTCTTGTTGCCCCACGCCATGCTCGGAAAAGTGATTATCAAATAGAATGGCACGAGACGATGTTGTCCCCTGGTCGATTGCGAGTATATAAGAGGCCATTTGGGTTACCTTTGTGAGTTATCTGGTCAGCTATAATTCAAGTTAGTTAGAATTATAGAAAAGAGTCCTTATTAAGTTGTGATTCTTTTCAATTATTATTTGTATTTATATCGCGAAGATGTGCTCTCTATTCTTCATGAGAGGGCTAATTTTTGGTTTGTCTGCACTGGCGGGTGTTTATTTGGTGCGCTTTTTTCTGGTGCCTGCCATTCCTGATTCTATTCTCCATATTGGAACCTGGGAGCTAACCAAAAATGAACTGATATTAAGCGTTTTTTCAGTGGTAATGATAATGGCTGCTTACACCATGATAAAACCAACACGGTTAAGCCCAGAGCTGGAGGATAACGAAAAACATCTTAGCTTTCCCCTGATTGCGCTTGAGGCTCTTGTGGTTGGTGGTGTAACAGGGTTTGTCGGTGCCGGTGGTGTTTTTTTGATTATCCCCGCCCTGGTGGTGATCGCTGGGCTGGGAATGAAACAGGCCGTTGGAACCTCACTTATGATTATTGCGATTAAGTCTATTCTTGGTTTTATGGGTGATATTCAAATCGGTATGAAAGTAGATTGGGGGTTATTACTTGAAGTCACTGGTTTGGCAATTCTGGGCATTATTGTAGGTGGGCTGGTGGCGCGCAAAATTGATAGCAACAAACTACGCCCCGCCTTTGGTTATTTTGTCTTTATAATGGGTGTTGGCATGCTTATGCAAGCGTTTATTTAGCGTATCTGGCTAGCCATTTTTCAAGGGCTTGGTAGCTACTTTGGTAAAATAAAAAGAGAAAGGATCCCTATCAAGGCAAAACCGACCGAAAAAGCGCAGTTTACTGGAGTAAATAAGCATTTTGAGGTCTATTTTAATGCAGTATCGTGCCGTCTAAGTAGAATTTCAACGGCCTGCTAGTATATTTGGGCTAGTACTAATATCCCATATACTCACTGTGAAGAAGCTCCTAAACTAGAATCGTTCATCGGGAAAAACCTTAAGAAGGCGTGTGATACTCGAAGTAGCTGGAGCAATAATATGAACCCCCGCAAGATTTGTAATTTTACTGTTACCCTTGCAACTATAACAATAGTGGCAAATTTCTCACTTAGCGCTGACACCCGACTAAGCCTGTTAAGATCTTATATACCTCAATGCGGTGGCGGGCAGATCACAGTAGTCAATCCGACAGGCAAAGATTCATGCCGAGAAGCAAAAGATACCTCAGTAGCACCACACTGTCTTATTGCCTTAGCTAATAATCAACCCCCTTCAAAGGGAAAAGGCTGGAAAATTGTAATAACAAGGGCTAATGACATCTGTAAAGTAATGCTTCAAAAGAAACCCCCCAATTTGTACGTCAGGCCAGAGCCGGTTTGTGATGGCCCCTACACGTTAAAAGTGGATAGCAAAGGCCTGGAAGACCGATGTATTAAAAAGACAAAAAAATATCGAATAAAATGTCAAAAAGGAGAGGTCCATTTAACTAAAGGCCTGGATAAATGTTTAATTAATGATACTGGCTCTTGAGTTTGTTTATTAGTCCAGTTTTTTTATGTATGTGTCAGAGAATAGTGATGAGGATGATTAGCCTCCTGATTTTCTGGTTTTACCTTAATAAGAAGATGCTAAAGAGAAAAATATATTTATAACAACTCTGACTAAGAGTAAAAAGGAGTTTAAAATGAAAAAACTAATTATATCCATATCAATAATAGTTATTTTATTAGCTAACCCAATCATTGCAGATGCTGGAAATGGCTGTCGAAATATATTTTTTGCCGTAAAAAATGACTCTGGCGCCACAATTCGATTATTGGACGTACAATATAGAAATGTTAGTACCGGTCGTACAAAAAGAGAACAATTTCCTAATGTAACTTGTGCAAATAACTCTATGTGTAGAACCACTAATGGACAATTGATTAAAAATGCTAAAGATAGTCAGCTCAATGATTTTGTTTTTCGGTTCAAGTATTTAGATCCAAGCACAGGAAGATGGTCTACCAGAAGAATTTCAGATCAATTTAAAGTCAATGATGCAATATGTATAGCAAACAGAACTTATGGAGGGCGACACTGGGTCATTAATAATGCTAATTTAGTAAGAGCTTTAGGAGTTTTGTAGGTTGTTAAAAACCGAGTAACAGCTTGATTATTTTATGATTAGTTATAAATAAAGGACACCCATGATTCTATAACTCTATAACCGAAACCCTAAAAAAGCTCAGAATAGTTATTATAGCGCTATGGTATTTCATGCGCTGAATAAATTGCTTTATCAATCAACGCATCACTATGTTAATCGCTGTATTCGTTGTGCTTTTTTTCTGTATATGAATAAGCATTGGGCAAGCACTTAATCCATCACTACCCAACCTACAAATATACAGTCAAGATCAATTAACATTATGAACTAGATAAGTAGCACTCACTTATAAATTGAGGGATAGCCAATGAAATCTTTAATATTGCTTACCAGTTTTACGTTAGTTTTATTCCAAACAGTGGTTTCAGCTGGGCCACTTTCCTGCCAGATGTTCGTTACTTTTGATAATAGATTTGATTCTGTTATCAAAGTGAAATCAATGTCAGGAAATCTTAATGGTTATGAAATATTCTCCACAATGTCGATTCAAGCCAATACTCGACGTAAAACAAATCGTAAACGTCGGCTTTTAGCTCAAGTAGCTACTTATAATAAAGCCATGAAACAAGGGGAAACTAGGCAGATAATTGTAAATTTTAAAATTTATAATCCTCAAGCAAGGAATTGGATAGACCTTACTTCAAAACAATATACAAGAACCTGTAAAAACAAAAAAAATATGTTCTTCCCCTTAAGCCAAGAAAATTTACAAAACTCATCGAAACAGGCTCTACAAAATGCTGGTATGTGGAATTAATAGGAAACAATTACAATGAGAAAAGTCGATAAACCAACAAAATTAATACAAAAAACACTAACTCTATTTTTGGTGCTATTTACCTTTTTATACGCAAATCAAGCTTATGCTAAAGGCAGAGCAGTGGATACTTGGTATAAAATCAAGGCAAAAGGATTTTCAAAAACTGTCAAAGCCAAGAAAATCACTCTTATTATTCCAAGTGCAAAATCTAAAGAAGGAAGAGCTAGACTTCTTTTGGATAATCGCACTATCTTTCTAAAACTTGGCCAGGGAACATCTAAATTAGTCGTTACTGCACATGGTTTTGGAGCAAACCAACAGCCAGATCTGCAACTTCTACTACATCAACAACAACCAATGGTGATGTAACAATCACCACAACAACTACTATTGATGATAGTGGGAACAGTAAAACCAAAACTACTCGAACTTCGAGTAGTGGCACAACGACGACAACTACATCAACAGATTCAAGTGGAAATACATCAACATCAACGACATCGACTAATAAATAATTGAGACATTGCTGTTTGTTGAATTATATTTCTTAATCAAGTGTCTTTTACCTCTATCTTTTAGGTGGACTTTCACTGAATCATTAATTAACGATGACTAGTACGTTTAGGCTAGTAACAATACTCTATATATTCACGAAAAAAAATACCGAATAAAATGCAAAAAACTTAGATTCATTTAAGTAAAAGCTTAACTTCTTTATGGCGCATTAGCCATTTCTCAAGCGCTTGATACTCCGCCTCGCTAAACTTCAGACCCAGTTTGGTGCGGCGCCATAAAATATCCTGGGCGGTTCTTGCCCATTCGTTGTTGATTAAATACTCAACTTCACACTGATACAAACCGTGTCCAAAATCTTTCCCCATATCATCTATTGAAGTGGCATTGCCGAGCATTTGTTGGCTGCGTGTGCCATAATGTTTGAAATACTGCTGACACTGGTTTATTGATAAAAAAGGGTATTGTTTGTTTAGCTTATCACAGCATTTATCAAAATCATCAATGTCGAAGTCGCCACCGGGCAGGGGGGCTGTTTGGGTCCATTTGCCCTGGTTTTGTTCACTGCTTTTTTCAAATAAACCTTCTACTTTTTCCATAACCGATTCGGCTAATCGTCGGTAGGTGGTAATCTTGCCACCAAAAATATTGATAATGGGGGCTACTTTGGGTGTTGGTCTGTCGACACGTAATACATAGTCGCGGGTGGCTTCCTGCGCTTTTGATGCACCATCATTATAGAGCGAACGCACCCCGGCAAAGGTGCTTACAATATCGTCAGGTATGATTTGCTTGTTAAAGTAGTGGTTGCTTGCTTCGCACAAGTAATCAATTTCTTCCTGGGTTATTTTGGATTGGCGCGGATCACCCTGAAATTCATGGTCGGTGGTGCCGATCAGGGTAAAATCGTCCTGATAAGGAATGGAAAAAATAATCCGGTTGTCCTTATTTTGAAAGATATAGCATTTATCATGCTCATAAAGTTTTGGCACGATAATATGGCTACCTTGCACTAGCCGTATATTATGATTGTCATCAGCCGGGTGTAGTGTTTCCAGAATTGTATCAACCCACGGGCCGGCGGCATTGACTAGTATTTTGGCAGATATTTGCTTCTGTTCCTGGGTGAATTGATCTTCGACCGTTAATGTCCAATACTCTTTGGTGCGTTGAATATCAATACATTTGCTTCGTGTATTAATACTGGCACCACGCTCGGTAGCATCCAGCGCATTTAACACAACAAGCCGCGCGTCATCAACTGCACAGTCAGAATATTCAAAGCCCCTGGTATAATTCCCACGTAGCACTTTGCCTGTTTCATCATGCGCCAGATCAACAGTGCTGGTTGGTGGCAACTTTTTTCGCCCTCCGATATGGTCATACAGAAACAAGCCAAGGCGTAACAACCAGGCAGGTCGTAACCCCTTATGGTACGGTAAAATAAAGCGCATCGGGTGAACAATATGAGGTGCCATCGCCCAGACAATTTCCCGCTCAGTCAAAGCTTCGCGCACCAGACGAAACTCATAATACTCAAGATAGCGCAAGCCACCATGAATCAGTTTGGTAGACTGCGACGAAGTACCGCTGGCAAGGTCATCCGCCTCACAAAGATACACCGAATAACCGCGGCCGACCGCATCACGGGCAATACCACAGCCGTTAATGCCGCCACCGATAATAAAAATGTCTACTGTGTTGTCCATAGTGTCTGCTCTGAATTTTTTAATGATTGTAGGCTATATTAGATCGCCCGGTACAAGTATCAAGGTATAAAACAGCAAAAAAGTATGGGGGGTGTACCTGAAATCC
>JALWMR010000036.1 GCA_027083815.1 Thiotrichaceae bacterium
ATCGTGCACCCTCCTCAGTACATGCCTATTCTGCCATGGTGAAAGGGCGTCTCAGGATGCTAACTTTTTAATATCAGGTAAAAAATGAATAGAGTATTATTATTAATCGTAACTAATATTGCGGTTATCGTTGTTTTAAGTGTTGTATGGAATATATTGGATTCAGTTTTTGGAATTAGCCAGGCGTTACAGAGCATGGGTCTTCCGGCTCACTTTGGTTATGTGGCCTTAATGGCATTAGTGCTTGGCTTTGGAGGCGCATTTATCAGCCTGTGGCTATCGAAAGGAATGGCTAAGCGTTCAATGGGAGTGCAAATCATTGATGATCCAAAAACAGTACAAGAGCGTTGGTTAGTTGAAACAGTGCAAAAGCAAGCGGATGCTGTTGGAATAAGAATGCCAGAAGTTGGCATCTTTTATTCAGAAGATCCTAATGCATTTGCAACAGGAGCCCGGAGAGATCATGCGCTTGTAGCGGTGAGCCAAGGCTTGCTGGATAATATGAGCACTGATGAAGTGGAGGCTGTTCTTGGCCATGAAGTTTCTCATATTGCCAACGGTGATATGGTGACACAAACATTGCTTCAGGGCGTGTTGAATACTTTTGTCATATTCTTTGCGCGTGTTGTGGGTTATTTCATCGATTCAATTTTATCAAAAGGTGAAGAGCGACCTGGTCTTGGGATGGGGTATTTTATTTCATCCATTGTTATGGAGATTTTATTTGGATTCCTGGCAGCGATAATTGTGATGCGTTTTTCGCGTAAGCGGGAGTTCCATGCTGATCGTGGCGGTGCAGAACTGGCAGGTCGAACAAAAATGATTGCTGCTTTGAAACGACTGCAACAATCTCAATCTGCTCATGATCTACCTGGCGAAATGGCAGCTTTTGGTATTGCTGGTGGGGTCGGTAAAGGTTTGAAAAAGCTAATGATGACACACCCGCCAATAGAAGAAAGAATTGCGGCGTTAGAAGCGGAGCAGTCGGCGCAATATCAAACGGCTTAGCGGGGGGTTTATTGATGAGCTTACTTTTATCTCAATAACAAAAAGGCAATCACCTGTGATTGCCTTTTTGTTGGGGGTTATTTGCCGGAGTTTGGCTTGATCACCACATGCTAAATGCGACAGGAGAGAAGCCAATAATATCGTAATTTTTAGACGGGTTAATTAATCGGAAATTATGAGTTTTCTGGGTATGTTTGGCAGTCCGACGGGTAATTTTTGACATCCATTTAATGGGCCTTTCTTTTGCCGGGTTAAATTGATTGGCTATTCGCCAGATCTCAATAAAGGTTTCCCGTACTACCTTTTCTGCAAGTTTTTTGTTTTTTAATCGATATAAGGCAATATGATAAACCTTGATTGAGTGTGCTTTATAGAGTTGCTTAAGCGCACTTTTGTTTTGTAAGGCGCACTGTAAAATAAGCTGGCTGTCGGCACAGATTTTTTTCATAGATTGACTGCTTAAAGCATTTTGGTTAGCTAATTGCATAGCTAATAATATAAGCAATTTAGATAAGTAATTCTAATCGATTAATAATCAGTTATTCGTCGAAAAAAACGAATAAATAAATTTGCTTATCCCTTAAAACGAAATTTTGGCAAATTAATATTAAAGTAAAGTGCAATGAGCCGGGTACAGAAAATGGTTAATCCAGCAATCAGGGCAGCCAAAGAAATACTGACTTCATTATTTAATAACACGATAAAAAGTAATGAGCCAACCCATGAAACAGTTGCATACAATGGGCTACTAAATACCATGGGTGTTTCATTGCAAAGAATATCTCGGAATATACCTCCCATTGTGCCTGTCATTACTCCCATAAAGCTGGCAATTAACCAGGGTGTACCAGCCATAAGTGAGACCAGTGTCCCGGCTATACCAAAAGTTGCCAGCCCAGCAGCATCAGGGATAAGAAATAGGCGGGGTGATATTACCAGTAAACGAGCACCAAGAAAGATGATGATGGCGCTACCTAATGAGGCAATAAAGAAAACCTGATCCTGAATCCAGAAAACATCACGATCAAGCAACATATCACGTAATGAACCGCCTCCGAGCCCGGTTGCTATAGCTATAATAATGACACCAAATAAATCAAACTGTTTAACACCAGCTTTTAAAACAGCAGAAGCAGATGAAACAATGACCGCAATTAATGTAATCCAGTAAAGGTTATTTAATAAAACGACAGTTGGGTTTAATATCATTCGATGGCCTTTTATGCATCTATCTTAGTTATCAAGAGATGCCTGTAGTTTATCAGGCATTGCTAAAAGTAAATAACACAAGCTATCGATTATGATTATTGTTCTTCAATGCGAAGAATTTTACTAAGGCTCAGTCCTGTCATGCTATTAATGGTACGCCATAAATAATAGAACACTGCCATAGTCATTAACATGGATGGAATGGCAATGACGGGGTAACTGTATAAGGTCATTTGACCCAGTTCTTCATTAAAGGCAGGGCTGCCAGCCGGGCTGGTAACAATCCATTTGGCAAGAAAATAATTCATAACAGCAGAGAAGAAAAAAGTACCACTTAATAAATAGGTAGCGGTTAATAAATGCTTTTCAAATAAGATAATATTGTCATTGGCTCTTAATCTCGATTTAATGAGATCAACATCCAGCACTTTCCGGTTATAGATGAGCACCTTTATCAATGGGAAGGGCGTAAAGGCTGAAACTAATACGACAAGTCCAATGATGGCAGGTATGGCAGCTTCTTTTACGGCAAGCCATTGAGAATCAAGTTTTAGCAAGCCAATGCCTCCAGTTAACAGAACACTGATTAAACCTAATAAAGCCACAAAGTTAAACTTTTTATACTTGATAAATTCATATAGTCCCCAGCCGAAAGGGAAAGACAAAGCAGTAATTAGTGCTATAGTCGGGCCAAGCGCCGTCTCGTTACTTAATTTCATTAAAATAACAGAAGGTATGATAATGCTAATGAGCAAATCAACAAAGGGGCGGGGCTGATGCTCTTTGAGCGTGGGGCTTGTTATGTCTTTATTTTTTTGTTTCATGATGCTTTGGTCTAGACTGGGGTTGAAGCGTTGTTCGAAGTATTTTTACCGGTAAAGAATAGCCAAATATAGCCACCTATACCGGCAACAAGTGAAGCAATGAGTATGCCTGTTTTAGCCATTAACAGATCTTCAGGGCTATTTGCAAAGCCTAGTTCTGATATAAATATTGACATGGTGAAGCCAATACCGCCCAACAGGCTGACACCAATCACATGTTTCATGTTTAGACTTGGCGGCAATTGACAGAGCCCCATTTTTAGCGCTATCCAAACAAAACCAGAAATACCTACCAGTTTACCCAGAATTAGTCCACCAATAACTCCCATGGTAACGGGATGCAGCAGGTTGTTACCCAGTTCGTCAAGATTGATCGGTACACCAGCGTTTGCTAAAGCAAAAATTGGAATAATCAAATAGGCTGTTGGAATATGCATATGATGTTCCAGTACTTGTGCGGGAGCTTGTACATTATTGATACCATTTTCAAGCGCCCGGATATTGGCACGCATTTTGTAATTCTTAATAATATTTGGCTCAGCTTTGTAGATTTGGCGAATATCTTGCAATAGCTTATTAGCACCATCAAGAAAACGCTCTGGGTTGTATTTTGGACGAATGGGAATAATGAAAGCTAGAAAAATACCAGCCAGCGTCGCATGAATGCCACTTTTCAATAAGAAGAACCACAGAGCAAAGCCTAATAATACATAAGGCAAGGGCTTTCGGATGCCTCCCAAGTTAAGGCTGGACAGTAAGACAAAGATCACAATTGCCCCAATAATTGCCGTGTAATTTAATTGCTCGGTATAAAAGACTGCAATTACCAGCACTGCGCCCAAATCATCAACAATAGCTAATGCAACCAGAAAACTCAGCAGAGCAGTTGGTACGCGTTTACCCAATAAGGCCAGCACACCCAGGGCAAAGGCAATATCGGTTGCCATGGGGATTCCCCAGCCATCAACGGTACTACCAGATTGGTTAAAGCCATAATAAATTAAGGCAGGTAAAACCATTCCACCGATTGCTGCGATAATAGGTAAAAGTGCAGCTTTTAAGTTGGATAGCTCACCGACTAACAGCTCGCGCTTTAACTCAAGCCCAACCACGAAGAAGAATAGAGCCATTAGGCCATCATTAATCCAGTGGTGGGCACTTAGTTCCAGCTTCCAGCTACCAACACCAAGGCTTATTTTTGTCTGCAAAATGTGGTGATAAGCTTCAAACCAGGGGCTGTTGGCTATAAACAAAGCAATAATGGCACACAGCATAAGCAAAATGCCACTGGTTGTTTGGCGATGAATAAATTCTTCAATAGGCGTTAATATGCTATTAAAAGCCTTCTCCCAGGGGGCGATATACTCTTTTTCTTCTTTCATTGTAATGTAATAGTAGTGGATTTATGGAGAGTAATTATAATTGCTGGCGTTGTTTCGTATAATTCGAGTATTATAGCATATTGATTCGAATTTTGCGAGGAGTCACCTGTTGATAAACTATAAACATTTAAGATATTTTTGGATGGTCGCTCAGGAAGGCAGTATATCGAGCGCCAGTAAATTATTATTTCTCACGCCACAAACCATCAGCGGGCAGTTATCACAGTTAGAAGATCAACTGGGGGTTAAATTATTTGAAAAAGATGGTCGTAATCTTAAACTCACTGACGCAGGTGAGGTAGTGCAGGGTTACGCCAATGATATTTTTTCATTGGGTAATGAGTTACAAGAAGTGCTGCACAATAAGCCCAGTAAAAGACGGCCGCAACTCAAAGTAGGAATTGCAAACTCAATTCCCAAGTCAGTAGCTTACCACCTATTAGAGCCAGCACTTCACATGGAAGATCCCATAAGAATTGTGTGTAGAGAAGATAATCTAAATGCTTTACTACGTGAATTAGCTGAACATAAACTTGATTTGGTGATTTCGGACAGGCCAATGCCAAACCATTCAAGTATAAAAGGTTTTAATCATCATTTGGGAGAATGCGGCATCAGCTTCTTTTGTACCAGTGAAATAAAGAGGTCTTTGGAAAATGACTTCCCAGAGTGTTTGGACAATATTCCTCTATTATTGCCCGGAGACTCTTCATCGTTGCATACAAAATTGAAGGAATGGTTTAAAAGTAAGAGTATTTACCCTTTGATAGTGGCTGAATTTGATGATGGGGCATTAATGAAAGCTTTTGGGCAAAAAGGGGAAGGGGTTTTTATTGCACCCAGTGTTACAGCAAAAGAGGTTGAGTCTTCTTATAATGTGGAAGTGATTGGTCAAACAACAGAAGTATTGGAAACATTTTATGCAATATCAATTCAGCGCAAAGTTAGCCACCCTATTGTTGCTACTATTTTAAATTCTGCACGAGAGCAGTTTTTTCAACAATTAAATCAATAGAGATAGTTGCATCAATTGCCTTCGGTATACAATAAGCACATGAATCAACCGCATCGTTTATTTCTTGCACTAGCTGTTTTATTGCAGCCACAAATTGCTTTAGCACATAGTCCAATCAAGGGAATGGGTGTGTTTTTTAATGGTATGCTTCATCCCATTTTAGTGCCTGCTCAGCTAATAATCATCATTTCATTGGGCCTTTGGTTTGGGCAAAATAAACCTGTAAAGCACCAAAATGCCGTTTTATCCTTCCTTGTTGCCTGCATTTTGGGGTTGATATTCGCTGGCCTGTTTAATGAGAAAGATATTTCAACGGTATTACTTTTGGTGGCAATACTATTGGGCTTGCTGGTTGTGACAGGTATTTCAGCACCTAAATTCGTTTATTACCTGTTGGGCGTTTTATCCGGCTTTATTCTTGGGATGGATTCATCCCCCGGCGAACTGGCAGGAAGCGCCAAAATAGCCTCATTATTTGGCAGTGGTGTGGGGATATATTTCCTAATGCTCTATGCGATGGCTCTTTCAGAAACCTTAAGCGTAAAACCCTGGCAAACTGTTTTGGTGCGTATTTTGGCATCCTGGTTAAGCGCCAGTGCTTTGATGGTATTGGCATTGGCCTTTTCACGGTAGTTTAAATGTTAAGTATCAATAAGTTAATCGTATCATTCCTCTTGCTTATCTTTTTTGTCAGTGCCAATGCGGATGTTGTTAAACCTGCTTTGGTAGAAATTACCGTCAATAAGCAAGGTGAGATCATTATCGAGGTTCGCGCCAGTATTGAAGCCTTATTAACTGGAATTAACGGTCGTTATAAAAACACCAAAGATGCACCCAATGCAAGTGAGTATGATGCTTTTCGGCGTATGAGCAGTGAAGCACTTCGTCCGGAGTTTAAAAAATTTGAAGCAAGCTTTCTTGATAAAATCAAGCTGCTGGATGATAAGGGAGAGCCAATCGCGCTAAGCATTAGCAAAGTAACAATTCCTGAACGGGGCTATACTAAAATACCAAGAATCAGCGTGGTTAGTTTGTCTGGTCATGTTGATCTAAGTGCGCAATGGTTAAAATGGTATTATCCGCTCTCTTTTGGCGATCATGCCGTGCGCTTACGACAGGTTGATAAGTTAAAACAGAAGTATCACTGGTCCGAGTGGCAATGGCTGCGTAATGACAAGTTTAGCGAGCCTCTTTCGATTAGCGAGATTGTTGCCAAAAAGCCCCTTTATAAAACCATTGCGAACTATATTGAGTTGGGCTTTAAGCATATTTTACCCAAGGGTACCGATCATATTTTATTTATATTGGGGCTGTTTTTATTTTCCACTGCCTGGCGACCTTTGCTCTGGCAGATAACCATGTTCACCATTGCACATACCATCACTCTGGGGTTGGCAATGAATGG
>JALWMR010000037.1 GCA_027083815.1 Thiotrichaceae bacterium
CTTAAATACATTGGTGTATTTACACCAGAACCATGGCAGGGTTATGGTTTTGATGATGAGTCAAAGGAAATACTGAAACAAGGTCGAATTGATGGTAAAGATATTGTTTATGGTGATACGCATCACCCTGCTTTATCTGAAACGGATGGTGATTCAAATGGTAAATACTTATTTATCAATGATAAAGCTAATCCACGTATTGCGGTCATTGATTTACATGACTTTGAAACCAAACAAATTGTTGTTAATCCATTTTTCCGTTCGTCTCACGGTGGTGCGTTTGTAACACCTAACTCCGAATATATAATGGAAGCCTCACAATATGCGGCTCCTTATGTTGGAAATACTGATGTCGTGTCACTGAATAAGTTTAATGATGAGTTCCGTGGTGGTATTACCTATTGGAAATTTGATATGGGAGAGGGTCGTATCAAACCTGAGAAGTCATTCACGTTTGAGTTACCTCCTTATTCTCAGGATCTGTCTGACGCAGGTAAACTAGTCTCTTATGGCTGGGGCTTCACTAACTCCTTCTGTTCTGAGCGTTATGTTGGTGGTATTGAAAAAGGTCGTCCTCCTTATGAGGCTGGTTGCTCTTCAAAAGATACCGACTTTATGCATGTTACCAATTGGAAGAAGGCGGCTGAGTTGGTTGCAGCTGGAAAAATTGGTAAAAAAATGAACGGCTCTACTTTAATTAGCATGAAAGAAGCGGTTGCTAATGACTTGCTATTCTTGATTCCAGAGCCTAAATCACCGCATGGAGTTGATGTCTCGCCTGATGGAACAAAGATTATTGTTGCGGGTAAGCTTGATAGTCACGCATGGGTTTATGATTGGGCTAAGATTGATAAGGCAATAAAAGACAAAAATTTTGAAAGTAAAGATCCTTACGGAATCCCCATTATTGCAATCAAAACAGCATTGGACAAGTCGGTTGCTGTTGGTTTAGGTCCACTACATAACCAATACGACTCTAAGAAGTGTGTGGTTTACACCTCTATTTATGTTGACTCTATGATTACCAAGTGGGATTACTGTGAAGGTAAAGTGCTGGACCAGTTGCCAATTCACTACAACGTTGGCCACTTAATGACTATGGAAGGCGATACTGTTTCCCCGCAGGGTAAATACCTGGTTGCACTAAATAAATTAGCGATTGACCGTTTTAACCCAGTAGGGCCTTTGCATCCACAAAATCACCAGTTGATTGATATTAGTGGTGACAAGATGAAGCTATTATACGATATGCCGATTCCATTAGGCGAGCCTCACTATGTGGCGGCAATAAGAGCTAGCAAGCTAAAGCCTGCAGTTCGTTATAAGTCAGGTACAAACTCACGTACAGACAAGAAGTCGAAATGGAAGACGCGCGCAGGTCGTGAAAAGATTGTTCGTAACTGTGATGATGCTGGTAAGTGTCGTGTAGATGTTTACGGTACAACGATTCGTTCACACATCACACCTGAGACCATTGAAGTTACCGAAGGTGATACCGTTTCTATTCACTTAACTAACCTTGAGCGTGCTGAGGATGAAGTGCATGGTTTTGCAATGTATGGTCAGAATGTGCAGCTTTCCATTGAGCCTGGTAAGACAGCTTCCGCTACGTTTGTAGCAGACAAAGCAGGGGTTTATCCTTACTACTGTACTGAATTCTGTTCAGCGCTTCACTTGGAGATGCAAGGTTATTTGTTAGTACAGCCTAAAGGCTATAAAGGTTCTGGTGAAATCGGTGCAGAAGGTCAAACTTATACTAAGGAAGACTACGACAAGCAGGTTAAAACCAATATCGAAACGCAAAAAGTTATTGATGGTGTTGTAGCCTTTATTACTAGTCATAACTACAAAGACTTCCCAGAAGTTGTAGCCTTGGTTGAAGATGCGACTGATCAGCTAGGCTTTGCAGAAGATGCCAAAAAGAAAGCGGCAGACTTTGCAGAAAAAGGCGACTGGAACAAGGCAATGGGTTGGGCAAACCAGTGGTGGCAGTATCAGGTTAAAACTGCTGATATGGGCTTACGTGCCAAGACTTACCTTGAGGAGCATAACGCTAAGAAAGTTAAATAAGCTAAAACAGTTATTTAACTGGTTTTAAATAAAGGGATGATTCGTCATCCCTTTATTTTTTGTCAATAATGATTTATATCAAGGATTTCTCAAGCGTTATTTCATAACCTGTCGACGCTTATTTTTTAACTTTATTTAACTTGAATGGAATAATTATGAAGAATTTTAAAAGAACAACGGCTTCGTTAACCGTGGCTTTATTAGTAACACTTTCTGGTTCAGCAATGGCGGCTGACGGGGCGGCTTTATATACAGCAAAAGGATGTCACGCGTGCCATGGGGCGGATGCAAAATCTCCTATTATGCCTGCTTATCCAAAGATTGCTGGCCAAGGTAAAGAGTATATTGTTCAGCAGATGACTGATATTAAAAGTGGTGCACGTAATAACGGTCAAACGGCTGCTATGAAAGGTATTATGGCAAGCGTTTCCGAAGATGAAATAAAGGCAATTGCTGAATATCTTGCGGGTCTTTGATAATTTACCAGTAACTTTTTATTTTAAAAGAGGGCTGCTTCATTCTTTCAGGGTGAAGTAGCCCTCTTTTTTTTGAGCTTCTTACTTTATTATTTTCACTATGTTGAAATCGCCTAAATTATATTTATTTTGATGGTCTTGGAAGCTTATGGCAGGAAAAACCATTTAAAATATAAGGTTAATCACATGTGATAATAAAGTAATGTTTGTGGCTTAGGTGTAACTGTATGAAATAACAAGAAAAAAAATTACTTAAAGGGTGTCCCGTTTGCTTGATTTAGCTCAAGGTGAATCCGCAGTGCTGTCATTATGCTTCATGCCATTCCTATAATAATGATAGTGAAGTTATTGAGTGGCCAGATGTTGCTTGATAGATAATTAATAATGATATGTACCTATGGAGACAAATTATATGTCTAAAATATTGAAAGTTGCTATTCCGGCGGCCGTTCTTCTCAGTGCTACTATAAGTAGCAGTGCTTTTGCCGCCGATCTGGATGGAAAAAAATTGTTTACTGAAAAAACCTGCCACTCCTGCCATGGAAAGGACGCTAGTACACCTGTTGTGAAAGGGTATCCCTCTATTGCAGGACAGGCTAAAGAATATCTGGTACAACAAATTAAAGATATAAAAGAGGGTAAGCGTAATAACGGCCAGTCAGCAGCCATGAAAGGTGTTATGCACCTGGTTTCTGATGCCGAAATTGATGCCATTGCAACGTATCTTTCGGGGTTGCCTTATAAGCCAGGTCGTGCTGTTTCCAAAGCACCAACCAAAGAACAAGCCGCCGCATCAACAGCTGCAGCCGCGAGTGCCACATCAGCAACAACTGATAAAAAAGACGGGAAGCTACATGATGGCTCAAAAGAAAAGGTATGGATGACAGAAGGTGGTGAGCGTGTTGAAGCCATGCACCTTAAACCCGACCATGAAAATGGCATTGAAGTATTTGAAGTCTGTGCGGGTTGTCACTTAACCGAAGGTTGGGGGCAAAAGGATGGAACATTCCCGCAACTTGCCGGTCAGCATCAGTCAGTATTAATTAAACAGCTTGCTGATATCCGCAGTAAAAACCGCGATAACCCCACTATGTATCCATTTGCATTACCTGAATCTATTGGTGGAACTCAGGCGATGGCAGACGTAACAGCTTATATTGCCAAATTACCAATGAATCCTGATAACGGTAAAGGTGAGTGGGAAAAAGGCACACCTGAGTATGAGCAGGGTGCAAAGCTGTATAAAGATAACTGTACCAAGTGTCATGGTGATGATGCTCGCGGTGATGCCGAGAAGTTCTACCCCAGAATTCAGGGACAGCATTATAAATACATGTTGCGTCAGTTCGAGTGGATTCGTGATGGTAAACGCCGTAATGCCAACCCTGATATGGTAAAGCAAATCAATGGTTTCTCTGACAAGGATATGCAAATGGTAATTAACTACGTTTCTCGTATTCCTGTGCCAAAAGAAGAACTGGCTCCATCAAAAGACTGGTTGAACCCTGATTACGATTAATGATTAATCTCTCCTGCTGGGTTAGTTTAAAAACTAACTCAGCGACATAATTGAGCTTCCCATTTTAAGAAAAACACTTGAAATGGGAAGCTCACTAAAAAATGATAATTGGTAGGTTACCTTTATTGATTATATATAGGTGATTGATCATTATCATTTTTTTATCTCTATAAATATTAGAATATTTGCATGTTTCTATATTGAAAATGTTGAATATTGAAGATAGCGTGGTAGCCATGACTGAAACAAAAACAGGGACGGAAACAAAAATAGGAAGTAAACGTGGAATTATTTCCAGTGTTTTGATTCTTATTTCAATTGGATTGTTGATAGCCATCTATTACTCACCAGTTTGGTGGGTGGCTTTAACCGCACCAAACTACCCTGAGGAAGCTTTTCCTGATGGTGTGAGAATTAACTTTCACATGAACGGTGTTTTTAATGGTTGTAAGAAAATCAATAAGGCTGAGTTAGAAGAGTCTGAGGCACTTGATTGCGTACATGAGATGGATACCATTAATCACTATGTTGGTATGTATCCAATTGCTGCAGGTGGTGTTATTGAGCGTGCCTTTTCACCTTTCCTGATGGCGCTGTTAGTTGTTATGTTACTGGGTTTTATGTGTACAAATCGCAAGCGACGTCTGGCAATTGTTTCCATTGGCTTTTCGGCCGTTGCCGTATGGATGGCTATGACTTGGTATGGCAAAGATGGCCTAGCTTACCAGAATGCAGGATACATACATGCTTTAGTAACCTCAATGGATCAGGATACCGAAAAAGAAGGTGCTAGTGTAGCCTTGGCAGATGTAAGAAAAGCTGGCACAAAGAGTTTGAAGCGATTAAAAGATTCATTGGCAGGCAAGAAGGTAGATGATGAAACAGGATCAGAAAAGTCTACAGATGTAGCAGAATCTAGTAGTAAGCCCGCTGCAACGTCTGATAAAGAAGATGGTATTGCTCATCTCAGAAGTATTTTCGATGTCGATCAGGCAAAGCGTCCAAAAAATGAGCAGCAAAAATGGGATGGTAGCTTAAGGCAAATGATGTCATGGCATTACCAGAAAAACCTGGGGCGTTATTTTAATAATCAGGCTGAAATAAAGCCCATGGTGAAAACAATGGGGATGGTTGCTGATATCGTTTTCTTTGGAATCATAGGTGCAATGCTCTTGTTGATCTTTGGTGTCTGGAAGAATATCAAGCCGCTATATTGGTTAATGATTTTGGTTCCAATGGCATTGCCGTTATTTTTTGTTATTGAATATTCGGCGTGGCTTTATTGGTATGGTCATACTCTAAATCAAATGGGTGCCTTTACGGTAAAGCCCTTTATGCCTACAGTCCTGGGGCAGGGTAAGGTTGCACAGTTTACTACCCACTCTTATCCCGCTATTGGCTTTTATTTAATGCTGATCATGTCAGTCTTTTTGGCATTGGCGGCGCTTATTCGTCGTAAGCAATTGCGTAATTAAAGAATAACCAACTAAAAAGTACACCCCCCCTACTTTTTGCCCATTTTGGTAAAAAGTGGATGCGGTTCACGTATTACAACTCTCATTAAGTATGGAGATCATGAAACAGGCTTTCAGCATGAATAGGAATAAAAGCACTACCCTTGTTTTTTTAGTAGTCGCTTTATTGATTGCTGTTAGCTTGATTGTGCCTTCCCTTGCGAAAGCCAAAGCCAAGACGGGCACAAGCTTTCCATCATTTCAAAAACTGGTTGATGAAGCTAAAGAAGGTTCAACGCTTATACCACCTGCGGGAACATATGCAGGCCCAGTGGTAATTGATAAGCCCTTGATTATTGACGGCAAAAATGGTGTAACCATTGATGGTGGAGGCAAGGCTTCGGTCATTCGTTTAAATACCGATGGTGCGACCTTGCAAAATCTGCGCTTAACCCATTCGGGTGAGTCAGCCAATGAAATTGATTCGGGCGTGCAAGTACGCGGTAACTATAATGTCATCAAGGACAATGTGATTGATAACTGCTTGTTTGGTGTTGATTTGCAGCAATCCAGTAATAATGTCGTAAAACGAAATACCATTAGCTCATTGGATCGTTTTGAACTGGGGCAGAAAGGCGATTCGGTGCGCCTTTGGTACAGTTTTAACAATAAGATTATTGATAATGTAACGTTCAATGTGCGTGATATGGTGGTCTGGTATTCGGCTGATAATATTATAAAGGGCAATACCGGGCGGGATAGTCGCTACTCGCTGCATTTTATGTACTCCCGTTATAACCTTGTTGAAGACAATAAGTATTACAATAATTCTGTTGGCATCTTTCTTATGTATAGTGATGGTGTGGTGGTTCGCAATAATTATATTGCCCATGCTGCTGGGCCAACTGGCTTGGGTATAGGCTTTAAAGAAACTTCCGATTTAACCATTGAGGGTAATAAAGTACTGTATTGCTCGACAGGCCTGTATATTGATGTATCGCCCTTTCAGCCGGACACCACCAACACCTTTACTGATAACCTGATCGCCTATAATGGCATAGGTGTACGTTTTCTTAATGATTGGCACAGTAACATTTTTAAGCATAATGAATTTGCAGGTAACCTGACCCAGGTTGTTGTTTCTGGGGGTAAAACGGCTAATCGCAATGTATGGGAAGGTAATTACTGGAGCGATTATGAGGGCTTTGATCTTAATAAGGATAATGAAGGCGATACCCCCTATGAGTTATATGCCTATGCGGATAAACTTTGGCGCGATGTGCCTGGTGCGCAGTTTTTTAAAGGTTCGCCCATTTTGGAAACACTCGATTTTCTGGAGCAACTAGCGCCTTTTTCCAAACCTGATTTGCTGGTACGGGATAAAAAGCCGGTTATGAATAAATTTGTTAAAACAGCGCATCGTAGCGCTGACTCCTTCTCGAAGGCGAATAAAAAAATATCGAAAGGAAAAGATACAGGCAAGAAAAAGTCTGCCTATGAAATGTTGATTGAATCGCAGAAAGAGCAGTTAGGAAAATAGCAGGTACTCTTATGGCAAATGATACGAAAAAAAACACAGTTAAAGCAAAACCTCGTTTAACACGAAAGCAAAAGGAGCGCCGCCAGCTGTTGCGCTCATTGGCTTATACGGTGGGTATCACAGGTGTGGCATTGCTGGGTTATGTGCCTGTTCTTGGGCAATGGGTAAAGCGGCTCAGGCCTCCCGGAGCACTAGAAGAAGACAGGTTTTTATCGGCCTGTATTAAATGCGGTCAGTGTGTGCAGGTTTGCCCTGTTGAGGCGATAAAGCTGGCAGATATTGATGAGGGTTTTGGTATCGGTGTGCCTTATATTGACCCGCGCAAGCAGGCCTGCGATTTCTCCTGTGATGGTTTGCAATGTGTTCTGGCATGTCCAACCGGCGCATTAACGCATGATATTGATTATCCGGCACAGGTGAATATTGGTAAGGCAAAACTGGATAAACCGCAAATTTGTCTTGCTATGCTAGGCAAAGGTTTCAAAGGAGCAACCCGTGCTCAAGATAACTTTGATGGTGTTTTACGCTTTGATGAAGTTGACCGTTGGAATGCTGTGCCACTAACCAGTCAGGAATTTGATCTGGAAATTTGTGATCTTTGTGTGCGCCTTTGCCCGATTGAAGTACGTGCCAACCAGTGTGATGCGGGGCACCCCCCCAGTGGCGATCACAGTCAATGCCCTCCGCGTGCTATCAAGCTAGTCGAAATTAGCAATGAAAATGGTGTAAAGAAAATGAAACCAGAGATTTTGGATGGTTGCGTCGGCTGTGGTGTGTGCGAAATGGTTTGCCCAACAGCAGAACCAGCCATCGTGGTAGATATTAATGAACATCGTGGCGATGGAAAAAACCAGTGGGAACCAGATTCGCGGGATATTAAAACAGTCAAAGAGTTAGGTTAAGGAGGCACATCATGAGTGGATTTGTAGAATCAATAAAAGTTCTGTTTGGTGCAGCACCCTCTCGCCCCGACAAGACAAAGTTTTCACCAGAGGTTAAGGAGTTGCATGCCAAAAAGAAACTTGATCCCGAGCGAATAGCTGCCATACATGAAGAGTTGGCAGAAGCTAAAAAGCTTCCACAAAAGTGGCGTAGAAGACGTTGGGCAGTTCTAATTATTGTAAATTTACTGTTTGTCTTGTCATATCATCTGGATATCAGCTTGCTGGAAGGCTCGTTAACTGGCTCTCGCTTTATGGGCTTTCACATGGCCGATCTAAATTCAGCTTTGCAAGTGATGCTGGCGTATAAGCATGTGGTACTTAATTTGATTATCGGTACCACTACCATCTTTATCATGTGGTGGCTATTGGGTGGGCGTACTTTCTGCTCCTGGGTTTGTCCATATCATCTGGTGGCTGAATGGGCAGAATCACTGCATTTAAAACTGGCTGAAAAAGGCTGGGTAAAAGATCATCCCTTTGATCGTCGTACCCGTACCTGGTTCTGGCTTATTTTTGTAACTCTGGCGATAGTTACCGGTTATACCGTGTATGAGACTATCTCACCCACTGGCATATTAAGCCGTGCCTTGATTTACGGCCCCGGCCTGGCGCTATTGTGGGTTGCATTATTGTTGTTATTTGAAATTTTTTATTCGCGCCGCGCATGGTGTCGTTATGGTTGTCCAATAGGTTTAACCTATGGGCTGGTAGGCACAATTTCGCCTTTAAAGGTACAGTACCACTTAGTGGACTGTTTGCATGAAGGTGAATGCCGCAAGGTGTGCATGGTTCCGCATGTGCTGGATACGGTGATTAAAGGTAAAGCCAATGATTTGGATGTTGATATTGGCGCTGACTGTACCCGTTGCGGGCGCTGTGTAGAAGTTTGTCCTACCGAGTCACTCACTTTCAAGTTTAAAGGTATCGGGGATAAGCTATAAATGCAATACAACGAGAAAGCAGGCAAAAAGTGGGGGGGTGTACCTTTATGATAACAATACACGACCTTTCCAAAACATTTCGCAAGAATAAAGTGCTGGATGGCATAGCTTTGAATATAAATCGTGGTGACCGAATCGCTTTGGTGGGATCAAATGGTGCAGGTAAAACAACTTTGATACGTTGTTTACTAGGAGAGTATGTTCATGAGGGTGAAGTCCTGATGGATAACATGCAGCCGCGTCTGCATCGCAAAGATGTCCTCAAAAAAATTGGTTTTGTGCCACAAATTCCACCGCCATTGAAAATGCCCGTGGGTCAACTCATTAATTTCTCGGCGGCGGTTTGCGATAGTGACCCTGAAAAGATGTATGCCGTTTCAGACAAACTGGGGCTTGATGCCAGCAAGTTCAAACATCAGCCTTTTGTTAAATTATCTGGTGGTCAAAAACAAAAAATGCTGATTAGCATTGCTTTGGGTCGCGCCAGTGAATTCTTAATCATGGATGAGCCTGCGGCCAATCTGGACCCCGAAGCACGCCATAGTTTTTTTAGCTTACTGGAAGAAAAAAAGAAAGATACCGCCATGATAATTTCCAGTCATCGCCTGGATGAGGTTGCATCCCTGGTTAATCGGGTGGTGGAGCTGGATCAAGGTAAAGTCGTGCTAAACGATCAGGTAGCTGATGAAGTGGATATGGATAGCATTCTGGATTGTGAGGTTCGTCTGCTTCGTCCTGTCACTGCATTTGCTAAAACGATTGGTGATTGGGGTTTTGTTTCAGATGATGGAATCATATGGAAAGGGGCGGTGGCTGGCCCAGATAGACTGCGTTTTTTGGGTGTGCTATCTCGTTATGCTGGTTTATTAGGCGGGATTAAAATGGAAGAAGAGAAAAAATAATGAAGTACTTTTCTTTCCTCCTGTTTTTCCCACTTTTTTTGTTGCTTAGTGCCTGTGGAAAAGAGCAAACAACCGGCCCTGTTGATGTGCGATGGGATCGTGAAATATGTGCCCGTTGTGCAATGGCGGTGAGTGACCATAAATTTGCTGCCGAGGTGCGGGGCGCTCGTAAAAATAAAAAAGCCAAAGTGTATAAATTTGATGACGTCGGTTGTGCCGTTATCTGGCTTGATCAGCAAAACTGGAAGAATGATGCGCGTACCGAGATTTGGGTAAAAAGCCATAAGACGGAAAAATGGATTGATGCTAAAAAAGCATGGTATGTCGAATTGAAAAATACACCAATGGATTACGGTCTGGGCGCCCAAAAAGAAAAAGTAGAGGGCGCCCTGAATTTTGAACAAGCCCGGAAACATATTTATGAGGTCGAGCAACGTTTCAATCCACATACGGGAAAGCCGCGAACAATTGACGACAGCTCACCTGAAAAGGATTTAACTAACGACGGAAATAACGTTAAAAAATGAAGCATCTACTGTTAACCGCCATGGCGGATATTAATGAATCCTTGCGTTCCCGCTGGTTTATTATTTACACCCTGATTTTTGGTGGCATTGTTGTGGCACTGTTTATTACAGGTCTGACTGAATCCCGCGTTATGGGTTTCACTGGATTGTCACGTACTTTGGTGACTTACCTGCAAATTACCATGGCAATTTTGCCCGTGTTTGTGTTGTTGACGACAGTGCGCTCGGTCGCAGGTGATCGTGAAGCTGGCATTTTTGAGTATTTACTTTCATTGCCTGTGGGTTTGGCCTCCTGGTATTGGGGCAAGATTTTAGGGCGCTTTGTGGTGGTCTTTTTACCCGTTGTATTGGCCATGATGTTAGCGGTTGTTTGGGCAGCGATTAAGGGGGCAGAAATTCCCTGGGGGCAAGTTTTTTTCTATACCTTGATGTTATTGGTTTTAGCCTGGTGTTTTCTTGGTATTGGAATGCTGATTTCATCGCTGGCGCGTTCTGCCGATGTGGCCCAGGGCGCCGCCTTCATTATCTGGTTGGTGCTTTTGCTTTTTCTGGATTTAATTCTATTGGGTATTATGATTCAAAACGGATCAACTGCTGATACGGTTGTCCTTATCGCACTCTTGAACCCCTTGCAGGTTTTTCGTACTGGTGCAATGATGCTGTTTGACCCACAACTGGTGCTACTAGGCCCTTCGGCCTGGGTGATTCTGGATACCTTTGGTCATACGGGTTATCTTATTTATTCGATTGTATACCCCTTATTACTGGGAACCTTGTGCGCCTGGTTGGGTTACTTCTTTTTTAAGCGTGGCGATTTGCCTTAATATAGAGACTCCTTAAGTCGGGGATAAATCATGCAACACGATATCATTCAACGCGAACTGGTGATTAATCTACTCAACGAAAGTTGGAAGCTTGATGAGTTACATGTCGATAAAAATATTCTTGGGCCTGTCGATTACGGCTGGGATCGCTATAAAAAATACCCGGACAGTTTTACCTTTGGTCAAGGTTTGCTGGCGGGCAGTTCAATTCCTGGAGCACGACGCTTAGTCTTTACTGCTTTTAGTCCGCAGTGGGATGGTTTTTATATTTCCAGCATGGGTGGCGCGGCTTATACCTTTCATGGTCTGGGTGCAGATTATGTTGCCTTGCGTGGTCGTTGTACCCAGCCGAGCGTTTTGGTTTTAAATAATAAGGGCAATGAAATCAGTGTGCGTATTGAGCCACTTGATCCGCATCCTTATTGGGAAGGCTATCAGGGAAGTGCGAATGAGAAGCTGATTGGTTTTTTTGGTTTGCAGCAATATTTGTTTGATACCTTTAAGGATGAATATTCGCCCAAAGGCGTGCGAATTTTTGCGGTCGGGCCTGCGGCTGAGAATACGCCCGAGGGCATTATCGGTTCCAGTACCATAAAAAAGGGCAAGACTACCCCTGTGGTTGATTGGTGTGGACGTGGTGGTTTGGGAAGTCGTTTATTTCAGCAGCATAATATTGTGGGCTGTGTTTTTGGCGGTGAATGGAAAGACCCCGACCTGTTATCGTCTAAAGAAATCAACGGCTACTTTATGGAGCATTTTGGTGAAAAGCTCAACAAGTATGATATTGCCGTTACCGAGAAGTACCGATACTCCGAAAAGTTTAATACCGGCGGCACTTTTGGTGTCAATATGCACCAGACGACAGATCGCCTGCTGACCTTTAACTATACCAGTGCTTATGCCAGCGAGGAACAACGTCGTAGCCAGCATAAACACTTTGTTGCCGATCATTATTTAAAACAGTTTAACGAAGAAACCATTGAACCAAAAAACTTTGAGCACTGTGGCGAACCCTGTGCGGTTGCTTGTAAAAAACTCAATGGTAAATACAAAAAAGATTACGAACCTTATCAGGCGCTTGGCCCGCAGACGGGTGTGTTCGATCAGCGTGCTGCCGAGGTTTTTAACGACCATATTGATGCAATGGGGCTGGATGCGATTCAGACGGGTGGTTACCTCGCCTGGATTATGGAATGTGTTGCCGAAGGTTTGATACCTCCAGAAGAATACGGCTTCCCGCCAAAAACCGAACTAAGCTTCAAATTTGCCAGCAGCCCTGTTGATTTTGATGTTGTAAAAGACAGTATGAAAAATGCCCAATATGGCATAGCTGTCATTAACGCTATTTTGTTTGATGAGCGTGCCAGTGTTTTCCGTCAGGGCATTCGTGGTGCGGCCTACGAGATGGAAAAACGTTACGACACCGAGCCATTGCACCGCGCCGTTTTCCTCTCGCATGGTGAATACGGCTATATGGTTCCCAACCAGTACTGGGTTCCCGGCATGGGTAGCCCAATGCCGATTATGGGTAAATACTATGTTTATTATGGCTCTGAATTTTTGATGCCAGACGCGCTTGGCAAGCGTAATGTGGAGCGCATGACCTACGAGTTATTTAGCGATAATACTGGTATTTGCCGTTTTCACCGTAAATGGTCAGAATCAATTACCGACGAAATTATCAAAGCACATTTTAAATTAAAGGTTGATTATAAAAAACATCAGTTTGATTTAGCCAAAGAAATCAATGATCGTGAATCAAAAAAGAGCGTCCCCTGGGAAACCAAACGTATGGCAGACTTGTTGCTCACTTTTCTGGAATACTGGGGTGATTTTGGTCTAAAAGACCCGCAGCTAAAGCGCTGGATGAAACTGGCTGAAAAAGACAAGCTATTGGCAGCTCAGGCTTTCTGGCAGTCTATTCATACGGGACAGGCAGACGCATTTAAGGCAGGTGCTGATGCGCTTCCTGATATCTTAACACCTGCTCAGGCGGCAGCTAGTAGTGATAAATAACGCTGCTTGCGATCTCTAATAATAGTTTTATCTAATACTGTGTGAAATGACACACAGCTTCGATTAATTCTTTATAAAACACCACCAGGTGGTATCTTTCAAAGCACCCACCCATACAATACTATTTTTAAATTTATTACTTAACTTGAGACTTTTGCGTTAATGTCTGAAACAAAAACGACAATTGATAATGAAAAAACAAGCAAAAAGGCTGCCAATCTATGGTCTATTGTGGCGCTACTGGCTTTGGTTCTTTTATTAACTGTTAGTTATAAATTAAAGGACATGCTAAAGCCGGGAGTTGCAGAAAGTGCCCCGCTGAATGACTCATGTGATCTTCGAAAGGGGCCTTGTTCATCAAACCTTCCGGGTGGCGGGGTCGTTACTTTCTCAATAGCGCCTCATGAGATACCTATTTTACGTCCTCTTAAATTAGATGTAAAAGTCAAGGGTGTCAAAGCTTCCAATGTGGAGGTGGATTTTACCGGAATTGGTATGGATATGGGTTATAACAGGCCACAGCTTGAACCCGTTACAAAACATGAATTTATGGGCAAGGCGATACTCCCCGTTTGTGTACGCTCAAAGATGGACTGGGAAGCAAAAGTCCTTTTGCAGACGGATCGTGGTTTGCTGATGGCTCCTTTTAGATTTTATACAGAGAAGTAAATAGTATGGATAAGAAGCAATCATTTGCCCTTGTGATAATTGCCTTGTTAAGCGCAGCCTTAATATGGGTGCTTTTTTTCTGGAACCCTGATGTAGAGAACAGGCCAGTCAAGCATGAAACACTCGAACTAAGTGCCAGGCCAACGGGTGGTGATTTCACTGTTGAGATACAAAATGAAGACTTATCGTTACAGGATTTACGGGGTAAGGTTGTTTTGTTGTACTTCGGATATACCCAGTGTCCCGATATTTGTCCTACTTCACTTTCCTTAATGACGCAGGCGCTAAACCAAATGAGTGAGGAAGAACTTGCCAGGGTAAGGGGCTTGTTTGTTAGTGTTGATCCCAACCGGGATAACACTACGAGACTTGAAGAGTACACCCATTACTTTCATCCCAATATTATTGGTGCGACTGCTGAAAAAGAACAAATAGATAAAATTACCAAACTTTACGGCGCATCCTATCGAATTGTGGATAGCGATTCGGCAATGGGTTATATTGTCGATCACTCCTCTTATACTTATGTGATTGATAAAAAAGGTAAACTTCGCTACACGCTGGCGCACGGTACCCTGCCAAAGAAAATCCTTGATGTTGTTCGTAAGTTGCTCGTTGAATAAGCGTTTAGTCATTACGATATGACGGTTGCTTTCCTAATAGGATTATTCAGCAGCTTGCACTGTTTCGGCATGTGCGGGGGCTTAGTCGGCGCAATGACCATGAGCCTTGATCCTAAGATAAGGCAGCAACCAACTCAGTTGGGCTTGTATACTTTTTCTTATAATTTTGGACGTATTTCCAGCTATGTTATTGCTGGTTTTCTGGTTGGCTGGTTTGGGCAGCGCTTAAGGGATTTTTTGATGCCAGAGGAGGGTATTGCGGTACTTCGCCTGATTGCATCGTTATTAATAATTGCAATGGGTTTTTATATTGCCGGCTGGTTTCCTCGATTTTCACAAAAATTCTCAAAAATAGAAAAGTTGGGCGTACCTCTGTGGAAAATTTTACAGCCAATAGGTCAACGAATGCTTCCTGTTAAAAATCTCAGGCAGGCGTTTTTATTTGGTGTGGTGTGGGGCTGGCTTCCCTGTGGTTTGGTTTACTATGTTTTATTGCTATCCCCAGCTAAAGATGGTGCTTTCAATGCGGCTCTGTTTATGTTGTTATTTGGTTTGGGTACATTGATTCCCATGATGGCGGCCGGTTTTCTATCTGGACGACTTGCACCCATCAGGCAATCACAGAAAATCCGCTACTTCTCTGGATTAATTTTGATTCTAATGGGTTTGCTTAGTTTATTCCTGGCAGCTGATCCTGATGCACATCGATATCTTCAGTTTCATGTTTTTTAGCTAAAGGAGACTCTGAATAACCTAGATGAAATTCTGTAAGTCTCTAAGGCATCATATCCTAGGCGCGCTTCGCAGGGAATGCTTATTGCCTTCACAAGAAGTGCAACAACGGAGATGATGCCTTAGAGGCTTACCCTGCGGGGCTTAGCCAAATTCCCAGCCTCTGCGTTATGTTCGCTTACAAGGCAATAAGCATTCTAAGCTCACATGCCTTGATTCTGTAAATTTGGCGTTGCCAGAATTCACCTGGGTTGTTCAGAGTCTCCTAAATAAACCCGTATTTCGGAGAAAACGCATAAAAAGGTGGGGGGTGTACTTTTCTTACTCTATTTTGCCGGTTTAGTGGCCTTAAATAGCAGATAACAAAAATGATGTAAGTCAATTCAAATCATATTGCATCTAAGTAACATATAGGGATCATGAAAATCATTACACAGTCCCCTAAAATGCTTGAAATACTGCGTACTGCCGATTTGGCAGCTACGACGGATGTGCCTGTTTTAATTATTGGGCAAATAGGCACGGGAAAGGACTCATGTGCTTTAAGAGTTCATCAGCAAAGCCGGTGCAACAAGCGTCCTTTTATTAAAGTAAACTGTTCTTCCTTGTTGGTTGAAGATGCCGAAGAGATGTTGTTTGGCGCAAAAGGTTATTTATGGCAAGCTCGCTCGGGCAGCCTGTTTTTAGATAAGGTATCAGAGCTCCCCCCTCAAATACAAGCGCGCTTATTGCACTTTATAGAAACAGCAGAAGTAACCACGACGACTAGAGCAGGGGTGCAAAAATATGATGTACGTATTATTGCATCAACTGACCATGATCTTTCATTGGATGTTGAAAAAGGCGCATTTCGTGCTGATCTGTTTTATCAACTCAATATTATCCCACTTGAATTACCACCTTTAAAAGAGCGTGACGGTGATGTTGATTTGTTAAGCGATTATTTTTTTCGCCAGTTTGTGCGTCATCAACATCAGGCTGCTCCTGAATTTAGCAAGGCGGCAACAAAACATATTAGACGTTATGACTGGCCGGGGAATGTTCGTGAATTGCATAATTTTTGTGAGCGAATGTATATTATATTTGGCGGAAAAACGGTTGAAGTAGCTAATTTGCCTCATGAGTTATTACATTACGGTAAAAATGACGCTAGCCCCTTTAGTTTGCCTTCAAGTGGTATTAAGCTGGATCAGGTTGAAGTTGATTTGATTCGTCAAGCTTTGCAAAACACTGGGGGGAATAAATCAAGAGCGGCTCGCCTGTTGGGTTTAACGCGTGATACCTTTTTGTACCGCCTAAAAAAATATGCCATTGATTTTTGATGGGTAGTTATAAAATGCCTGTATTTTAAAAGGTTATAGAAATAAAGGCCGCCTTGATGCGGCCTTTTTAGCGTGCTTATTAATTAGCTGACTTATTAATGGTTAAAATTGGCCTTGTAAAGTTCAAGCACCTTTTTGTACTGGTCAGGATTAAGAATATCTTTCATCTTATCCCGACAGAACGCTTTTCCTCGTATAACTTTGATACGATTCTGCATAATGGCATCAGCTAGTTCGGCCAGTTTCTCAGGGGCTGCATTGTTTAATGCTGCATCTTGTAAAGCATTTTCAAGTTTAATAATGGTTTTGTATTGCTTATCCATAACAGGGCCACGCTCATCACGCCATTGCTTTAGCTTTGCTGCCTGCTTGTCAGATAGGTTTAACTTATCTGACATTTTCTTAATAACCAGCATCAGATTAGGCATGGGGTTAACATGTTTAAGCATTGCCATTTTGCCTTGCATGTCATCCGAATAGTGCTGTTTTTTGGCAAATTTTTCTTTATAGGTAGACTGTAATTTTGCAAATTGATCCTTATTTAATACTGCCTTCACACTTTCGGCGCAGCCTGCTTTTCCATTGATAATACCCAAACGATTTTGAACAATTTTTGTTGCCAGTTGATCTAGAGTGGATAAAGGCTTGTCATCAAGTGCAGCCTGATTTAGCTCTTTCTCGAGTGTAGTCACTTTTTTGAATAAAGCTTGAATTTTGGGGCCGCGCTCCTCAATACCCTTTTTTAGGGTGGCAGTTTGCTCTGCTGACAGGTTTAGTATTTCAGGGGTGGTTTTAAAAACACGCATTAAATTAGGCATGGGATTGAGGTGTGCCTTATCCATTTTCATTTTGTGCATGCCTTTCATATTGCCCATCTTCATGCCTTGCATAATCTTCTTAACTTCGGCTTTAATAGGTTTTTTATCACCGTTATCAAATTCAAGTGTGAGGTCTACAATGTCCCCCGCTTTGATCTTACGATTTAGACCGATTAGCATAATGTGGTAACCGCCGGGCTTAAGCACCGTTTCACCTTTGGCAGGTATAATGATCTTGGGTACTTGACGCATTTTCATCATGCCGTTGTCATGTACATGCTCATGTAGTTCGACATGTTTGGCGACGTCGCTGTTTGCCTTTATTAGTGCAACATCCTTATCGCTATCATTTTTAATCGTTAAAAAAGTTGCAGATGTCATTTGCCCCGGAGGAACTTCGCGAACATAGGGGTTATCAACACTCATGCCTTTGGCAAAGCCTGAGCCTGCGTATAAAAATAAGGTAATACTGAAAAAAGTTCTGATAAATGTGTTCATTTTTTATTTCCGCTTATGTTAAATCGGGTTTTATTTTACGGTTTGTTTTTGCTTGATCCAGTTTTGATTTGTTTATTGTGTCATATGACCCAAATGGAGTGTAAATAGGAGAAAAAGGCAAAAAAGTGGGGGGGTGTACTTTTATAAAAGGTTTATGTTGCAAAAAGGTTTAAAAGTTTGGTTTTTTTGTCTTTTGACTCTTTACCTCAGCTTTATGCAGATGTATCCTTGCGCCTTCTTGAGATTTCAGCCCCTGAAGTCAAAGATTATATATTTATAGAGACCTTTGTATGAGAGTATGGCGAGAGAAAGATTAGCGTAATTTTCCTGATTTTTTGTAGATTTGAGAGTAATAGCAGGGCTATTGATCGAAAATATACGAAAAAACAGGGGAATTTAAGCAGTTTTTATCCGTCATATCTATCGTGCAGAGGTCTCTTATAACAGATTAATGGAGAAGTGGCCGAGAGGCCGAAGGCGCTCCCCTGCTAAGGGAGTACATGGTTTATCCCGTGTCGAGGGTTCGAATCCCTCCTTCTCCGCCATACGCATAAAAATGCCCGCTAAAAAAAGCGGGCATTTTTATGCGTATGGCGAAAACAGGGGATAAGTTCTCAAGCGGTTCGAGCCGAGCGTAGCGAGACCGGCGACCGCAGGGAGCCAATCCCGCACCGAACTCCAAAGTCACTATAAAATATTATCGCAGTAATAATATATTGCCTGGTCAGCAAAAAAGATATTCTTTTTAAAACCTTCTCTTTGTTTTATCCTCTAAGGTACATGATCTTATTAAAGCATAGTTTATTTTTCACCTTGATCTGGGTGTGTTCCTTTGGTTCTTTATCTGCATCTGCAAGAGAAGCCCCTCAGCCCGTTTCTAAAGCTTTTTTGATGGGTAAGTTTATACCTGGCAAACATCCTGATTTTGTTAAGGTGAATAAGCGATATGCAAGCAAAGGCCTGTATCTTCAAAAAGAAACCTACTCGGCCTTTAAAGCAATGTATCAAGCGGCAAAACAACAAGGTGTTAATCTAACGATACGTTCAGGAACAAGAAACTTTGCTCACCAAAAAGCAATATGGGAAAGAAAGTGGACTGGCAAGCGGCTGGTGTCTGGCATGAACTTGGCAAAGTCGATAAAGGACCCTGTTAAAAGAGCCAGGATGATATTGCATTACAGCTCTATGCCGGGTAGCTCACGTCATCACTGGGGGACTGATATTGACCTTAACGCGTTTAATAACCGTTGGTTTGAATCTGGAAAAGGTTTAAAGATCTATAACTGGCTTCGACAGAATGCCTACAAATATGGCTTTTGTCAGGTGTACTCTAAAAAAGATGTGAATCGACCTGTCGGTTATGACGAAGAGAAGTGGCATTGGTCTTATTTGCCTCTGGCTGGAGCGTATACAGATTTATCTATGAAAATGCTAACACCTCAAGATTTCTCTGGTTTCAAAGGAAGCGACACAGCAGGAAGTATCAGCATAATTAAGAACTATATTCTTGGAGTTAACCCGGCCTGTAAATAATTAATAAGAATTGTTATTAATTGATGTGTAAACCTTGACTTGTCTAAATGAAAAAAGGAGAATACGCCTCCTTGATTTTGGTAACAAGTCATCAAGTCCTACGCGCTGGTAGCTCAGTTGGATAGAGTATCTGGCTACGAACCAGAGGGTCGGGGGTTCGAATCCTCCCCAGCGCGCCATATTCGCATATAAAGCAGCTATTTAGGTTTAAGCAATCTTTAGCTGCTTTTTTATTTCCGACACTTTCCGGCAACTCTAAAACTATATGCGTGTTTTTTCTACTGGTAAGTAATTCCACTGGATCCAGGCAGCGCCGAAAAGCTAGCATGTTGGAGGGTCTGAATATTAAAGTGTATCTTATCAAGTCACCAATAAGTCAGCACAAAATCTATTTTTATAAAAATACTCGTTTTTGTCATTTAGCTGACAGTTTGTTGTTTAGTGTTTTTCTAAACTGCCACCCTGTTAGACCGTTGTTAGTGATTTTAAACATTATTGAGGTGAGAAATGATTGAGAATGAAAATAAAATGCCGTTGTTAGGTGATGAGTTTCCGAAACTATCTGTTCAAACGACTCATGGCCCGTTGAATTTACCCGAAGACATGAAGGGCAAGTGGTTTGTGTTATTTAGTCATCCAGCTGATTTTACTCCAGTTTGTACGACTGAATTTGTGGCTTTTCAAAAGCGCTATGATGAGTTTGAAGAATTGGGTTGTCAGCTTGTAGGATTATCTGTCGATCAGGTGTTTTCACATATTAAGTGGACACAGTGGATTAAAGAGAACTTGGATGTTGAAATTAAGTTCCCAATTATCGCTGCTAACGACAGTGTTGCGAGTGCATTGGGCATGTTGCATCCGCATAAGGGGTCAAATACTGTTCGAGCGGTGTTTGTTGTAGACCCTGAAGGCATGGTTCGTCTCGTTTTATATTATCCACAGGAAGTTGGGAGAAATATTGATGAGATTTTACGTGCCGTGAAAGCATTGCAAGTTTCGGATGAGAAAGGTGTGGCAATGTCTGCTAATTGGCCAAATAACGAGCTATTAAAGGATGAGTTGATAATTCCACCAGCAACAGATGAGGCAACTGCTGAAGAGCGGATGAATAGTGGTACTTGTTATGATTGGTGGTTTTGCCATAAGCCAAATGATTAATTTTAAAGTTTTGTCTGATTAACGTAATTAAACTTGGTCAGATTCCCCTAAAAAGCCAGCGTATTAATATGCTGGCTCTGTGTTATTATGATGTATGGATATTAGTGGGTGAATTTGCAGTATTCTTTTATCTCGGTAAGATTGACTTTCAAATATCTAAGGAGTGGAAATATGCCGCATCGATCAAACCCTGTTATTGCTAAAAAGGGCCCTTATGTTGTCGACCTGGAGGCTGGTGAGGAATATTATTGGTGCTCGTGTGGTCGTTCTAAGAATCAGCCTTTCTGTGATGGCTCGCATAAAGGCACTGATTTTGAGCCTGTAGCTTTCAAAGTAGATGAAACGAAAAAGTATGGCTTATGTGGGTGCAAGCATACTAAAAGCCCTCCTTTTTGTGATAGAGAGCACACTAAACTTTAAATATGCCGTTTTGTACTATGCCTTTTTCAACAAGTTCTCTTTTTTAGGGTTGCGCTTGTAAAGTATCGCTATATTACCGATCCGCTGTATCAATTCAGCTTTATGACTATGTGAAATATCGTTAATCAGCTGGTCTCGTATATCACGATCTCCTACGTTAACTTTTAATTTAATTAATTGATGAAAGTTTAATGCAATGTCTATTTCATCATTTATAGACTCTTTCATGCCGTGTTGACCGATAGTCACAACCGGCTTGAGTTTGTGGGCTAATGATTTAAGATGTTTTATTTGTGTTTTTTCCATGGGGCAGATTGTACTCGTTATAAGCTCTGTTACGATACACATATTATCAATAAACAAGATTTTTTTATACGATGGCGAGAAGCAAAAGCAGTGGTAGTTGGCTAAAGGAGCATTTTGATGATGAATATGTCAAACGCTCGCAAAAAGAGGGGTATCGTTCCCGTGCCATTTATAAATTACAAGAAATTCAGCAAAAGGATAATTTAATCCGTCCAAACATGCAGGTTGTCGATCTAGGTGCGGCACCGGGTGGCTGGAGTCAGTATGCTACAGAACTGGTTGGGGAAAAGGGCCGGGTGGTAGCAAGTGATATTTTACCAATAGATCCATTGCCTTTTGTTGAGTTTGTTCAGGGTGACTTTACTGAAGAAAGCGTCTTGAATGAAATTTTAGACGTATTGAAGAAAGATCAATGTAATTTTTTAGCAGATGTTGTAATTTCCGACATGGCCCCCAATGTAACAGGGGTAGAGACTATAGATCAACCGCGGTCAATTTATTTGTGTGAGCTATCATTGGATATGTCTCGTATGATTCTTAAGCCGGGAGGCGCATTTGTTGCCAAGCTTTTTCAGGGTGATGGCTCTGATGCCTTTGTAAAAGATGTCAAGTCTAGCTTTAGGAAGGTGAAAATTCGTAAGCCTAAAGCGTCAAGGCCACGCAGTCGTGAAGTTTATGTAGTAGCTCAAGATTTCTATCAGTAAATGGATAGTGTAATTTTACAATTAATGTGTAAACTAGCAGTACATTTTTAAGTGAAAAAAACTACAGTTATGTAGAAGAGGATATTTTTTTGAACGATTTAAATAAAAATATAGTGATGTGGGTGGTTATAGCCTTGGTGCTGGTCGCTGTATTTAGTAAATTTAATGTGCCCACGACTCACTCAACCGGAATTTCCTATTCGGACTTTCTTAAGCGTGTTGAAAACAAAACGGTGAAAGAGGTTGATATTAGTGGTCAGGTAATTACGGGGCGAAGTACGTCAGGTGAAAAGTTTCAGACGTATGCGCCATACAATGACCCCAAATTGATTGATGACCTGGTTGTTAATGATGTCAAGATCAATGTGCGTGAACCTGAAGGTCGTTCTGTGCTGGTTGATATCCTTGTGAATACTATTCCTTTTTTGCTGATAATCGGCTTGTGGATTTATATCATGCGGCAAATGCAAGGCGGTGGTGGCAAAGGCGGCCCGATGTCGTTTGGCAAAAGTAAGGCGCGCATGATGACTGAAGATCAGGTTAAAGTGACTTTTAACGATGTTGCTGGTTGTGAAGAGGCTAAGGAAGAGGTTTTTGAAGTTGTTGAATTTCTTCGTGATCCAGGCAAATTTCAGAAATTAGGCGGAAAAATTCCGCGTGGTGTTTTGTTGGCGGGTTCCCCGGGTACGGGTAAAACGCTTTTGGCAAAAGCTATAGCCGGTGAAGCGAAAGTCCCTTTCTTTAGTATATCGGGTTCAGATTTTGTAGAGATGTTTGTTGGTGTTGGTGCGTCACGTGTGCGTGATATGTTTGAGACAGCTAAAAAACATGCGCCTTGTATTATCTTTATTGATGAGATTGATGCGGTTGGTCGACAACGTGGCGCAGGTTTAGGTGGTGGAAATGATGAGCGCGAGCAAACACTGAATCAACTTTTGGTTGAGATGGATGGTTTTGAGGGCACAGAAGGCGTTATTGTAATAGCCGCAACTAACCGCCCGGATGTATTGGATCCGGCATTATTAAGACCTGGTCGTTTTGACCGTCAGGTCGTTGTTCCATTGCCAGATGTTCGTGGTCGTGAGCAAATACTCAAAGTGCATATGCGTAAAGTACCACTGGGCGACGATGTAAAGCCATCTATCCTTGCGCGTGGTACGCCGGGATTTTCTGGTGCTGACTTGGCTAACCTTGTTAATGAAGCAGCTTTGTTTGCAGCAAGGGCTGATAAGCGTGTCGTTAGCATGGAAGAGTTTGAGAAGGCTAAAGATAAAATCATGATGGGTGCTGAGCGAAAATCTATGGTGATGAACGAGAAAGAGAAGGAAAATACTGCCTATCATGAAGCGGGTCATGCAATAGTTGGGTTGACAGTTCCAGATCACGATCCGGTTTATAAGGTCACAATCATCCCTCGTGGGCGAGCGTTAGGTGTTACGATGTTTTTGCCTGAAGAGGATAAATACAGTGCCAGCAAGCAAAATCTGGAAAGTCAGATTTCCACATTATTTGGTGGTCGTATTGCAGAAGAAATGATTCTTGGTAAAGATGGTGTTACTACAGGAGCATCAAACGATATAGAGCGAGCGACACAAATAGCGCGAAATATGGTTACTAAATGGGGTCTGTCAGAAAAGTTAGGTCCGTTATCTTACAGTGAAGAAGAAGGTGAGGTATTTTTGGGTCGCTCTGTAACACAAACCAAACATGTTTCAGATGATACTGCACATGAGATTGATGATGAAATCCGTAAGATCATAGATAGTAATTATGATCGCGCGGTAAATATTTTAAAAGAGAATATTGATAAGCTGCACTCTATGGCAAAAGCCTTAATCAAGTATGAAACAATAGATGAGTTGCAAATTAAGGCGATTATGAATGGTGATGAGCCACCTCCACCGACAGACTGGAAGGATGATGATTCTCCGGACTTAAAAGGTGGTGATGGGGGTTCAAAAGTTGAAGCAGAGCCATCAGGGAAAACCACTAATGGTAAAGATGCTGTGGGAGATCCAGCTTAAGAGTATATTACTCTTAGCTCAATGCCGGTAAGTTAAGAGATAAGCCCGTCATACTGGCCGAAGGCCAGTGTCTATTCTAAACGACGGCACAGAGCTTCTGATATGGATTCTGGCCTACGCCAGAATAATGACGAAATTTTTCTTAACCTACTGGTATTGACTCTTAGCTTGTTTTAAAAAGGGTGCTTGTTTATAGCATCCTTTTTTGTGCTTGTAATCAAAATGGCTTCTGTCTGAGAAAAGGGCAAGCCGAGCTGAAAGCGAGACAATGTTGGAGCGTAGCGACGGCTACCTGAAGGGTGCGTTTACAAAACGCTTAAAAAGGTGGGGGGGGTGTACTGCTGTCCCACAGTTTATAATTAAAAGACGAGCCTCATTTGAGGTTCCCTTTTTTTATGCCTCGGGGAATCTGGTTTTAATA
>JALWMR010000038.1 GCA_027083815.1 Thiotrichaceae bacterium
AAAAATTCCTGAGCAAGGATGGCAATGGCTTTTGACTGATATTTTCAAACGAGAAGCTTTGTTCCTTTTTACTTAGCTGCAGGGTATCCGATACCAATTCTTTTCCTTTACTATCCAGCAAGCCCATTTTAATGGGAATCAGGTAAGGCTTCTTTTTTTCCGATGGCATTTCGGGCGTACTGGGGCATTGCTGCTTAAACTGCAAAGTACAGCGCTGAGCTTGTTCATCGTAATCCATGCAGACATCAACAACCGGCGTACCTGCCTGGTCGTACCAAATCTGCATCTGGCTTAAATCTGCATGATTCGCATCGGCCATTGCGGACAGAAAATCTTCCGTGGTGACGGCCTGGCCATCATGGCGTTTAAAATACAGATCCATCCCTTTACGAAAACCGTCCTGACCTAAAAGGGTGTCATATAAACGAACCACTTCTGCACCCTTCTCATATACCGTCATGGTGTAGAAATTATTGATTTCCATAAAAGACTGGGGACGAATCGGGTGTGACATGGGGCTGGCATCTTCACTAAACTGGTAAGTGCGCAACATACGCACATCTTCAATCCGCTTAACGGCGCGTGAGTGTAAATCGGAGGTAAACTCCTGATCCCTAAAAACGGTTAAACCTTCCTTTAAACTAAGTTGAAACCAGTCCCGACAGGTGACACGATTACCCGTCCAGTTATGAAAATATTCATGTCCGATGACCGCTTCAATATTGATATAGTCATTGTCGGTTGCGGTTTCTGGACTGGCAAAAACCAGTTTTGAATTAAAGATATTCAAGCCCTTGTTTTCCATTGCACCCATATTGAAATCATCAACGGCAACAATCATGTAAATATCCAGATCATATTCCAGCCCAAAGCGCTCTTCATCCCACTGCATGGCACGTTTAAGTGATTGCATGGCATGATCGCACTTGTCAATATTATGAGCTTCGGTATAAATCTCCAACCTCACTTCCTTTCCTGACGCGGTGGTATAGGTATCCTTAACATGTTTTAAATCGCCGGCAACCAGCGCAAATAAATAGGAAGGCTTTTTAAACGGGTCTTGCCATTTAGCAAAGTGTTTACCCTTATCAAGATCACCCGAATCGATTTTGTTACCATTAGAAAGCAACACAGGATATTTTTCTTTGTCTGCTCGAATCATGGTTGTGTATTTACCCATCACATCAGGTCGATCCAGAAAATAAGTGATTTTGCGAAAACCCTGTGCCTCACACTGGGTACAAAAATTACCACCCGACTGGTATAAACCTTCAAGCGATGTATTCTTTTGTGGATAGATTTTTGTGGTGATTACCAGAGTAAATGCATCAGCCAGATTTCGCAATATCAAACCGGATTCACTCACTTCATAGTCACCCTCAGACAGCTCGTAACCATTAATGGCAATCTTTTGTAACTCAAGGTCAGCTCCAAATAATTCCAGAAAATCCAGCCTGGACTGTTTATTGCGCTCATAATCAACCGACGAAGTGACCAGTGCATGGTCATCTTCAAGATCAAACACCAGATCAACCGTATCAATCCAGTAGGCAGGCTCTTGATAGTCTTTTAAATAGATTGTTTTTGCATCGGCATGCTTCATATTATTGCCTTTATATGGGTATTCAGGGATAAAAAATCATCAGATGCGCAATAATAACGTATAAATAGTGATAAAAAAGTACACCCCCCACCTTTTTTACCCTTTTCTCCATAACCGCTCAATAATCAGTTCGCTTAAGGAAGCCCTGATTAAGTCGATTAGAATTTAGCGCAGAAAAAATTGTTGCTATTTTTCATGAAGAGAGACGTAATAGTCATTCTATTGCACCGATCTTCGTGGAAAATAGCGGCGGTTTTGGCAAGCTAAAAATAATTGGACTTGATCAGGACTTCCTTAAGATATGTTATTGAACATATATTGGGAAAGACTATGATAGCACCGCATTAAGACAATAAAGTAAGTTGTAGAGCATAAAATGCCTGATAAAAAAGATCACCCATTCAAAAATCATCACCTTGCACTTGTTTATGACACCGCCTCATTTTGGGATACCGCGTCGTGAAAAGGCTTTACGTGATTCAGCAAGGCTAAAATATATTGTCAACAAGGGTCGTAAAATATCGGTGTGCAACTGGGGAGATGAAAATAACGAAACAGTTTTGCTATCACACGGCTGGGGTGGGCGATCCACTCAGTTTCATGCTTTAATACAACCACTGGTCGATGCCGGTTTTCGGGTTGTTGGATTTGATGCGCCCGCACATGGTGATTCGCAAGGCAAACAAAGCAATATGCTGGATGTTGCATCAATAATTGCACAAATAGAAAAAGAAGAAGGCCTTTTCAAGGCGATTATTGGTCACTCTTTTGGAACCAGCACTGCATTATTAGCCATCAGCAAATTTAAGGTAAAGCCTGAGAAGCTCGTTTTAATTGCCTACGTTGCCGATGTACAGTGGGTCATCAAACTATTTGGTACTTTGTTTGAGTTTAAACATCAACCCTTGAAGCGATGCGACAGCGCGCATTAAAGGCATTGG
Organism: Thiotrichaceae bacterium; assembly: GCA_027083815.1. Taxonomy (GTDB): domain Bacteria; phylum Pseudomonadota; class Gammaproteobacteria; order Thiotrichales; family Thiotrichaceae; genus Cocleimonas. Next base: position 2,545 of record JALWMR010000038.1, read on the forward strand.
CTAACACCTATCAAATAAGCTGGAATTGGGATGATATTTCACCCATAAATACCGTTCAACAATACAAGGGCAAACTCTTACTGATTCACGATAAAGACGATCACGCAGTTCCTTATCATGAGGCAATGAAACTGGAAACATTTGCGCCACAGGCAACTAGACTTGTAACGAAAGGCCTTGGTCATCGAAAGATCTTAATGAGCAAAGATGTTATAAAAGCAGTGATCAACTTTTTAAAAGATTAAACAATGATAAACAATGGCTAAAAAGCTTAAAAAGAAAAAGACATTACAACAAGCACCGATAGATGAGACAACGGGAAAGGCGGCTGATTTGCAAAGCGAGGGCTTCTGTCACTGGGATGGCGACGTACTCGTGCTCAATATTCTGGGAACACCCTCGGCAAAACGCGATGTGATCGGCAAACCACGAGGCAACCAACTTAAAATCAGTGTTACCGCCGCCCCTGAAAATGGCAAGGCAACCGATTATATGGTTGCCTTTTTAAGCAAACAGTTTGGTGTGAAGCAAAAAGCAATAGAGGTTGTCTACGGCCAAACCAATATCAATAAGCAACTACGTATCCATGCACCGAAAAAACTACCCTCTGTGATTAAACAATTCCTGGCCGAAAATAAGTCATTATATTGAGTAAATAGTGATTAAAAACCACTTTTTTTACCTGTTCCCCGGCTTTCCTATTTTTTTTATTTTAGATACCGCAGACACATTGATAACTCCCTTTTCTTTCTTCTCTTCAGCTTTTTTACCCTCTTGTTTTATCAGCTTAATATCATCGATCTGCCCTGGCTCAATAAGACGATTTTGTGATTCTTTTCTGCCTCGGTATAGATAGCCTCCCAGTGCTCCACCCGCGGTGGTTAAAGTAATCACTCCCAGGGTTAAAAACTGGGTAAGCAGCATAAGTGCTCCCAAGCCCATCACCCCCGCGAGAGCCGCACCTACTTTGAAATTCGCTTTACCATGGGCGATTTTGCTTTCTTTTGCGATTTGTTGCTGTGTTTTTTTAACCAGGCGGGTTTTAGCCCGTTCCGCATTTAATTGTATTTTTTCACGTTCGCGGGCGTGTTCCTCTTTTACGGATGCTAATTGATCCTTGCTTAAATGTTTGGCAATTGAGTTAAACCAGAAGGCTGAAAAGACCCCCATCAAAATTAGCGGTATAATCAGCCGTAACCAGCCGATCCCCTGAAGATTATCAGGTGCCAGCAACACGAGTACCAGTGTTGCGGCTTGTATCACTACAATACCCAGTAAAAAACGTAACATTTTTCTCTTTGTTTGAATCCAACTTATATATAATAGCGTATTTATTCCGTTAAACGTATGGATATCAATATGCAAGCGTCTACCCAACAACAATCCGGCCGTTCCAGCAACCATTCAAAAAGCAAAGAAGATGCTGTTAGTCAGGGTATAGAGAACAGCAATGTTGATCCAAATGAAGTCAAAAAGTTCGAAGATTTGGCACATCGCTGGTGGGACAGAGACAGTGAATTCAAACCGCTTCATGATATTAACCCGTTGCGTCTCAATTATATTGAACAGAACTCGGGTGGTCTGAAAAACAAAAAAGTAGTCGATGTTGGCTGCGGTGGCGGCATACTATCTGAAAGCATGGCACTCAGAGGAGCCAAAACACTGGGTATTGATATGGGTAAAGCGCCCTTGTCTGTAGCTGAGTTACATGCTCTTGAATCGGGTATTGATAATATTCGTTATCAACAAATAACGGTCGAAGCTTTAGCGCAGCAAGAAGCAGACCAGTTTGATGTGGTCACCTGCATGGAAATGTTAGAGCATGTGCCTGATCCCGGCTCTATCATAAAGGCCTGTGCAACGCTGGTTAAGCCTGGTGGCAGCGTTTTTTTCTCAACCATTAACCGTAATCCCAAAGCTTTTGCGCTTGCTATTATTGGCGCAGAATATATGCTACATTTGCTGCCCAAAGGCACCCATGAGTATGCCAAATTCATTCGCCCATCCGAGCTGGAATCATGGGCAAGGGAAGCCGGATTAACACTACAAAATATCAGGGGCATTACTTATAACCCCTTGCTGCAAAGCTATAAACTTAGTGGTGATGTTGATATTAATTACATGATGTATTTTACCAGAGAGCAATAGAGCCTAGCCTTTATGAATAAAAAGATTGTTACCCTGTTTTTTTCCGCGATACTACTGAGCCTGTCCGCCTGTAGTGTTCACTATGATAACGTTAGTTTTGACAAACAAAAGAAAGTCACCGTTGTTCCTGCCATTGAAGGTGGTGACCAGGTCAAAATAAAGGATTTAACCAAAGCCATTATTAGCTTGTCACCCAACACGGTTGATCCTGATGAAGCCGCCTGGGTTGCCCGCGAAGCTGTTTTATATCCAAAATATCTGGCTAATCAATACGGTTTAATGTGGCCGCCCAATTACCAGAATGCTCTGGTTAATCTTGGCAAGCGCAAGAAAGGACTTTGCTACCAGTGGGCAAGGGATATGGATGCTCATATTGGCAAACGCAAATACCGGACATTAACCATGGATCGCGCAGTTGCTAACCAGGGTGGTATGTACGAGCATAATGTTTTAACCGTTGCCGCAAAAGGCCATGGTATTGATGATTCTATTATTCTTGACCCATGGAGGCATAACAGCATTTTGTACTGGGTAAGAGCAAAAGATGATCCTAATTACCAGTGGGAAAAATACTACCGTAGAACGTATGTGATTAATCCTGACGGTACACGTACTTATGTTAGAAACCCAAATAAACCAGGTACTATTAACTAAAGCTATGATGATTAACAATAAAACAATTTTACTGAAATGGCTTAGATCAATAGCATTATTGAGTATTTTGCTTGTTACCACAGCCTGTTCAACCGTACACTATAATGGTGTATCGGTTGATAAAAAGGGCAATACGGTTGTTTCAGCTATTGAGCCGGCCGACAATAAAAAGATCAACGAGCTTTATCAGGCCATTATGTCCCTAGGCCCTAATATCTTGCCTAACGAGGCCAAGTTTGTGGCAAGAGAAGCCGTTTTGTATCCTAAAGTTCTGGCGAATCGTTATAAATTAACCAGCCCACCGCTTTATCATAATGTACTGGTCAATTATGGCAAACGTCCGCGTGGTCTCTGCTATCAATGGACGCGCGATATGGGGCTACAAATTAATCGCCCCATGAAATCCTTACAGTTTTTCCATGCTGTTGCTTTTCGTAGAAACTACTGGAAAGAGCACAGCACCCTGGTGGTCGCAGCTAAAGGCAAAGGTGTCCCTGATGGCATAGTTCTTGACCCCTGGAGAAACTCAGGAAACTTGTTCTGGAGCCGTGTAAAAGACGATCAGAAATATCCCTGGGTGCAGTTTACTAATTAGCTTAATATTAGAGAAACTACCAAGCAGAAATGGTTTACGTTTCACTGATTATTCTCGGGCTAGGTACCCTACTCACCGGGATTTTCCCTAGCGCAATTGGCTTTTATACTACAACTGTCATTATGTCGATTGGTTTTCACTATCTGGAAACACTTCAAAACTCACTTTCTTTACAATGGTTGGATAAACAAAAGGCACCTGCTTTTTTGGGGAAAATGATAGCGGCAAAATCGGCAGCATCTATTCTTGCCTTTATTCTGGTATGGTTTTTATTTGAGTGGTTGCATATTGATTACATTTGGCTTTATGCGCTAGGTGGCAGTATTTCTATTTTTATTGCGCTTTACAGTTGGTTGCACTTCCCTTTGTTTCCGCAGAAAGTCTACCAAAGCAAAAAGCTGGTGCTTCGTAAGCGCTACTGGCTTTACTATGCCTTACAGTTTATGGCAGGAGCACGACGACAAATTTTTGTCGTCTTTGCCGGCTTTTTAATGGTTGAAAAATTTGGCTTTAGTGTCGGCCAGATTTCATTACTATTTCTCATCAATGCCACACTCAATATTTTTCTGGCACCACGCATTGGCAAGCTAATCGGTAGAATAGGTGAACGACACGCCCTTATTCTTGAATACCTTGGCTTGATCGCCGTATTTATTGGCTATGCCCTTGTTGAAAATGCGAATATTGCCGTTTTACTGTATATTATTGACCATCTCTTTTTCTCCATGGCAATCGCCCAAAAAACCTATTTCCAGAAAACAGCCAACCCGGCTGATATTGCATCAACCGCCGGCGTGTCCTTTACTATTAACCATATTGCTGCCGTTGTAATCCCTGTTCTTTTTGGCATACTTTGGTTGCAGTCACCTGCGCTAGTGTTTTATGTAGGGGCTGTAATGGCGGTAGTGTCTTTACTATTGGCATTTAATATACCGGCTTCTCCCAGGCCAGGTAATGAAACACTAATAGGTAAATACGGCAAAAATAGTGCTTTTGAAGCGTGATATTTTATGGCATTTACCCGATTACTTAGCCCTCTTCTATTCTTGATTCTATCCCAGATAGCTAATGCTGACAGCACGACACATTCTGGTGCTGCACTGATGCAAAAATACTGTGCTGAATGCCACGCAAAAGATGGTAATAGCCCTACGGATAAAGCGCCACGAATTGCCGGTTTTTCAGCACTGTTAATCTTTGATACACTGGATCAGTTTAGGCATGGAGATAGACCTGCGCCCATTATTCGTTTGAAGAACCAAAAAGAAACCACTATGCAAGCTATTGCCAAAAATCTTAACGATGGAGAGGCAGAGGCCATTGCAGCATTTCTTTCAAAGCAGCAATTTAAACCGGCTTTAAATAAACCTTTGCCAGTAAGGCTGGCAAAAATGATACAGCAGGGAAAACAATTGCATCAGGATTTATGCAATGATTGCCATGGTGAATATGGTAGTAGTGCACAAGACGATGCCCCTATTCTGCTCGGCCAATGGCGCAACTATTTACTAAATCAGTTTGAACAATTTTCACTGCATAAACGCTATATTTCAAAACGGATGAAGCGCAAGTTTTCAAAACTAAGCAGCCAGGATAAACAGGCGCTTATTGCATTTTATACACAATAGGAATTTCAAATGAGAATACTTCATACCATGTTACGCGTTGCTAATCTGGACAAATCGATTGCCTTTTACACCAATGTTTTGGGCATGAAAGAGTTACGACGTAAAGAATATCCGGAAGGAAAATTCACCCTCGCCTTTGTTGGCTATGGTGATGAAGCCGACCATACCGTTATTGAGCTGACCTATAACTGGGGTGTTGATCATTATGAAATGGGCACAGCTTTTGGCCATATTGCCATTGGTGTGCCTGATGTGTATGACGCTTGTGAAAAAATGAAACAAATGGGCGGTAAAATCATCCGTGATGCCGGCCCAATGAACGCCGGAACAACCATTATTGCTTTTTTAGAAGATCCCGATGGTTACCAGATAGAATTAATCGGCAGGGAATAGCTCTTGTATCTTTCAAAAGTACACCCCCCCACTTTTTTGCCCTTTTCTTCGATTTCCTTTGTATTTCACGCCATTAATTAGGCTACAATAAGCCCCCATGATCAGCCGTTCTTTCCTGTTACTTCAAGGTGTTGCAACTCCCTTCTTTAGTGAATTGGGAAAGGCGCTCGAAAAATCAGGACATCGCGTTTTGCGTATTAATTTTAGCGGTGGTGATTTATTCTCTGGACGTTATTTCTCCATTGGCCTGAAACACATCAATTTTCGTGGAAAACCAGACGAACTGGCCGACTTTTACCAGCAAGTATTTACGCAACATCAGATCACTGACGTGCTGCTATTTGGCGACACCCGACCGGTTCATCAAGCGGCGATAAAGCATTGCCAGGCCAATAATATTCGCCTTTATGTCTATGAAGAAGGCTATTTGCGCCCCAACTGGGTGACCCTTGACAGGGGTGGCGTCAATGCCTATTCATCCTTGCCAAAAGACCCAGACTGGTATTTGCACTATGCCGCAAAGCATAAGCTGGGAAAGCCCAAAAATATCAATGTCGGTGGCAGTTTGGCGATTCGCGCCTGGCATGATATACGCTATCATTTTTCTAATCTATTGCTGCATTATTACTTTCCTTATTATGAATCGCATCGCCCTGAGCGCGCCTTAAAAGAATACTGGGGCTGGTTTAAGCGTTTTCCCATGCTTTGGCTTTATTTAAACAAACAATCAAAAAAGAAAGTCGCTAAGCTGTTAAAAGATGATTCACCCTTTTATCTGCTACCTTTGCAGCTTGATGCTGACTCCCAGATACGGGTTCATTCACCTTTTAAGAACCTGACAGAAGTGATTCAAACCACAGTGGCATCCTTTGCCAATCATGCGCCTGCAGAATCCAGACTGGTCATTAAAATTCACCCGCTGGATCCCTGGTTTACCGATTTTGCAGCATTAATTAAGCAACAAGCAGAAAAATGGCAGATTGATCCTCAACGGCTGGTTTATCTTGAATCGGGTGATCTCAATGCGCTACTGGATAAAGCCAAAGGCACGGTTCTGGTCAATAGCACGGTTGGTACATCAGCACTTGCCAGAGGCTGTCCGGTAATTGCTCTGGGGGAGGCTATTTATGATATGCCCGAACTTACCTTTCAAGGCTCACTCGATCAATTCTGGTGTGAAGCTCAACCGCCTAATAAAGCCGTATTTGATGCATTCCGATCCTCTATAATAGACTTATGCCAAATCAACGGCTGTTTTTATTATCGTAAAGGGATTAAGCACGTGGTCAGGGGAAGTCTCGCCTATTTTGAAAAAGAAGCAAGACAGGGCAAGCTATGAGCCAGCCAGAAACAATTTTAATCACGGGCGCGACCGGTAGCATAGGCTCGGCACTGGTTAAACAGTATTCCATGTCCGATCAGCCAAACCATCTAATCTTATTGGGCCGCAATCAAAATAAATTGGCGTCCCTTGCAGATGAGTATCAACACCAGAAAACCGAAATAAGCTGCCATAGTATTGATATGCGTGATAGCAACGCCGTTCAATCGCTGATTGGGTCGATAGACAGGCAAACACCCATTGATCTCATTATTTGCAATGCCGGCGTTTCCAGCAATATTGGCGAAAATGGCGAAGCAGAATCATGGGATGCTATCTGCCAGGTCATTGATGTTAATCTGATGGGTCTTCTGGCGAGTCTAAACCCCCTCCTTTCTCGTATGCAGCAGCGCAAACGGGGGCAAATCGCCATAGTCAGTTCATTGGCGGCCTATCGAGGCATGCCTATTACACCGGCTTATTGTGCCAGCAAAGCAGCGGTAAAAGCCTATGGAGAAGCCTTGCGCGGCTGGCTATCCGCTGATGGTATCAAGGTGAATGTCATCTGTCCGGGCTTTGTTGAATCGAATATGAGCGCCCAGTTTCCCGGCGACAAACCTTTAATGATAAGTGCCAATAAAGCCGCAAGAATAATCATTAAAGGGCTTAACAGGAACAAAGCCTGTATCTCTTTTCCTTTTCCGCTCAATACAGGCATGTGGCTGCTTTCTATCTTGCCGTATGGTGTGGCTGACTGGTTTATGCGACTCTTTTCTTATGGTGCTAAACGCTAATGTTTGTTTTTATCAGTGCCTTGCTGGGAAGTATTTTATTTTCTTTTTTTGTCGAGCGATTTGTAAAACCTGCTCCCCCGCAGCATTGTGTAAAATGCATTATTCTGCAAAGCCTGATTATCTCACAATGCTATTTATTGTTAAGCTTAATCGTGCAGCGACCCATTTTTTCAGCATTGGCCATTAGTATTTTTTTGATTATTGTAGTTGCTGTCAATAACGCCAAATACAAGGCGCTTAAAGAACCACTGGTATTTTCTGATTTTGCCATGTTTTCACAGGCATTCAAGCACCCGCGCCTGTATTTTCCTTTTCTTGGGATGGCACCAGTGATTATTGCGCCCGTTTTAATTATTGGATTGATTATTTTGGTGATAAAACTGGAGCCTGCGCTGCCTTTTGTCTGGCAACGCTTTGTAGCTACGCTAATTGCGTCTATTTTATTGTTTATAATCATTAAACGTATCGCCCTAAGCCTTGTTATAACCGGTGAACCTGAGAAGGACAATCAAAAACTGGGGCTTATCAACAGTTTAATCGCTTATTTATTACAGGCCAGTAGGCCAGCACATAAAACAGCACTAAAAGAAGCACTTAATAGCTCTTTTTTTAATGATGGTGAAGCTAATGATACTCATAAAAGTACACCCCCCCACTTTTTTGCCCTTTTCTCCCAAAAAGAGCAAAACCACAAACCCAATATCACGGTGATACAAAGTGAATCCTTTTTTGATGCGCGGCGTTTGCACCCCAATATAAAAACCGATTTATTAAGCCACTACGATCGAATAAAAAACGAGTCTATCCTGCATGGCGAGCTTGAAGTACCCGCCTGGGGAGCCAATACCATGCGAAGCGAGTTTTCCTTCTTAACAGGGCTACCCTCAGATCAATTAGGCCTGTTTCGCTTTTATCCCTATCAGTTTTTAAAGGCTCAGAGAATCTTTTCAATTGCCTCTTTTTTAAAAAATCAGGGTTATTATTGCGTGTGTATTCATCCGCACCCGGCATCTTTTTTTGGACGGGATAAAGTTTTTCCGCAAATGGGTTTTGATGCCTTTATTGATAGTAATGAATTTAAACAGGCAGAAAAATTTGGCCCCTATATTTCGGATAAATCGGTGACTGAAAAAATACTCGAAGTCACAAAGCAACACATCGATAAACCGCTTTTTATCTTTGCCATTACCATGGAAAATCATGGTCCTTTACATCTTGAAAAAACACAAGCTGAAGAGCTTAAACAGTTTTACACTAAGCCAATCAACACGGATGCAGACCTGAATGATTTAAGTATTTATCTGCGCCACTTAAGAAATGCTGATTTAATGATTGAAACATTGACTAACTACTATCGCCAATCAAGCACAGAAACACGCTTGTGCTTTTATGGCGACCATATCCCCAGTCTGCCGGGCATCTATCAAATCATGGACTACCGGAATCCTAATTCTGATTATTTTATCTGGTCATCAAAGAACCGATCCACAAAAGACACCGCGAAGAGTTTACCTATTGAAAATCTGGCACTTGAACTATTATCTAAATCTGTCTGATTAGTTGATGTACTAGCAAGTGCAAAGTTTTATAAAATTCAGTATGCTACACCAATGGATAAGATAGATATCAAAGAAGCTGGTTTAAAAGTCACCCAACCACGACTAAAGATACTGCATATACTGGAAACTTCCAGCCAAAAGCATTTTAGTGCCGAAGAACTGTTTCATATTTTAAGCAAGGAATCAGCAGGCATCGGGCTGGCAACTATCTACCGTGTATTAACCCAGTTTGAGACAGCAGGGCTGGTTATCCGGCATAACTTTGAGGGTGGTCAGGCAGTATTTGAACTCGATCAGGGTGAACATCATGACCATATTGTCGATATGAAAACGGGCACCATTATTGAGTTTCATGATGAAATTATTGAGAAACGTCAGATTGAAATCGCCAGAGAACATGGCTATCGGCTAGTAGATCATAGCCTGATTTTATATGCCGAGCCGGAAGAATAAATCCGGCTCTGGCTAATAATTGACGTCTAAATGGCCTTTCCTACGACATCGACACCGGCCGGTATCCTAAAGTAAAAAAGATCACCTTTAATTGGCACATTAGTGCGCGCATTCAACTGAATTACGGTCTTTTGTCCCAGTTGGTCATACATATTCATTTGGCGCATGGATTTTTTACCCATGCCAACTTCGATGTATTTAAAATCTTTGCTGGGTCGGCGTGGTGTTAACTTAAACCAGTCCAAACCAGCTGCTTTTGCAGGCAAAGCTTGCACCACAAACTGTGCATCGGGTGATTGCTTTCGGGTTAGTATGGCAATCGGCGCACTCGCCATGGCACGACGCATGGGTTTAATAGTGACCTGTTCCAGATCTTCATCGTAGACCCAGACATTTTTGCCATCGCCTACAATAATTTGCGGATCAGGTGTTTTATAAACCCAACGAAACTTACCCGGCCGGGATAAATAAAGAATTCCGGTAGAACTCTGAATTCTTTTTCCCTTTTTTGAATAGACTTGCTGATTAAAGCTACCTTGCAAACTATTCACCGACGTAAAAAAAGTGTTTAAGCGCGCACGTGCCGCATCCGGCGCGGCATAACTGCTTATGCTAACTGCCGATAATAGTAGTGCGCTGGATAAATTTGCCAATAAACCTGCTTTTTTCATAATTGAACCTACGTTAGTCTTTTGGAGGTTCAGGTGCTAGCACCTCACGTGTGCCATTTGATTGCACTGCACTCACTACACCTGCTTTCTCCATATCTTCGATCATAGATGCGGCGCGATTGTACCCGACTTTAAGTCGTCGTTGCACATAAGAGATTGAAGCACGGCGTGACTCTGTGACGATTTGTACCGCTGTATCATAAAGGACGTCGCCTTCTGAATCAGCCAAAGGCTCCAAGCCCGGAATCGCATCAGATGATCCCGTCTCTTGTGTGACCTCTGTTAAGTACTCAGGTTCCCCTTGCAGTTTTAAATAATTAACTACTTCCTCCACTTCACTATCGGCAACAAAGGCACCATGTACGCGTTGTGGCAAGCCTGTACCTGGTGGTAAATAAAGCATATCGCCGTGTCCCAGCAAGTTTTCAGCACCACCTTGATCAAGTATGGTGCGAGAATCAATCTTGGTTGAAACCTGAAATGCGATACGGGTGGGTATATTGGCTTTAATTAATCCGGTAATTACATCGACAGAAGGTCGCTGGGTAGCCAGAATCAGGTGAATTCCGGCGGCACGTGCTTTTTGCGCCAAACGGGCAATCAGCTCTTCTACTTTTTTGCCAACAACCATCATCATATCGGCAAATTCATCAATAACGATAACGATGTACGGTAATGGTTCTAAAATACTGGGACGCACATCCAGTGATGAAGTCGGGTCAAAGGTTGGGTCTACTATTGGCTGGCCTTTTGCTATCGCTTCTTTAACCTTTTCATTATATCCCGCGATATTGCGAACCTTCATATGCGACATCAAGGCATAGCGTCTTTCCATCTCGCCCACCGCCCAACGCAACCCATTGGCAGCATCTTTCATATCGGTTACAACAGGCGTAAGCAGGTGCGGAATACCTTCATAAATGCTCAATTCAAGCATTTTTGGATCAATTAGAATTAGCTTAACCTCTTCAGGTGTTGCCTTGTAAAGCAGGCTAATCAGCATGGCATTAACACCTACTGATTTACCTGAACCGGTGGTTCCGGCGATTAACAAGTGTGGCATACGACCCAGGTCAGCAACGGCAGGGTTACCCGAAATCGTTTTACCCAGAACCATGGTTAAGGGTGAGGTAGATTCCCTAAAGGCTCTAGAATCAAGTATCTCGCTAATGGATACTAAATCACGTTTATCATTCGGTACTTCAACGCCAATAGTTGTTTTACCAGGAATAACTTCAACAATGCGGATAGCAGACACACACATGCTACGAGCCATATCCTGTGCCAGGCCACTAATTTTACTGACCTTGGTTCCCGGTGGTAGCAATAGTTCAAAACGGGTAATAATCGGGCCTGGATAATAGCTGTCTATCTGTACTCCACGTACACCAAAGTGCTCTAATGTTTCAACAATATTTCTGGCATGTACCTCAAGCTGTTCCTTTGAAAAATGCCCCTGATTAACGGGTGGAGGATTTAACAAACTAACTGGCGGTAAAGTAATGGCCTTATCCAGTGAAACAGTTGGTGCAGTGGCTGGTTGTTTGGTGTTGCTAGTGCTGGATTTGGCTGTCGCTTTCTTTCTACCTTGCTGTTGTCCCGGCTTTGATGACTTTTTGGCCGGTCGCTTAGAAGTTATAACATCATCAAGTCCATTGACTGGAATATTTTGTTCCTCATAAGATACCTCATCTGCAACTAAGGATCCACGATTGTGGTCCGTTGTAACATCACTCATATAATCGGGCACACCCAATACCGGCTCCTGGCGTGTCACATTGGTATCAGGCTGTGTTTCAGATGAAAAGCCTATTAAAGGATCCATCAAAGGGTCATGCAACGGTTTAAAACTTTCTTCTGCAGTGGACTTCTTCCACATAAGAAGTCCAGACAAACCAGCTGTTACTGCTCCGAGCATCGAGCCTGAGGAGCCGTTACTACTTTGATGCTGATTGTTATCAGGTAATTCTGGTGCTGCGCTTGATGTAACACCAGCACCCTCATAAGATTCCTTTGGCATTGAGCTGGCAGAGCCAAACAGTTCAATCGTTGAGAGAATTGTTTCACCAATTTTGTCTATCAATTTAAGCCATTGAATGTCGGCAAACAGGGTAATGCCCGCAATAAAGGCAGAAAACAGGATCATGGTCGCGCCAATATCACCAAATAGTTTGACAAAACTTTTGGCAATGCCAAGCCCTAGTAAACCACCCGCCCGATAAACCAGAGAGCTTTCGGGCCATAATAATGTTGCTAATCCACAACCAGCAATCAACGCAAGAAAAACACCAAATACGGTAATACCCAGATTGATTCCATTGTTTTTATCTTTGCCTGAACGAAATAATAAAAAAGCAGATACCAGAAATATAATAGGTATCAAATAAGCAATATATCCGAGAAAACCAAACAGCACATCAGCCAGATAAGCACCTGCACTCCCCGCCTTGTTTTGTATCACCGCGTTATTGTCGTGATGAAACAAGCCAGGATCAGCCGGGTTGTACGTTAGCAGCGCCAGCAATACCACTGCAGTAATACACGACAGTATAAAAATACTGGTCTGTTTTAGACTGCCTTTCTTTTGCGAGTTTAAGGCGACTTTTTCAACCTGGGTTGATGAAGTAGATGATTTAACCGAAGCAGACTTGCCAGTCTTTCTGGTTTTGTTCGTAGCAGCCAATGTAATTCCCCTTTCCTTTTGGGTGATTCACGACACAACCCTTTGACCATGCTCTGTGGCCTCTGTGGTATAGTAACCTCGCATCATAGCTAGCCCAGCCAGACAGCGTAGTTACATAAGTTGCAGTAGTGATATCTATCCTTGAGAAAATAAATTATTTATTAATAATATTAATTTTTGTATAAGCCCTTATACAGTCATGAGTATACCGCTTTTTAGCAGAATAATGCAATATACTTACTCGTTAAGCTTTACCTTAGACACAACATTATTTAGCATGTGTTAATTGCTTATAACGCTATAAAAACGGAGAAACTTAATGAGCGAAACAACTCACCACCCCCTGATTATTCTTGGATCTGGCCCCGCCGGCTATACAGCAGCGGTTTATGCAGCACGTGCAAACCTTAATCCGGTTCTTATAACGGGCATGGAACAAGGTGGTCAGCTAATGACCACGACTGACGTTGATAACTGGCCAGGTGATTGGGAAGGTGTGCAAGGCCCAGATTTAATGGAGCGTATGAAAAAACACGCTGAACGTTTTGATACACAAATAATTTTTGATTATATTTCCAAAGTTGATTTTTCGCAGCGCCCCCTCAAACTCACCGGCGGTAGCGCTCAATATAGCTGTGATGCACTCATCATTTGCACCGGCGCATCAGCCATGTACCTTGGGCTGGAATCAGAAGAAAAATTTAAAGGACGCGGTGTTTCTGCCTGTGCAACTTGTGATGGCTTCTTTTATCGCAACCAGAAAGTTGCCGTTATCGGTGGAGGTAACACGGCGGTTGAAGAAGCACTGTATCTTTCCAATATTGCCTCTGAGGTGTATCTGGTTCACCGTCGTGATGAATTGCGTTCAGAAAAAATACTCCGCGATCAGATTATGGAAAAGGCAAAGAACGGCAATATTAAATTAATGTGGGACAATGTTCTTGAAGAAGTACTCGGTGATGATGCCGGAGTGACCGGCATGCGCTTAAAGAATGTTAAAACAGGTGAAACTCAAGATATTGATGTGCATGGTATTTTTATCGCAATTGGGCATAAACCTAATACAGATATCTTTGAAGGCCAGTTAGAAATGAACAATGGCTATATTAAAGTCAATAGTGGCACTAATGGCAATGCAACCCAAACCAGTGTGGAAGGTATTTATGCCGCTGGTGACGTAATGGATCATGTCTATCGACAAGCAATCACTTCTGCCGGGAGCGGCTGTATGGCCGCACTGGATTCCGAAAAATTTCTGGATAAATTGGCAGCAGAAACCAGCAAGTAGACTATATTAATAGACATGACTCAGGCCAAATCCTCACTAATACTATTAGATCCTCATGCTAGTGATGAGCCATTTCCCCCGGTGGAAATGGCGTGGGATGAGCCTAATGGCCTGCTCGCTTTTGGTGGCTGCCTCTCCCCTACCCGGCTGATTAATGCCTATAAATCGGGTGTCTTCCCCTGGTATAATCCCGATGAACCCATCTATTGGTGGAGCCCTGATCCACGTGCGGTACTTTTCCCCAATAAAATACGCATAAGCCGCAGCTTGCGTAAATCAATTCGCAATAAAGGCTATACCATTAGCTTTGACCAGGCTTTTAGCGAAGTTGTGAAATCTTGTGCCTCACCCCGCATGGATCATGGTGGCACATGGATCACCAATGAAATGTTTCTCGCTTATCAGAAGCTACATAAATTAGGCATTGCTCATAGCGTTGAGGTATGGAATAAACAAGGTGAATTAGTAGGCGGCTTATACGGCGTTGTAACTGGCGGTGTTTTTAGTGGTGAATCTATGTTCAGTAAAGAGCGGGATACATCTAAAATCGCCTTTATTGCGTTAGCCTGGCACATGCAGCACTGGGGATTTTCGCTGATTGACTGTCAAATCGAGAACTCTCATCTAATGAGCATGGGTGCCGAGAATATTCCACGAAAACAGTACTTGAGTATCCTGAAAACCTGCCGTGAATTCAGGCACGATAACTGGGAGTTTGATCCAGATTCTGACTTATCCCACTGGAAGCCAGAACTAAGCCCAAAACTAAGCTAAATTGCCCATTAAGCTTATCAAAAATGTAAAATTTAGACGTATAAAGTACACCCCCCTACTTTTTATGCGTTTTCTCGTTGTTTCGTTTTTAAGGCCACATTATCACGAATATAAACAGGCTGCGCATCCTCAGGTGCTAGCGTCAATCCTGCTATAAGCTTCGGTAGAGCTAGCTGAGCAATGGCTGCAGCACTGGGCAGTTGATCAGGAACAAGCTTGATTTTATCTTTACTCTCTGGGGTAAGTAACTGATCTTTATAAGCTTGCCAGCCTATTCCTGTGGCGATTAGAGTCTCAGCATTATCAAACTGTTTAAGTTCTTCCAGCATGTGTGCGGGTTTACCAACACGCTCATCGCCAATCCTGTCAAGTAGACCAGCGGCATTTTTTTCAAAGCTGGCCCAATAGACTTCGCCCATGCGCGCATCCAGTGCAGCAATGACTTTCTGCCCCACTTCAGTCTGATGCTGAATTTGCCAGGCAAGGGCTTCCAACGTCGATACGGCAATGACTGGCTTATCAATTGACAAGGCCACACCTTGTGCTACACCAGTGGCTATGCGCAAGCCCGTAAAAGCACCTGGGCCACGGCCAAAGGCTATGGCATCAATATCATTTAATGGGCAATTCGCTTCCGCAAGCAATTCTTCCATCATCGGTAGAATCAATCTGGTGTGTTCACGTGGGGCAAGCTCGAAACGACTGATTATTTGATCGTCTAAAAGTAAGGCGGCCGAGCAGGCTTCAGTGGATGTTTCAATAGCAAGTATTTTCATTTATCTGATTTCTGTTTTGAGGCTTGTTGCTTATTTTTCAGGATTTCAAAAAAACGTTGTACCACATCCAGTTTGCTGGTTCGCGGCACACGTGGCAGGCTATCTAAAAAGGTTTTACCATAGGATTTACTGCGCAAGCGTGGATCACAGATCATTAACACACCTTTATCATTATCATCCCTAATCAAGCGCCCTACTCCCTGTTTAAGTGCAATCACCGCTTGTGGCAGCTGATATTCTCCAAAGGGATTACCGCCACTTTCACGGATTGATTTAATGCGCGCTTCCAGCACCGGATCACCCGGTGATGCGAAAGGTAACTTATCAATAATCACACAGCTAAGGGATTCGCCACGCACATCAACACCCTCCCAAAAACTGCTAGTTCCCATTAATACGGCATTTCCCAGCTTTCTGAATTGCTTAATCATATCGGCTTGCGAAGAATCGCCCTGAACCAAAATAGGATAATCAATTTCATCTTTTAATAATGCAGCCGCCTCATTAAGGGCACGGTAGCTGGTAAACAACATAAAGGTTCGCCCTTCACAGGCCTTAATCACCGGCACAGAAGCATCTACTACAGCGGGTACATAATCGGCATGTTGTGGTTCAGGCATCCCGGGAGGCGCATAGAGCAGTGCGTTGTGCCAATAATCAAAAGGGCTATCAAGTAATAACTCTTTGGGCGCCTCCATACCAATACGACAGGTAAAATGGTCGAAAGACTGCCCAACGGCTAGCGTTGCCGAGGTTAATACCCAGGCACAGGGCCAGCTTTCAAGGTGTTTTTTAAAGGGTTCTGAAATATCCAGAGGTGTTGATACCAGTGAAAAAGACTGGGTATAGGTTTCATACCACTGAACCGTGCCATTTTTTGGATTATTAAAGTTATTGAGCTTTTGGCTTTGTAATTGCATACGCTCATAACAGGATTCCAGACCCTTACCACGCTCTGAAGCAATATTAAGATGAACCAATAAGTCATCCATAATCTTTTCGAGGTTTTGTATCTCATTCTTAATAGCCGGTTTTGATTTAACCTTATGCCAGGGCTCACGTAAGCCCGGCTTATCCAGCGTTAGACGTAAATCTTTAATACATTTTTCAAATATGCCCAGCAGTTTGCGCAAATCAGGCATATCAGCAGCATCTGCCAACGCCTCTACCTCAGTATCCCGCGCTAATTCAAGCAGTTGACGCGAACTTAGCGTTTCACTAAAAAAGGTCGATGCAATTTCAGGCAGTTGGTGCGCTTCATCCAGAATCACCGCATTGGCACTGGGCAAAAGCTCACCAAAGCCTTCTTCTTTTAAGGCCAGGTCGGCAAAAAAGAGATGATGGTTGACCACCACAACATCAGCTTCTTGCGCCTCACGGCGGGCTTTGGCTACAAAACAGGTATCATATTCAGGGCATTCAGAACCCAGACAATTATCGGCGGTAGAGGTAACATGTTGCCAGATTTCGGCATCGCGGGGCACATTATTAAGCTCGGAGATATCACCCGCATAAGTCAGTGTTTCCCAATCAGCGATACGTTGTAGATAAGTCAGTGAACGCCGGTCATCAAACCGTCCTTCCGATTGAGCGCGGTGCAAGCGGTAGGTGCAAAGATAATTGGCACGCCCTTTTAACAAGGCAATCTGTGTATCTGTTTTGAGAGCATCTCTGACCAGCGGCAGGTCTTTTGCAAACAGCTGATCTTGCAAGGTTTTGGTTCCGGTAGAGACAATAACCCGTCCTCCCGAAGCCAGTGCAGGAACCAGATAGGCAAAGGTTTTCCCCACACCGGTGCCTGCTTCAATGACGGCTGCAGAGTGATTGCTTAAAGCCTCACCTACGGCATAGAGCATCTCCTGTTGTTGCTGCCTGACTTGAAAGCCTGATATGGCCTGCGCCAATGGGCCATCTTCGCTTAATAAGCCTTGCCAGTCATTATGAGAGCTAAAATTGTTATCCATTAATCTATTATTTCACAAGGCAACAAAAAAAATGAGCCGCATCAGGAGAAAAAGGCAAAAAAGGTGGGGGGTGTACTTTTTTAGATATAAATTGAAACAAAGTCCCTATGGATTAAGCTTAAAGTAGTTTAAAGCTTCTTTAACAACGACTGTATCACCTGAGCGTTCTCCAGCTTTTTTAACTAATGCCCAGTTTTTGGCAATCAAATCCGAATCACTTGAGTAACGTATTGATTTTTTGGCCATTGTGATGGCTTGTTGATAACTAGACTGGTCATAATGTGCCTGTGCTAACAAGTGCCATAGTTCGGGGTTTTGCGCTTCTATTCGCAAGCCTCGTTCGAGACTACTTATAGCGGATTGTGAGTTACCAATGGCAAGATCGGCTCGTGCCTTGATCATTAGTGTCTTGATTGCGGGTGAAGTAACGTGTTGTTTGGCTTTAGGTGTTTTAACGGTTGATATAATCGTGCCGCTTTTGACTGCCCCTTCTGGAACAGATGCATAAGGGTCAATATCAACGGTTGCTTCTTTTTGCGCTCTTTGTATCAGCTCTTCTTTGGATAATACTGCAGCAACTTCTTTTTGCGTGATAACCGGTTCAGCCGGTTTATCTACCGAATATTTTTTAACCTGTGGCTGATAGCCCCGAGATTTTATAGCCGTGTTTCTCTTTCCCACCTTTCCAGCAGATGGTGTCTGGCTGCGAATAACCGGACGTGATATTTCAGGAATAGCCGGAATACTACGCGCCTGTCGATCACTCACGCCATAGCCACTTGAACAACCACCAAGAATCACACTAGACGCTAGCAGAATACCAAATAATAACTGAGACAAAAACAGAGCTTCCTTATTCTTGCTGATTATTCTACTTTCCATAAATGAATCTAATTTTTGTTGCATCTGATTCTAGCGCTCCATTAAGTTGTCAATCCAGGCAGATGGGTCATCTTGCTTCACGGGCGCTGGCCGTCGTAATCCATCCTGATTAATCTGGCGGTTATTATTCCATATTCTGGCAGAAGGTCTAGCAGATTTCTGATTCCGCTTTATTCTGACAGCCTGATTATTCAAATTCATCCGGTCTGTATTATTTAATGATGGGGTTTGTTGCCATACCGGCACGTCATCTGATAAAGAACCTGGGTCTGGTTGTTCATTGTATGCTGGAATAGCACAAACTGTTCTTTCTTTGGGTTCTGTTCCTTTTATAAATGGCTCTATGATTGTTTTGCTACAGGAAGGGTCAGGCAACAGGCCGGTTAAAGCATCCACCGTCAGGAAGCGTACACTCTTGGGACGTTTTGGCTTAAAGGGTTTTGTCGATATGTGCTTAACAAAATCTCCCCAAACTCGCAGGGCGCCACTTGAGCCAGTAAAACCGGTGGGTTTGTTATCATCACGCCCCACCCATACCGAGACGACATGTTGACCCGTAAAACCAGAGAACCAGCTATCCACGTTTTTATTCGTTGTACCCGTCTTGCCTGCCGCATTTTTCCAGGCTGGTAACACCTGTCTAAGGTATTGGGCAGTACCTTCTTTGGTTATTTTATTCATGGCATAAGTAATGAGATATACCAGATCTTCATCAACAACCTGTTTTACTTGCAGGGGATACCGCTTGAGCGATTTACCATAGGAGTTCATAACACTGCGTATTGCCGTTAGTGGCGTATAGGTGCCACCGGCAGAAATGGTCTGGTAAATTTGTTGTACTTCCATGGGTGTTAATTCAAGTGCACCTAATAACAGCGACGGGTTTTCACGTATTTCTTTTTGCAAGCCCAGTGCATGCAGCGTATTGATAACTTTATCCAGGCCAATGGTGATGCCAATGCGTACTGTGGGTGTATTCATGGAGTGAACCAGTGCTTTTTCAAACGGCACTATCCCAACTTCCTTACGGCTATAGTTTTTTGGCTCCCAGATTTTTGTTTTGGATAAGCGCACGGTAACAGGCCCCCCATCAATGGGAGTAGCCATCGTATATTTGCCTGTTTTAAGTGCGGCCAAATAAACGGCAGGTTTTATCAAAGAGCCTATTTGGCGCGATGCACTCAAGGCACGGTTATAACCGGCAAAACGGGCATCTCTACCGCCGACGATGGCTAACACCTCAGCACCTTGTACACTACTAACAACCATTGCACCATTAAGTTTGTTTTTCTTCATGCGACGTGACTTTTCGAGCTTGGCAATACGTTGTTTTAATGATTTCTCAGCGTCAATTTGAATCACCGGATCCATTGAAGTGAAGATTAGCAGGCCTTCAGAGTTTAAATCTTCCTCCCGATAATCCCGACGTAATTGTTGTTTAACCAGGTCCAGGTAGGAGGGAAAGGGACTAACACTGGGAGGCGCATTTTGACTGACACCCAGGGGGCGCTTTTTTAATTCACCGGCTAGTTTTTTATCGAGTACGCCTTCGCGAGCCATCACATCAATAACGATATTACGCCGTTGGATTGCCCTTTCAGGATGTTTTCGCGGGTTGTAATAAGTAGCACCTTTAGCAATACCAATGAGTAATGCAACTTGCTCCGGAAGTAATTCTTTAATGGGCTTGTTAAAATAAAATTGCGAAGCCAGACCAAAACCATGAATGGCTCGCTGTTTATTTTGCCCAAGAAAAATCTCGTTCATATAGGCTTCCAGAATTTCATCTTTACTGTAATGAACTTCTAACAGCATGGCCATAACGGCTTCATTCGCCTTACGGATATAGCTTTGTTCATTACTCAGAAAGAAGTTTTTTACCAGTTGTTGCGTCAGGGTACTACCACCTTGTACTTTTCGTCCGGCTTTGGCATTGGCCACAACTGCGCGTAAAATTGATTTTGGA
This sequence comes from Thiotrichaceae bacterium, assembly GCA_027083815.1. Lineage (GTDB taxonomy): Bacteria > Pseudomonadota > Gammaproteobacteria > Thiotrichales > Thiotrichaceae > Cocleimonas. The sequence continues at coordinate 23,094 of JALWMR010000038.1, forward strand.
TTAACGCCAAAATGCTCATAAAAGTTACGATCTTCCACCGCAACCAGACCTTTAGCCAGTAGTTCAGGCACATCATCAAGCCTTACCAGTACCCTGTCTTCATTATGCCGGGGATAGAAATTACCGATCAAGACCGGCTCAAGACGCATTAATGTCAACGGGTCATTGCTTTCGGTGTTTTCCAGATTACTGATTTTACCTTTTTTGATATCAATCCGTATGCGCCGGGGGATTTCCTGGTCGTCAGCAAACTTAAAACCGCGGGTTTGAATATAAAAAGTGTTTTTATCCCGTTTGAACTGACCCGTCCCGACAATGTGGGTAACATAAGTGTAGTTTAGAAGCTGTAATTCCTTGTGCAGGTCATCTGCTTGCAGGCTTTGCCCTTCATAAAGTTCAAGCGGACGAGCAAATACGCGCGCAGGCAGCGCCCATCGCTTACCTTCAAACTGACTTCTTACCAAATCATCTTGTTGCAATACATAAGCAGCTGCAAACAGGGAGCCAATAATAATACCAATCAGGATCAGAATTCGCGTAATACGCCAAACGCCCCGAAATAAAAGGGCCACAACCGACCATGCACCACGACTGAATTTAACCTTCTGCGGTTCTTCATCCTGGTCACTGCCGACTGCTGGCGCTGGACCCTCCACATTAGAATCATGCGAAGATTCCTGTCCGCTATGTTCTGGCTCAGACGTAACAATATCGTCAAGCTCAGACAGGTCTTCTGAATTAAGTGGTTCGTCTTTATTATTGCCTGACAATGAAAAGCCCCGTTTACAAAACTATATTATGAAAACCCACGTTAGCTCAATAAGGTGTAAGCTCAATAAGTTCTCTAATTAAAATATCAATGAATTCTACAATATTTATAGACATCTTGTGTGGAATTATTGTGCAGGGCGATGCTTCAAAGTTAATTGAGCTTATTCAGCATAGAGTAAACAAAGGTCGGTTAATATTAAAAGAAAACGCCATGCAACCCCGTGCACAGATGAACTGTCAGAAGATTAACAAAAATTATAAAGAGACATAACCATGAAAACATTCCTTTATCTGCTACCCTTAACAATTATTCTGTTATTTACAAGTGCTTGCTCACAATTATCACGACATCCTGTTTATCATGGCTCAAGTTCTAACAATTCAAAATCAGTAATAGAAAGGCAGCGTAGTGTCTCACAACGACAAACAGTTTCAAGGCCTCAGGTATACCAACCAGAAAATAGACCGCAACAAATACCAGGGCTAAGTACCACAAGGTACAGGATGTTGCAAATAGCAAAAAGCACCATTGGCGTTCCCTATCGTTGGGGAGGGAATAATCCACGAGAAGGCTTTGATTGTAGTGGCCTTATGAAATATGTGCACAAACAGGCCACGGGCATCATAATACCGCGGACTGCTGCCCAGCAACGTGATAACAGTAAAACCATTTCCTATAATCAGCTTCAACCCGGTGATATGTTATTTTTTAAAACCGGCAAACGAAGTAATCATGTTGGTATCTATGTGGGCAACCGACAATTTGTTCATGCACCATCTGGCGGTAAGCGCGTAAAGATAACCAGTATGGATTCAGCTTATTGGCATAAACGCTTTGTAAAGTTTGGCTCCTATCTATAGGAGAACCTGATTAAGTCCAGTTATTTTAAGCTTGCCAAAACTGCCGATATTTTCCGCGAAGTCAAAATAACAAGATCTGTTCGTTCCATCTAAGCAACTGATTTAAGTCAAAAAGTAATTATTGATTGAAACCTGAAATAATAGCCTTATGATAGTGGATGTGAACATTTACTCACAACTATCAAAGGAGAAATACTATGGGTCTATTTGATTTTGCCAAAAACATCGGCAAGAAAATTTTTGGCAGTAATGACGATGATGAAAAGGCATCTGAAAAACTCACCAGGCACATCGAAGAAGATAACCCAGGTCTGGAAAACCTCGAAATAAAAGTAGAGGACGGAGTCGCTATTATTAAAGGTGAAACCGAAGACCCCAGCGCACTTGAAAAAGTCATCCTGATGGCAGGTAATGCAATGGGAATTGAAGAAGTTCGTGCCGACGAGGTAACAGCGCCTGAGCAAACGGTTGAGATACAATATTACGAAATCCAGAAAGGCGATAGCCTGTGGAAGATTGCAAAAACCTTCTATGGTGATGGCAATAAATATACCGAAATATTTGAAGCGAATAGAGAAGTTATCAAAGACCCTGATCTTATTTTTCCTGGTCAGAAAATTCGCATACCAATGGATTAAACAACCCACTCTTAAAAGGGACATATTAAGTCCCTTGATTAATTAAATCGAACAACAAAACAAGGATATTCAATATGGACATGGGTGACTTATTAAAAATGGGCGCATCAGCATTTATCAACAGCAAAATGAGTGGCGATGCGGGTAGTGGACTGGATATTGGCTCTTTAACCTCCGCACTTTCCGGCTTAACCGGCGGCAATGACGGTGATGGCGGCTTTGATATAGGCTCGATACTCAGCAATATGCAAAGTGGTGGCATGGCAGATGTTGCCCAATCATGGTTAGGTGATGGCGACAATCAACCAATAGAAGATGAGCAGGTTGTTAATATGTTTGGTGCTGATAAAATTTCTGACTTTGCCTCTCAGCTTGGTCTGAATGAGTCAGAAGCTATCGGCGGATTGCGTGATGCATTGCCACAAATGGTTGATAATGCCAGTAGCGGTGGATCCTTACTTGATTCAATAGGTGGTATTGGCGGTGCTATCAATATGGCCAGCAAATTATTTGGCCGTTAAGGAGACACTGAGCAAGCTAATTCTATATAGATATAGAATTAGCCGCCTCACTTATTAGCAGACTGTTGAATTTCTACTTAGACGGCACGATACTGCGTTAAAATAGACCTCGAAATGCTCATTTACTACAAGTAAACTGCGCTTTTTCGGTCGATTTCGCCTTGTCTCGCACTCGCCTAAGCGAATTTCAACAACCTGCTAGAAAGCCGCCGGCTTTGGGTGGCTTTTTTATTTAATTAACGTACACCCCCCACCTTTTTATGCGTTTTCTCAGTTAAGCCAGCAAACACTGATCACCCACATAAATCTGTGGTGCTTTTTCATCTTTCCCCAGGGTAATAATCTCCCAGGCATCCTGTTGCAGCAACAGTTCACGTAACAACAGGTTATTAATTGCATGACCAGATTTATGACCATGATAGGCACCGATGATGCCGTAGCCAAGGGTATACAAATCGCCAATTGCATCGAGCATTTTGTGTTTTACAAACTCATCGCTATAACGCAAACCATCTTTATTTAAAACACGGTATTCATCCAGTACCACGGCATTGCTTAAAGCGCCACCCAAACCCAGATTTTTAGACCGCAGCATTTCTACATCACGCATAAAACCAAAGGTACGGGCGCGACTGATTTCGGTATTATAGGATTCGATGGAAAGGTCGTGTTCCATACTCTGCTGCGTTTCTTTAACCGCAGGATGATCAAAATCAATTTCAAAAGACACCTTAAAACCATCATATGGTGTTAGCTCTGCCCAGCCTGCTTTATTCTCGTAGCGAATCGTTTTTTTGATTTCAACCAGTTTTTTGGGTGTCTCTTGCTCTTCAATTCCAGCCGATTGGATCAAGAAAATAAAGGGTGCTGCACTACCATCCATGATAGGAATTTCTGGTGCATCAAGATCAACATACGCATTGTCTATACCCAAGCCTGCCAGGGCAGACATCAGGTGTTCAATTGTAGCGACTTTAACGCCATCTTTAACCAGTGTAGTGCTTAATACCGTTTCGCCAACGTTTTCAGGGGTTGCTTTGATTTCTACCGTCGGTGACAAATCTGTTCGGGTGAAGATAATGCCGGTATTAGCAGCGGCAGGTCGTAATTGCAGATTAACACGTTTGCCCGAATGTAAGCCGATACCGACTGTGCTAACAATACTTTTAAGTGTTCTTTGTTGTAACACAATTTCCCCTTTTTTTGTTTTTCAACATGCACATGGTAACAGCTAAAAGTTAAATTCACGCTTAACCAGCCAGTTTACCACAGTTAATTATTATTATTAAACGCTAATGACACATTAAGAGAGACCTTTGCACGAAAGATATGACGGATAAAAACTACTTAGCCGAGCAACGCGAGACAACAGCTTTAGCTGACCCGTTAGGGTGGGGCGTTGTTTGCCGAATAAATTCCCCTGTTTTTTCGTTTATTTTCGGTCCTTAGCCCTGCTATTACCCTCAAATCTACAAAAAAACAGGAAAATTACGCTAATTTTTCTCTCGCCATACTCTCATGCAAAGGTCTCTAGGAGTTTAGTCACTCATTAATCAAGAAGGTTCGAAGTATTTATCAAGCTGTTGTTTTGTGAGAAGAAAAACGCCATCACCTCCACGTTCAAATTGTAACCAGTGAAACGGTGCATCAGGAAACATCTGCGCCAGTGCATACTGGCTATTACCCACTTCGACGACCAAAATACCCATATCGGTCAGATGCTTACCTGCCTGTTTTAAAATGGTTCTGGTTAAATCCAGTCCCTGTTCCCCAGAACTCAAGCCCAGCTCCGGCTCATGCTGAAACTCATCCGACAAGGTCGCCATGTCCTCCGCATCAACATAGGGCGGGTTAGACACTATTATGTCATAAACCCGCCCTTCAAGATTCTCAAACAAATCAGATTGGATGACCGAAACACGACCCTCTGCATCATGCTGTTCAACATTCATTCGGGCAACCTCAAGGGCATCCTCAGAAATATCAGCCAGATCAATCTGTGCATAAGGGAAGGCATAGGCACAGGCAATGCCAATACAACCACTGCCGGTACAGAGGTCCAGCACATTTTCAACTTCATCCGGGTTGATCCAGGGTGAAAACTGTGACTCAACCAGCTCTGCAATTGGTGACCTTGGTACTAAAACACGCTCATCAATATAAAACTGCAAGCCGGCAAACCAGCCTTCTTTGGTAATATAGGCGGCCGGTATGCGTTCATTAATACGGCGCTGAATCACCGCCTCGATTGCAAGTTTTTCATTAGCCGTTAATGCAGATTGCCAATAAATATCGGGTGTATCAACTGGCAAGTTGAGAGTTCGTAAAACCAGATAGACCGCCTCATCCAGGGGGGAGGATAATCCATGCCCAAAGCTAAGCTGAGCCTCAACAAAACGGCTCGCTCCCCAGCGCATATAGTCGATAAGTGTGTTTAAACCCAAGGTTTCAGTGTTCATTTAATGATTCCTGCAAACGATTGCAGTATTATCACCTATTTGCATTAACAGGAACAGGAAACATGGCAGCTTCTTTTGTCGATTATTTAAAATCTGGCGCATTATATATTTTGCCCCAGCATGCCATCTCACGTTTGGTCTTTAAACTGACACGCATACAATCACCCCTTGTTCCCAAAGCAATCAAACTATTTTGCAACGCTTTTGATGTTAACCTTGAAGAAGCCGTTAACCCGGATCCAAACAGCTACCCCACCTTTAATGAGTTTTTTACCCGTGCCTTAAAACCCGAGTTAAGGCCGATAGCCAGGACAAAACTGGTCAGTCCGGTGGATGGCACCATTAGCCAGTTTGGTCAAATAGTGAATGGCTCACTATTGCAGGCCAAAGGGATTCATTATTCACTGGAAGCACTATTAGGTGGCAATCCAGAGCGTGCCAAACGCTACCAGAATGGTCACTTTATCACCATTTATCTATCACCCAGAGATTATCATCGTATTCACATGCCCTGCGCTGGGAAACTAACCGAACAAACTCATGTGCCCGGACGTTTGTTCAGCGTGGCCAAACACACCGTGAATACTATTAAAGGCATCTTTGCTCGCAATGAGCGCGTCATTGCCAGCTTTGATAGTGATTTTGGTTCCATGGCTGTGATACTGGTCGGCGCTATCAATGTTGCCGCCATAGAAACCGTTTGGGCTGGCCTCATCACGCCACCCAGAGGCGAAACCATCACCAGCAAAGTCTATCATGATAAAAATATACAACTGGCAAAGGGTGAAGAAATGGGCCGCTTCAATATGGGATCAACGGTTATTTTGCTTCTTCCCGAGGGCGCACCGCCTTTTAAAGAGTCGCTACACGTCGATCAGCCAATAAAAATGGGTCAAGCCTTATCAAATGACGAGTAAACTTGAGCTAAACGGTGTTTAAAGCGAGAAAAGTCCAGGCCGAGCTCATAGCGAGACAATGTTGGCGCACAGCGACGACTACCCGTAGGGTGCGTTTACAAACCGCATAAAAAGGTGGGGGGTGTACTTTTAGAACCTTTTACAGGACGATTTTCCTCCATCTACACAGCTTTCAACTTGAAATAACGCCCTAAAGCGCGTTACACTTAAGGCATGAATCTGTTTAAACACTATAACTGGCTTTGGATATAGCGTCTTTTGAAAAAAAGACGGCTGTTTTGTATTCCCATTATACCTTTAAACGTTTAAACAGGTTTCACCATGAAAAACACCTTATCCAAAGCACAATTTGACGCTTATTTTGAGCAAGGCTATGACCGCGTTCCACTGGTTCGTGAGGTTCTGGCTGATCTTGATACTCCTCTTAGTACCTATCTAAAGCTTGCTAATGCGCCCTATTCTTATTTATTTGAATCGGTTCAGGGCGGTGAAAAGTGGGGTCGTTATTCGATTATTGGTCTGCCCTCCCGCACCGTTATTAAAATTACCGGCAAGCAGGTTGAAGTCAGTAAAGATTATCAGGTAAAAAGTACAGAAACGGTTGATGACCCGCTAGCCTGGATTGAAAGCTACAAAGATTCAATCAAAGTACCTGAAATCGACGGGATGCCAAGGTTCAATGGTGGTCTGGTGGGCTATTTTGGCTACGAAACAATTCGCTATATTGAGCCAAAACTAGCGGGTGTGGAGGCCGAAAATAAGCCTGACCCCATTAAAACGCCTGATATTCTGTTAATGCTTTCTGAAGAAATTGTGGTCTTTGATACTCTGAATGGTATTTTGTCATTAATTGTTCATGCAGGAAAAGATGAATATGAACAAGGGCAACAGCGACTTGACTATCTTACACGTCGTTTGCGAGAACCGTTTAGCCTTTACCATCCCGCCAAATCACCACAGACCGTCAATGAGGATGATTTTGTCTCGGGTTTTACCGAAGATGGCTTTAAAGCGGCTGTTGAAACAGCACGAGACTACATTAAAGCGGGCGATATTATGCAGGTGGTTTTATCACAACGCCTGAGCGTCCCTTTTAAAGCACCACCGCTTGACCTGTATCGCTCCTTGCGCTCACTTAATCCATCGCCCTATATGCACTTTATGAACCTGGAAACCTTTCATATTGTCGGCTCCTCACCTGAAATTCTGGTACGCCTGGATGATGGCGAAATCACGGTGCGGCCTATTGCGGGTACGCGCAAGCGCGGCCATGACAAAGAAAAAGATCTGGCAATGGAAAAAGAGTTGCTGAACGATCCCAAAGAACTTGCCGAACACCTGATGCTGATAGATTTAGGACGAAATGATGCCGGACGAGTCAGCCAGATCGGTACGGTAAAACTGACCGATAAAATGACGATTGAGCGTTATTCGCATGTAATGCACATCGTCTCTAACGTAATCGGTAAAATCCGCTCTGAACTGAACGCCATGGATGTTTTGCGCGCTACCTTCCCGGCTGGCACAGTGAGCGGTGCACCCAAGATCCGCGCCATGGAGATCATCGATGAACTGGAGCCGGTCAAGCGTGGCATTTATTCTGGTGCCATCGGTTATCTGGCATGGAACGGCAATATGGATACCGCCATTGCCATTCGTACCGCTGTTATCAAAGATCAAACACTGCATATTCAGGCAGGGGCAGGCGTGGTTTACGATTCTATCCCCGAGCTGGAATGGAAGGAAACCATGAACAAGGCCCGCGCCATTTTTCGTGCCGTTAAACAAGCTGCCGCCGGTCTTGACGGCGCACATAAATAGGGAGGATTCGCCATGATGTTAATGATAGATAATTATGATTCCTTTACCTATAACCTGGTGCAATACCTGGGTGAACTGGGCGCTGATGTGCAGGTTGATCGCAACGATGAAATAACAATCGAAGAAATTGAGGCGCTCTCGCCAGAGCGTATTATGCTTTCACCCGGCCCTTGTACTCCAAGCGAAGCGGGTATTTCGCTGGATGTAATCAAACACTTTAAAGGCAAATTACCCATCTTTGGCGTGTGTCTGGGGCATCAGTCTATTGGCCAGGCCTTTGGTGGTGATATTATCCGTGCCGATCAGATTATGCATGGCAAAACATCGCCAATTTTCCATAAAGGAGAAGGCGTTTTTAAGGGTTTGGAAAACCCCTTTACGGCAACACGCTATCACTCACTGGTGATTGATAAAAACACACTGCCTGACTGCCTTGAAATCACCGCCTGGACAGAAACTGCAAGTGGTGAAATGGATGAAATTATGGGGGTTCGTCATAGAGATTACGCCATTGAAGGCGTGCAGTTTCATCCCGAATCTATTTTGACCAAACATGGCCATGACATGCTGCAAAATTTTCTGCAAATGAGACAGCCTTGAGTGTAAGCGTATGAAGCAAGCAAACAGCGTAGCAGAAGCCAGCTTTGGCAAACGTCTATTAGCCATTGTTTACGACATTCTGATACTGTTCTTTATCATTGTGGTTATTACTATTTTGATACAACAGATTGTTATCAGCTTTGAGCTAGTGCCGCTTGAAAAGATAAAAGACGTCACTGGTGAAATTTCAGTGATTCCACCCAATAGCTGGGTTGACCTTGGCTTAAAAAATCTCTGGGCGCTGTTTGGCTTTTTATATTTTGCACATTACTGGACAAGAAGCGGGCAAACGCCCGGCATGAAAGTCTGGAAACTTAAACTCATATCCGAGAGTCACAGCGGCAAGCAGCAACAGCAAACCATCACTGTGCTACAGGCGCTAAAACGCTATGTTTTTTCATTGCTAGGTTTAGGCCTGATCTGGATAATCGTTGATAAAAACAAGCGTGCTTTACAAGACAGGCTAAGCCAGTCACGGCTGATTTCCACCGCGACAATAAGCAAAAATGACCATGCAGCCTAATCGTAACGAAACCTATATTCCACCACCAGCAACAGACAAAAAACCTTACTGGGGTTTTTGGGCAACTATCGGCTTTAGCCTGCTGATTTTTATACTTTTTTCATTGTTGCAATTTATCTTCTTACTCGCTTATGCTTACAATATTAATAGCGGCAATATCACAGCCGAGAATCTGGAGCATATACTCAAATCACTCGGCCTCAATGGTGATGCCATAAGCGTTGCCGAAATACCCTCAGCACTAATCGGCACTGCACTGGTGATTATCATTGCCTATAGCCGTAAAACATTAGCCGTTAAAGATTATCTTGATTTAAAAACACCAGGCATTTTTACCTTATTAAAATGGCTGGGCTTTATGGTGCTCCTTATTATTACACTGGAAGCCGTCAATATCGCATTAAACCGTGAAACACCCGACTTTATGGAAAAGGTCTATAACAGCGCCACCAATTTACCCCTGCTATGGTTTGCGGTTGTACTGATGGCCCCCTTGTTTGAAGAGTTTTTATTTCGTGGTTTTATGCTGGAAGGCTTGCGCCATTCATTTGTAGGCACCGCAGGTGCGATAATAATTAGCTCGGCTATCTGGGCGATTATTCATGCTCAATATGAATTATTTGAAGTCTTTACCATTTTCCTGATTGGCCTTACCTTTGCCATTGCCAAACTAAGAAGCGGATCACTTTATGTGCCCATGGCAATGCACTTGCTAATGAATTTAAGCGCCAGTGTATTAATGGAGATTAGCACAGTGCAGCAGTAATGCTATTCAAGATTTGCGTCGTTGGCGGAAAAAATCTTTAAGTATTTGTCCACACTCATCTTGAAACACGCCGCCTACTACATCTATTTTGTGGTTATGATAATCCTGCGAAAATAAGTCAATGACACTGCCTGCTGTGCCGGTGCGTGGATCAGGTGCGCCGAATACTAGCCGTGCGATACGGGCGTGTATCATGGCTCCGGCGCACATGGTGCAGGGTTCCAGTGTGACATAAAGGCTAGTATCGGGGAGGCGGTAATTATTCAGCACCCTGCCCGCTGCGCGGATTGCCATAATCTCGGCATGTGCGCTGGCATCGTGATGTGCGATGGGTTGATTCCAGCCTTCGGAAATAAGCTGGTCATCTTTAACCATCACAGCACCAACCGGGACTTCACCCTGTTCGCGCGAGCGTTCTGCCAGCATTAAGGCATGTTGCATCCATTTTTGATCGTCTGAGGTGCTCATCAAGCCGTTTCAGCAAGTAAAAGAGACTTAAAAAGTACACCCCCCCACTTTTTATGGCTTTTTAAGCCACCCTGCGGGTTGTCGTCGCTATGCTCCGACATGGTCTCGCCTGTGGCTCGGGTTGCCCTTTTCTCAACGCAGAAATGGTAGATTCCAGGGGTGAGCGGTGTAGTAGACATTATTCCCATTCAATAGTAGCCGGCGGCTTGCCCGATATATCATACGTCACCCGAGATACATTACTTATCTCATTGATTATACGATTAGAAACCAGACTCAAAAACTCATAAGGCAGGTGCGCCCAGCGGGCTGTCATAAAATCAATGGTCTCTACCGCACGCAGTGCAATCACATAATCGTAGCGACGACCATCGCCGGTTACACCAACTGATTTTATCGGCAGGAATACGGCAAAAGCTTGTGAGGTTTTGTGATATAAATCGTGTTTGTAAAGCTCTTCAATAAAGATGTGATCAGCAAGGCGTAGTATATCGGCATACTCCTTTTTAACTTCGCCAAGAATGCGCACGCCCAGACCGGGGCCGGGGAAAGGATGGCGCTGCACCATTTCAGCGGGCAGACCCAGCTCAATGCCGATGGTGCGTACTTCATCTTTAAATAATTCACGCAGTGGTTCAACCAGGCCGAGTTTCATATCATCTGGCAAGCCACCGACATTGTGATGTGACTTGATCAAATGTGCCTTGCCTGTTTTACTGCCTGCCGATTCGATTACATCGGGGTAAATGGTGCCCTGAGCAAGCCACCTGGCGGAGGTCAGTTTGGCGGATTCTTCATCAAAAATCTCAATAAACATATTGCCAATAATTTTGCGCTTTTCTTCGGGATCAGTTTTGCCTTCGAGCGCCCTGAGAAAACGTGCTTCTGCATCCACCCGAATGACTTTAACGCCCATGTGCTCGGCAAACATCGCCATCACCTGATCACCTTCCTGATAGCGTAATAAGCCGGTATCAACAAACACACAGGTTAGTTGCTTACCAATCGCCTTGTGCAACATGGCGGCTACAACGGATGAATCGACCCCGCCGGAAAGACCCAGAATGACTTCATCCGAGCCGACCTGCTGGCGCACATTGTTAATACTGTCTTCAATAATATTTTTAGGTGTCCACAAGGCGGCACAGCCACAAATCTCACGAACAAAGCGTTCTAAAATACGTCCGCCCTGTTTGGTGTGGGTGACTTCAGGATGAAACTGGATACCGTAAAACTTCTGATCTTCATTGGCAATACCCGCAATCGGCGCATTTTCGGTGCTTGCCATTAACTTAAAAGATGGCGGTATTTCGACAACATGGTCGCCATGCGACATCCATACATCAAGCAGGCCGTAACCTTCCGGGCTGACTTCATCTTCTATATCTTTAAGCAAAGCGGTATGCCCACGAGCGCGCACCTGTGCATAACCGTATTCCTGATGATCAGCCGTTTCGACCTTGCCACCAAAATGCATTGCCATGGTTTGCATGCCATAGCAAATACCCAGTACTGGCACGCCCAGTTCATACACGACCGGTGGTGCAAAAGGTGCATCTTCACCAGTAGTTGATTCAGGCCCACCGGAGAGAATGATGCCCCTGGCATTAAAATCTTTAACCTCTTGATCGCTGACATCCCAGGGATAGATTTCGCAGTAAACACCAACTTCGCGAACGCGACGGGCGATTAACTGGGTATATTGTGCACCAAAATCAAGGATAAGAATGCGATCAGAGTGAATATTATTAGTCATATATGTCGTTTCTGGCTAAATGTAGAATATAAAAAGGGCTAAAATAAATAGTAAAAGTACACCCCCCCACCTTTTTATGGCTTTTCAAGCCACCCTGCGGGTAGTCGTCGCTACGCTCCAACATTGTCTCGCGCCGCTCGGCTTGCCCTTTTCTACAGGGAGGTGAGATTCCTTAAGAATGATAATTCGGCGCTTCTTTGGTAATGGTGACATCATGCACGTGTGATTCTTTCATGCCCGCGCCGGTAATGCGTACAAACTCGGGTTTGGTACGCATTTCATCCAGATTGGCGCAACCAACATAACCCATGCTGGATCGGATACCGCCGTTTAATTGGTGAATAATCGGTGCCAGCGGGCCTTTATAAGGAACCTGCCCTTCGATGCCTTCCGGCACCAGCTTGTCAGCAGCATTTTCGGATTCCTGAAAATAACGATCGCTAGAGCCTTCTGCCATCGCGCCCAGCGAGCCCATGCCACGGTAGGATTTATAAGAGCGACCCTGATATATAATAATATCGCCGGGGGCTTCATCCGTTCCGGCAAACATACCGCCGAGCATCACACAATAAGCGCCGGATGCCAGTGATTTGGCTATATCACCCGAGAAGCGGATACCACCATCGGCAATCAGGGGAACACCGCTATCTTTTAGGGCATTTGCGACATTCATAATTGCCGTAATTTGCGGTACGCCGACACCCGCGACCATGCGCGTGGTACAAATAGAACCGGGGCCAATCCCCACTTTAACTGCATCAGCTCCTGCTTCAACCAGTGCTACTGCTGCCGCGCCAGTGGCGATATTGCCACCAATAACTTCAACGTGCGGGAAGTTTGTTTTCACCCATTTAACCCGATCCAGCACACCTTGTGAGTGGCCGTGGGCGGTATCCACAATCACTACATCTACACCAGCTTCAACCAGTGCAGTGACGCGCTTTTCAGTGCCGTGGCCCGTGCCAACCGCCGCGCCTACGCGCAAGCTACCGGATTCATCTTTGCAGGCATTGGGGAAGTCGGTCGACTTTTGTATATCTTTTACTGTAATCAAGCCACGCAGTTTAAAGGCATCATTAACCACCAATACTTTTTCTATACGATTGGTGTGTAACAGCTTTTTTATTTCATTCTTGCTGGCACCCTCTGAAACGGTTATCAGTTTATCTTTGGGTGTCATGATCGCCGAAACGGGTTGATCCAGTTTTGTCTCAAAACGCAGATCACGACTGGTGACAATACCGACCAGATCGTCACCATTTTCTATTACCGGCACACCCGATATTTTATGCTTGGCGGTAAGCGCCATCACCTCACCCACTGAAACATTCGGGCCTACCGTAATCGGGTCTTTAATGATGCCGCTTTCAAAGCGCTTGACACTCGATATGATTTTAGCCTGCTCATCAATGGTCATGTTTTTATGGACAATGCCCAAGCCGCCTTCCTGAGCCATTGCTATCGCCAGCTTGGCTTCGGTTACCGTATCCATTGCCGCCGATAACATGGGAATATTAAGCCTTATTTTTTTTGTCAACTGGGTGCTTAAATCAACCTCGGCAGGTAATACATTTGAGTGGGCAGGTACAAGTAAAACATCGTCAAATGTTAACGCTTCTTCAAGAATTCTCATAATCAATCGGTATCCAGGAGTTGGGGGTTGCGGATTTATAAGCCAGTGCATTAGCAAGAGCTAATTTTATCAGACTATTATAGAGATTGACCTTTGCAAGGTAAACTGGTATCAATACAAAAGTCGTTAATAATTACAAAAGACGATTAAATAAAAGTAAGTAAATATATTCATCGAATAGGAGGAATGAATGAAATTTAAACTTGTACTGGCAACTTTGGCACTTTCTTTAAGCACAGCGGTGATGGCTGATCCAACCCAGGACGCTATTGAGGCAGCTCGCGCTGCACAAAAAGAAGCAAAAAAACTTGGCTTTGAGTGGCGTGATATGGGAAAAATGATCAAAAAAGCCGAAAAGTTGGCTAAAGAAGGTAAAGATAAGAAAGCCATTAAAATTGCCAACAAGATTGCTGGTCAAATTGTTCCAATCAGAAAACAGGCTGCGCTTGCAAAGTCAGCTGGTCCGCGATTCTAAAGAACTGAAGCTGTTTACTTGAAAGCCGGGATTATCCCGGCTTTTTTAATATTAAAATTTAATAATGCAAACCTCAAATCGAACCATACTCAGCGTTGCCGAACTTAATGCCGAGGTCAATCAGTTACTCACCCAGGGCTTTCCCCTTCTCTGGGTGGAAGGGGAAATATCAAATCTGGTTCGACCAGCATCGGGGCATCTTTATTTTTCCTTAAAAGATAATAAATCCCAAATCCGTAGTGCTATGTTTCGCAATAGAAACATGAAGTTAACCTTAAAACCTGAAAATGGTATGAAAGTATTAGTGCGCGGTCGAATTGGCTTATATGAGCCGCGTGGTGAATACCAGTTGATTGCCGAGCATATGGAAGATGCCGGTATCGGACAGCTTCAACGGCAATTTGAGGCATTAAAACAAAAACTTTCTGAAGCGGGTTTATTTGATGAAGCACATAAAAAAGAGTTTCCAGAATATCCTAAACGTATTGCTGTTATTACCTCACCCAGCGGTGCAGCAATTCGGGATATTTTACATGTCCTGGAACGCCGTAGCCCGCATACCCCAGTATTGATTTACCCTGTTAGTGTGCAGGGTGAAAGGGCCAAAATAGAAATTGAAGCAGCTATCCGCAAGGCAAATATCGACAACAAATGTGATGTCATTATTCTGGCGCGTGGTGGTGGCTCCATTGAAGATTTATGGTCATTTAACGAAGAGAATGTTGCCAGAGCTATTTATCATTCCGAGATTCCCATTATTGTTGGTGTTGGCCATGAAATAGATTTCACCATTGCTGATTTTGTTGCTGATATGCGTGCTCCAACACCTTCAGCTGCGGCTGAGCTTATTACGGCTGATAAAGCCCAACTGTTAACCGATGTGATACAAACAGAATTGTGGTTACAACAAACCATCAAGCAAAAAATCAGGCAAAAAGTACAGGCGCTTGATTGGCTAACAAACCGGTTGGAGCTGCAAAAGCCTTCTCGACGGCTTGAGCAGCAGTTACAACGTATTGATGAGCTTGAAAACCGTTTAAGTTTACACATCCAGAATCAAATAAACGATAAAAACACTCAATTATCCTATCTCAATAATCGTTTAATCGGGCATCCCCCCAGTAAACTTATTGAGCAAAAAAAACAAACACTACATATTTTAAAAAGCTCGTTAATTCAGTCAGTTGAGTCACTCATTGAACATAAAAAAAGTGCCTTTCAGATGCAAATGGCCGTGCTTGATTCTACCAGTCCGCTAAAAACACTTGACCGTGGCTACGCAATCATTAAGAATAAAGGATCAAATAATATTATTAACTCCATTAATCAAATGAGTAATAATATGAAGGTAACAATCACACTTAAAGACGGGGAAACTACAGCGATTATTAATAATGAATCCTGAGTTAATAAGACGGCTGAATTAATCTGTCTTATTACCTTTTAGCATTTTGCAATAATCCTGAAAAAAGATATGAAATGTCCATGTC
Organism: Thiotrichaceae bacterium; assembly: GCA_027083815.1. Taxonomy (GTDB): domain Bacteria; phylum Pseudomonadota; class Gammaproteobacteria; order Thiotrichales; family Thiotrichaceae; genus Cocleimonas. The sequence continues at coordinate 38,793 of JALWMR010000038.1, forward strand.
AATCATCTAAAAAATACAGCGCCTGTTGCGGTCGGTATCATTTAGGGACGCTACATCCTCCTACTGCCACAGCTCTCTCACGCGCACGATATAGCGCTTACGTGCTAGATAAGCCTAACTATATTTACAATACATGGGTAAAAAATACCCGCCCATCATTAGAGTCTATTCGATTACAAATGCCAGAACCGTTTATTGATTTTCAAATTACTCATACTGATATGGGTGATGAACACCACGATATTGGCACCGTCACCTTTATCGCAACCTTGCAAGCTGATGATGCCATCACTGCAATTAAGGAAGTCAGTCTTTTCAAGCGAATTGATGGTCAATGGCTATACTTTAGGGGAGACATAGAATAGGAACATTTACATGAATGGTCTGGAAGCCGCCACAATACAATGCCCTTATTGTTGGGAACTGATAGAAATTACCATTGATTGTTCGGTTAGCTCTCAGGAATATGTTGAAGACTGCGAAGTCTGTTGCCGCCCTATTGTATTGAATGTTATTCTCTCGCCCGATGGCCTGCCTGACAACGTGCAGGTTAAACGCGAAAATTGATCAACAACATGATCCCCAACAATGAATAACAATACACCCTGCCCTTGCCAATCCTCCCTTTCTTATGCACTCTGCTGTGGCCGTTATCATAAAGGTAAGCTTCATGCACCCACTGCTGAAGCCTTAATGCGCTCCCGTTATACCGCTTATGTGCTTGGTGATGCGCAATATCTATACCGTAGCTGGCATGAGTCAACACGCCCTTCCCTCGTGAGTTTACGTGAGTCAGGTCCTTTGGATCTAATCGGTTTAACAATTATCTCTACCATGGCTGGCGGCGAAAAAGACAGCAAAGGCATGGTTGAGTTTGTTGCCAGCAGCAAGAGCACATCCACGCCCGGAGAAATCGAGCAGCACAAGGAAAAAAGCTTATTCGTTCGTGTTAAGAATCGTTGGGTTTATATTGATGCGATTTAGTTGACCCGAATAATCAATCTGCTAAACTCGTCACTATGGCGAACAAAAAGCGAACATTTATTATTTTTAAAGGTGCCTTTAATAAAGCGCTAAAAATGCCTCTTTACTGCAGCAAGGTCGAAGCAGGGTTTGCCTCACCTGCCGATGATTTTGTGGAGGAATTTCTTGATCTTAATGATTTGCTGGTTAAGCGCAAAGAAGCAACATTTTTTGTACGCGTTGCAGGCTACTCAATGATTGATGCCGGTATCCAGCCTGATGATATTCTCATTGTGGATCGTTCTCTGGAGGCTAAACACGGTAAGATTATCATTGCAGTTATTGATGGCGAGGTCACCGTTAAACGCCTTTTTAAACAAGGCGGCAGAGTTCTTCTCAAGGCTGAAAACAAGCGCTATAAAGATATTCCGGTTAATGGCCCCCTGCACGTTTGGGGAGTGGTCACCTCAATTATCCATCAAGTATAAGCATAAGCCATGTTTGCCCTTGCCGATTGCAATAACTTTTATGCCTCCTGCCAGCGCTTGTTTCGCCCTGATCTTGCAGGCAAACCCATTGTGGTGCTATCCAATAATGACGGCTGCATTATTGCCCGCTCTAATGAGGCAAAAACGCTAGGCGTTCCCATGGGCGCTCCTTATTATCAATGGAAGCCCTTTTTCAAGGCGCATCAGATACAGGTCTTTTCCAGTAACTATGCTCTTTATGGTGACTTATCGGCGCGCGTTATGCGTATTCTGGAAAGCTTTGAGTCCAATATTGATGTCTATTCAATTGATGAAGCCTTTTTGAATATTAGTGGTGTCCGCAATGAAAACCTGCATAATTTTGCACGGCTTATGCGCCAAACGACACTGCAATGGACGGGCATTCCATTATCCATTGGTGTTGCCCCCACCAGGACGCTAGCAAAGCTGGCCGCACATGCCATCAAAAAATACACTAAAAAGGAGGGTGTGCTGGTTTTCAAGACCGCACTGGAAGCGCTCCCCTATCTTGAACAAACCGCAGTTGGCAATATTTGGGGTGTCGGTCGAAATTGGGCAAAAAAGCTGGAATACAATGGCATCCACAATGCCGCTGATTTAGCCCTTGCTGATCATGGCTGGATACGCAAGCATTATAGCGTTGTGTTGCAACGCACCGCCATGGAGCTAGCAGGAACGTCATGTATCGAGCTGGATGATATGAGCATCCGTCAGCAAATATTGGTATCACGTAGCTTTCGCCCCAAAGTTGAAGATTACACACAGCTACACAGCTTTATTTCAGGCTATATCAGCCGCGCAGCCGAGAGGCTTCGCACCCAAAAAAGCCTGACTAAACACCTCAGCCTTTTTATTCATACACCACCACAACAATTTGATGACCAGAGTAAAAGCAAAGACAATAGCTATTCCAATTCAATCAGCATTAAACTAAGTCAATACACCGCCGACACATCAACCCTGATTCGGGCTGGTAGCTGGGGACTGAAAAAGATTTTTAAACCCGGTTATCAGTATTATAAAGCAGGCATTATTCTGAATGACCTGATTCCTGAAAAGAACCAGCAATATAGCCTCTTTTCAGCGGCCAATTATGATCAAAAAGCCCACCAGCGTATGCAATTACTGGATAGCATCAATAAACGCTTTGGCCCGGCATCATTGCGCTTTGCCAGTACCCCGGCAGAACGCTGGCAAATGTATCAAAAACACTTATCTCCCGCCTATACAACCCGCTGGGATGAGTTATTACAGGTAAGATAAATCAAAAACATTAACTAACGTGTTTCCCATATTACCGGTTTAAACTATTAACCATGTTCTGCTTGTTCTGACATCCCCAAAGGCGTTTGCTTACCGGATCAGAAGGTTGAGGGCTACCGGGACACGAATAACAAGCCTTAGCGCTGGCTTTAACAGTCTAAAGATATATTAAAAAGTACACCCCCCACCTTTTTTACGCTTTTCTCCTATCCTTGAACAAATGCTGGAATGTAGCGCCGACATGCTCAAAAGGATGCTTTACAAAATGCCCAAAAAGGTGGGGGGTGTACTTTTATTTATGACTTGAAAGCTATGACTTGAAAGCAAATATTACTAGCATTCTACTATATTGACTGGCACCTCTATCACCTGCAGGGCTAATCCGCCTCGTGCCGTTTCTTTATATTTAGCACGCATATCCTTGCCTGTTTCGCGCATGGTATTTATGACTTTATCCAGTGAAACATAGTGACTGCCATCACCCCGTAAAGCCATTCTGGAGGCATTTATCGCTTTAACCGCCCCCATTGCATTGCGTTCAATGCAGGGAATTTGCACCAGTCCCCCAATAGGATCACAGGTTAAACCCAAATTATGTTCTATGCCTATTTCAGCCGCGTTTTCAACCTGCTCTGGCGTGCCTCCTAATACTTCAGTCAGTGCGCCTGCCGCCATTGCAGAAGCTGAGCCAACTTCTCCCTGGCAGCCTACCTCAGCACCCGAAATAGAGGCATTTTCTTTAATAATTATGCCAATAGCTGCCGCCGTGAGCAGAAAACGAATCACGCCTTCATCACCAGCGTGCTTATAGGCATCACAAAAGTTAACATAGTAATGCAAAACTGCTGGAATGATTCCTGCAGCTCCATTGGTAGGTGCTGTTACAACACGTCCTCCTGCGGCATTTTCTTCATTGACTGCCATAGCGTAAAGATTAACCCAATCCATGCTTCCTTGGGTAAACAGCTCATGAGTTTCCTCATCTTTAAGTGACTGACATAACTCAGCAGCTCGGCGTTTTACCTTTAAGCCACCAGGCAAGATGCCATGCTGTTGGCAGCCTTTTTTTACGCAATCCTGCATTGCCTGCCAAATACCGAGTAATTCGCTTTTTATCTCATCCTCAGAGTGCCACACTTGTTCATTTTGTAGCATAATGTCACTAATGGATAATTGCTGTGCCTGACACAAAGATAACAGTGTTTCTGCGGTAGTAAATAAGTAAGGAAGGGTGCTGTTTTCTTGTTTCAAGTTTGCACTGAAAGGCTGTGAAGGATCATTGATTTGTGTTTCGTCAATAATAAAACCACCACCAACTGAGTAGTATTCTTTTCGCTCTAGCTCTTTACCCAGCTTGTTAAAGGCTTTAAAAATCATGCCATTAGCGTGAAAATCGAGAGATTTTTTTCGATAGAAAAGAATATTATCTGTTTGATTAAATGATATTTTATGAGCGCCAAGTAAGGGTAATATCCCACTTGAATCTATAGATTCCAGCAGCCTGGGAACAGCATCAACATCTACCGTATCAGCCTGCTCGCCCATCAGCCCCAGCACTACGGCTTTATCACTGCCATGGCCTTTACCTGTCGCACCGAGTGAACCATATAGCTCAATGGTAACAGAGTGCGTGTTATTCAGTTTTTTGCTATTTTTTAAACCCACTGCGAACGCACGGGCGGCAATCATTGGCCCTACCGTATGAGAACTGGAAGGGCCAATGCCAATTTTAAAAAGATCGAATACGCTAATTGTCATGCTTGAAGCGTAGCGTAATTCTGAACGTTAATGCGTTCTTTTTAAGGGCGACTCTATTAATAATGAGAACCGACCTATAACTTAAGCGGCTCAGCTTCTTTGTGAGCCTCGTAAGAAATATCCAGCTTATCATCCTTTTCGGTAATCCGAACCGTGCCGCCATTATTGCTCAGCTTACCAAACAGTATTTCATCAGCCAAAGAGCGTTTAATCTTGTCTTTAATCAGGCGCTCCATTGGTCTAGCGCCCATAATAGGATCATAACCTTCTTTGGATAACCAGCGTTTTGCCTTGTCATCAACAATGAGAACCACTTTTTTCTCGTGAAGCTGTTCTTCTAATTGAATCAGGAACTTATCAACAATCGAGATAATGACTTTTTCATCCAGAGGCTTAAACTGAATCACACCATCAAGACGATTTCTGAACTCTGGTGTAAAGACTTTTTCGATCGCTTTCATGGTATCCATCGAGTGATCTTGTTTGGTAAAGCCCATGGAGCTACGGTTTATATTTTCGGCACCGGCATTACTGGTCATCACCAGAATCACATTTCTGAAGTCAACCTTGCGTCCCGTGCTGTCCGTCAGGAAGCCGTTATCCATTACTTGCAAAAGCAAGTTGAAGACATCGGGATGTGCTTTTTCAATCTCATCCAGTAACAGTACAGCATGTGGCGTTTTATTCACCGCATCGGTTAACAAACCACCGTTGTCAAAACCAACATAACCAGGAGGCGCACCAATCAAACGTGAAACAGTATGACGCTCCATGTATTCAGACATATCAAAGCGAATTAACTCAATACCCAGATTTTCAGCCAGTTGTTTGGTGACCTCAGTTTTACCCACACCCGTAGGACCAGCAAAAACAAAAGAACCGATTGGTTTGGTATCTTCACGAAGACCTGAACGAGCCATTTTAACTGCCGTCACCAACTGATCTATTGCCATACTCTGACCAAACACAACACGTTTTAAGTTTAGGTCAAGGTTTCGCAACACTTCCATATCAGAGCTAGAAACCGTTTTAGGCGGAACCCGAGCAATTTTGGCTACAATCGCTTCAACATCGCTAACCGTGATTTTCTTTTTACGTGTTTTACTGGGCTGAAGTTGACGATTAGCACCAGCCTCATCGATTACATCAATGGCCTTGTCGGGTAAGAAACGATCGGTAATATAACGTTCCGCCAGCTTAGCCGCAGATTCAAGCGCTGGCAGAGTATAAGTTACATTGTGATGCTCTTCAAAACGTGACTTGAGACCTTTAAGAATTTTTACCGTTTCATTAACCGTTGGCTCTTTGATATCAATTTTCTGGAAACGACGTGCCAAGGCTCTCTCCTTCTCAAAAATACTGTGATATTCCTGAAAAGTGGTTGAGCCTATACACTTTAGTTCACCCGTTGCCAGCATTGGCTTTAGCAGGTTCGAAGCATCCATAGTGCCACCAGAGGTAGCACCTGCACCAATCATAATATGTATTTCATCAATAAAAAGAACGGCATTGTCTTCTTGTTTGATCTGATTTAAAACGCCCTTCAACCGCTTTTCAAAATCACCACGGTATTTGGTGCCAGCGACAATTGCGCCCAAATCCAGCGAATAAATGACAGAGCCTTCAAGAACCTCAGGGACTTCTTTATCGACAATACGTTTAGCCAGGCCTTCAGCGATAGCTGTCTTGCCAACACCAGATTCACCGACCAATAAGGGGTTATTTTTACGACGACGACATAAAACTTGCACCGTGCGCTCTATTTCTAACTCTCGACCAATTAAGGGGTCAATTTTTCCATCAATTGCAGCCTGATTCAGATTGGTTGCAAATCGCTCTAGTGGACTTAATTTTGTTTCTGCTTCTGTCTCTACACCTTGTTCAGCATCAATTGATTCTTCCTGATTAATATCTTCTTCAATATTAAAATCAGATAATAGAGTCTCATCTTTATGAATATCATGTGAAACATAATTGACCAGATCAAGACGGGTCATATCCTGTTTCGCCAGATAATAAATAGCATGTGATTCAGGCTCACCAAATATGGCGACCAGAATATTTTCACCCGTAACCTCACCCTTTCCGGTTGCTTGTACATGGTAAACAGCACGTTGTATTACACGCTGAAAACCAAGCGTTGGCTGGGTTTCACGCTGGTCTTCTTCACTGAGTAATGGTGTATTGTCTTCAATATAACTTTCCAGCTCATTTTGCAATATAGCAATATCCACACCACAGGCGCGTAAAGCCTTCCCTGCAGAGGGGTTGGTTGTCATTGAAAGTAGCAAGTGTTCTACCGTGACAAATTCATGATGTTTGTCGCGCGCATCTCTGAATAATTTATTGATTGAATATTCGACTTCGGTACTTAACATATACTACTCCTTATTGTTTGCCCTTTTGCCCATGTGTGATAATTATTCCTGCTCCATGGTACAAAGCAGTGGATGCTCATGTTCGCGAGCAAATTCATTCACCATCACAACTTTGGTTTCTGCAATGTCTTTAGAAAAAACACCGCAAACGCCTTTACCCTTGGTATGCACATTCAGCATGATACGTGTGGCCTCTTCTTCACTGAGATTAAAAAATATTCTCAGGATTTCTACCACAAACTCCATGGGAGTAAAGTCATCATTGACCAGTATAACCATATAACGTTTCGGCTCCTCTACATCTGGGCGGGATTCCTGTACCACCAAGCCGGTATCATGGTCATTTTCTTCCTCTGAATGGTTTTTAATCACCATTGCTGAGGACAGGATACGATTCAACATAAACACTTCTCTTCTTTATCTAAGGCTTAAATCAAGCAATAACTACATATGGCTTATCATTTGATCGCCAAATTCTGAACAACTTACTTCGGTTGCACCCTCCATTTGACCAGAAAAATCAAAGGTGACTTTTTTGGCTTCAATAGCGGCACCCAAAGCTTTTACAACAAGGTCGGCAGCCTCAGTCCATCCCATATGCCTTAACATCATTTCAGCTGACAGAATAATTGAACCAGGGTTCGCTTTATTAAGACCTGCTATCGGTGGAGCAGTTCCATGGGTGGCTTCAAACAAGGCAATCGTGTCGGACATATTGGCACCCGGTGCAATACCGATTCCACCAACCTGTGCCGCCAGTGCATCCGAAATATAATCGCCGTTCAGATTTAATGTGGCTATCACATCATAATCTTCCGGATACAATAAAATATTTTGCAAAAAGGCATCGGCTATCACATCTTTTATGACAATATCATTGCCTGTTTTTGGGTTTTTCAGTGTCATCCATGGACCACCGTCAAGGTCAGTTGCACCAAACTCGTTTTTAGCCAGATCATAGCCCCATTGTTTGAAACCACCTTCGGTGAATTTCATGATATTGCCTTTATGGACAAGGGTCAGGCTGGGTTTATCATTATCTATGGCATATTGTAACGCTTTTCGCACTAATCGCTCAGTACCCTCTTTAGATACGGGTTTAATTCCAATTCCAGATGTATCCGGAAAGCGAATCTTGGTCACTCCCATTTCATCCTGCAAAAACTTAATAAGCTTTTGTGCCTCAGCAGAGCCACTCTGCCATTCAATACCGGCATAGATATCTTCCGAGTTTTCGCGAAAAATAACCATATCCGTTTTTTCTGGATGACAAATTGGGCTAGGTGTACCGGGATAGTAACGAATAGGACGAAGGCAGGTATATAAATCCAGCTCTTGTCGCAAGGTCACATTGAGTGAGCGAATACCACCACCAACAGGCGTGGTAAGCGGGCCTTTAACCGAAACCACATAGTCCTTAATGGCATCCATGGTCTCATCAGGCATCCACACATCTGCGCCATAAACAGTGGTTGCTTTTTCACCAGCGAATACTTCCATCCACTGTATTTCTCTATCTCTACCGTATGCTTTATCAACGGCAGCATTAATCACCTTTATCATTACCGGCGAAATGTCAGCACCAATACCATCGCCTTCAATGTAGGGGATAATTGGCTTATCAGGTACATTTAAAGAGAAATCTGGATTGGTAGTAATTTTCTCGCCAGTCTCTGGTATTTTGATATATTGGTAGTTCAAAGTAAGCTCCAAAAGTTTTTATAATAATGTGGCCATTGTAACGCAAAACAAGTGTTTTGTGATTTGAAAACTGGTAGATTACGCGCCTGATTATACTCACTATTGGAAAATGCGATGAAATACCATGTTTACGGCATTGGCAATGCACTGGTTGATAAAGAATTTGAAGTTAGCGAACAATTTCTGTCTGAAATGAATATTGAAAAAGGGCTAATGACGCTAATCGAAAAAGAACAGCAGGAAGCCTTATTGGCTCAGTTAAAAGAAAAATTTGGTTTAAAAAAACGTGCTGGTGGTGGCTCTGCCGCCAACAGCATTGTTGCAATCAGCCAGTTTGGTGGTAAAACATTTTATGCCTGTAAGGTCGCCGATGATGAAACTGGCGACTTTTATATGAAAGACCTTGCCAGGGCAGGTGTAACAACTAAGCTAGATCAAGTTAAGGGCGATGGTGTTACCGGTAAGTGCATGGTAATGGTTACCGAAGATGCCGAAAGAACCATGAACACCTATTTGGGTATTACCTCAGATTTCTCTGAAAAAGACCTGCATCTGGATGATCTGAAAGAATCTGAATATCTTTATATCGAAGGCTATCTGGTTACCTCCGATGTATCGCGCAATGCTGCCATCCGTGCCCGCCAGGTTGCCCGTCAGAATGGCGTTAAAACAGCTTTTACTTTCTCTGATCCGGCAATGGTTTCATATTTTAAGGATGGCGTCAGTGAAATTATTGGCGATGGTGTTGATGTGCTCTTTTGCAATGAAGAGGAAGCCAGTATCTACACGGGAAAAGAGGCTCTGGATGATGCCATTTCAGATCTGACCAAGATTGCTAATAAAGTCGTTGTTACCCGTGGTAGCAAGGGTGCAAAAGTGGTAACAGGCGATAAAAGCGTTGATATTGAAGTCAGCAAAGTAAAGGCCATTGATACCAACGGCGCAGGCGATATGTTTGCCGGTGCTTTTATGTTTGGACTTACTCAAGGCTTTAGCGATCGCGATGCTGGACTATTAGCCAGTGAGGCGGCCGCCAGAATCGTCTCCACTTTCGGTGCTCGCCTTGAAAAAGAGGTACAAGAGGAATTATTAAAAAAATACCTTAGCTAATACCTAAATTAATCCTTATTTAAAAGTACCCCCCTACCTTTTTACCGTTTTAAGGCTTCTTACTTGCATTACGTCGAGAAAACAGCTAAAAAGTGGGGGGGGGGGGGGGGTACTTTTAATTGATATATTTATCCTTTTTTGAACGTTTCCTGACCGGGTTCGCTGACGAATTGCCTGATTTGAACTAATAATAGGCGTGTAACGTTAATTATTTCAAAAAAGGAGAGTAGCATGTCAAAACAGTTTCTGGAAATGCCTGATGAAAAGGGCTACTTTGGTGAATATGGTGGTCAAATCATTCCACCACCCTTAATTGACATCATGAATGAAATCAATGATGCCTATGAAAAGGTCAGTAACTCCCAAGCCTTTAAAGATGAGCTATATGACCTGCAAAAAAACTATATCGGTCGCCCTAGCCCCATTTATCACGCTAAACGAATCACCGAAAAAGCGGGTGGCGCACAAATATATCTAAAACGTGAAGATTTAAACCACACGGGCGCACACAAAATCAACCACTGTATTGGCGAAGCCTTACTTGCCAAGCATATGGGAAAAACCAAGGTATTGGCAGAAACCGGTGCCGGTCAACATGGTGTTGCACTGGCAACAGCCTGCGCACTGGTTGGTATGGATTGCGAAATTCACATGGGTGAAATCGACATTGAAAAAGAACACCCCAATGTTACCAAAATGAAAATTCTTGGCTGCAAGCTAGTACCCGTATCGCGTGGCACTCGCACCTTAAAAGATGCAGTTGATAGCGCCTTTGAGGAATATCTGAAAGATCCGGCAAACTATTTTTATGCAATCGGTTCTGTGGTTGGCCCTCACCCTTTCCCTAAAATGGTGCGTGATTTTCAAAGTGTTGTTGGGCGTGAAGCACGTGAGCAATTCCTGGAAACAAACGATAAATTACCCGATACACTAATCGCCTGCGTCGGCGGTGGCTCTAACGCCATGGGTCTATTTACTGCATTTCTTGAAGATGAAGATGTGCAGATGATCGGTGTAGAACCCGCTGGAAAAGGACTGGATACACCCGATAATGCCGCGACTTTAACCCTCGGTACAAAGGGTGCCATCCATGGTTTTGAATGCTATAACCTGCAAGATGAAGAAGGCAATCCCCTGCCCGTCTATTCAATTGCTTCAGGGCTTGATTATCCCGGCGTGGGTCCGCAGCACTGTTACTTAAAAGACATTGAGCGTGTGGAATATGTCACAGCCGATGACAAGGAATGTCTAAACGCCTTTATGGAACTGTCACAACTAGAAGGCATTATACCTGCCCTGGAAAGCGCCCATGCCGTTGCACACGCCATGAGAATTGCAAAGGACCTGCCTGCTGATAAAACCATTTTGGTCAATCTATCCGGGCGTGGTGATAAAGATGCCGATTTTGTTGCTGATAAGCTAGCGCTTTGAAGGCATCAAAAGTGCTTTAATTATTACTAAAGCACTTTTAAAGCCACGTTCTTAATATTATTTAAGCAAAAAACGTAACGCATCGGCGTGGTCTGCTGCTTTTCGTCCCAAATCTGTCAGATAACCGCCATCTTCCTCAGTAATAAGCCCTTTACGATGAAGCTCTTTTGCCGCATCAATTAAGGAAGCAGCTGCATCATGGTGGATTTTGATTCCGTCCATTTCATTCTTAAGGTTAAATTGAGTCAATACATTTAGTTGGTTGGTTTGTTCTTCGTTAAAAAACATGGCTTATCCTTTAAAATCACTTTTCAATACTGATATATCTTACACCTATTTAGTAGCCTGCCCAGATAATATCAACTAATTTGTGTACTAACTTTGCAATATCAGTTGGCAACTTCAAGCACGATAATGAATGATGCGCCGGTAAATTGCCCTTTTTCATCCTTTGCCTCATTGTTAAGCCGAATAGAGCCATTCGATGATTTTAGTAAGGACGCAATAATTCCAAGGCCTAGCCCTGTTCCACCCGTCTCACGTCGTGTGGTAAAAAAAGGAGTGAATATTTTATCTTGATTCGCCGCCGATATGCCCTTGCCATTATCATGAAAAGTAATTTCTACACGTTCAGGGGGAAAATTCAAACTAAGCTGCATACGTGTCGCGCCATGTTGCAAGGCGTTATCACACAGATTATGCATGACACTTTGCAGGGAAGAAACGCCAATACGAAGTTTCAAGTCAGGGTCAAGATTTTCATCCATTAGTTCTATATTCAATCCCAGGTCGTGATAATGTCCTTTTAACTTGCTTAGTTCGGTTGAAAGTTTGCATACTTCATTACTACTTTGTATAGCATCTGCCCGTGCTTGTTCCAGTAAGCGATTAACCAGTTGCTTTAAGCGTTGCGTATCTGCTTGCAGGTTATCAATAAAGCGCAGACGCTGCTCATCTGACATATCATGTTCCTGAAGTAACTCTAATGAGCCTTGCATGGAGGTTAAAGGGGTTTTAAATTCATGCGATACATGGGAGGCGAATTGCTGAATATAGTGGGAACGCTCCTGCAAGGCCTTCGACATTTCTGAAAAGCTGCTGGATAACTCAGCCAGTTCATAGGTTCCCGGCTTATGTAGTACTTCAACTGTTTCAATCTCGCCGCGCGTAACCTTTTGAGTTTGCTCAATTAGCTCCCGTATCGGACGAGATAAACGAGAGGATAAAAATAAAACAATTAAGCCTGTCAAACCGAGCAATAACAGCGAAAGCAGGATTACCTTTTCTTTTATACTATAGAGGTGTTTTAGTATATTTTGCGGAGTCCGTGATAAATAAACTACGCCATACACCTGACCCTTGTTAATAATCGGAAAAGCGGTAAAAACACGAATTCCAGTGCCTCGGCTAATTGATGCAATTGAAGGTGGAGGCTGATCTGAAATACGCTCACGCAAAACGGCTGTATATTCCCCCGTAAGTGCCTTTTTAACCTCTGTAACATGAGCGAGCGACTGATTTAATTCGCCACGCCCGGCAACCACAATACCATTTGCATCCAGAATTCGAATACCCGCCAGAGTCACTTTTTGAGTATTCAATAAGATCTTCTGCATGGCTTTGCCTGCTTGTTGAGCAATCGCATAACCCGGAGTCTGATTATACGAAGTAGACAAACGTGCGTGAGGACGACGCGGTAAAACCGGATCTTTCGCTAAATCAAGCTGTGGCAAAACGGGGGTATATTGACCATTTATCTCAATATCATTTTGACCAATGAGTTCCCGGTAGACAGCTGCAAATGCAGCAGACTGTGTAATCAGCTCAATTTCAGTTTTACGAACCAGTTCATTTTCATAAAAACGAAAAAAATACAAACTACCCAATGGCAACAATAAAACGGCCAAAATAACCATTAGCAGAATGGTGCGTAAACGAAATAGTTTTTTTAGTTGGGGCTTAGCATTTATTTGCATAAGGCTAATTTGTAACCCACACCATGTTGCGTTTCTATAATTGTTTCGCAACCGGCCTCAGAAAACTTTTGTCTGATATGGCGAATATGGCTATCGATGGTACGGTCACTAACAAAGACATTGTTTTGATAAGCACTCTCCATAATCACATCACGACTAAACACCCGCCTGGGTTGTTTTAATAATTGTGCCAGCATGGAAAATTCAGTCGCCGTCAACTGTATCGACTGGTCATCCCATTTCACCGTATGCTCATCAATATTTAACTCAAGCCGCCCTTGTATCAATTTGGTTTGCTCATCAGCCCTTGCCGTATTATCAGGATTTGCTTGAGTGCGTTTGAGTATTACATTAATCCGCGCCACAAGTTCTCGTGGGCTAAAAGGCTTGGTAACATAATCATCACCACCTATTTCCAGTCCAAGAATACGATCTATCTCTTCATCACGGGAAGACAAAAACAGAATAGGCACTTCAGAAGTTTTACGAATTTCACGACAACATTCCAAGCCATCCATTTCGGGCATATTAATATCCAGCACTATCAGATCACAATCAGTTTGCTTAAACTGCTCTAGCGCCTGTTTGCCATCATTAGCTAAAGATACCGTCATATCTGCCTTTTCAAGCGCAAATCTAATAACTTCGCGAATATGAGGGTCATCATCAACTATCAGGATTTTTTTATTCATCGTTGCCTTCGAGGCTGCGCTTGGCAACCATTAAAAACCAAATCAGAAAGGTTATTATAAACACAATCACAGAGAGTAATAAGCCCTCAATAACAGTAACCATAAACAGGCTAAAAAAGTTTCTTTGTGTAATATTTCCTATATCAAAGCCCGTCAGGATAGCGGCAGCATCAATTGCCATGGCACCCGCCAATAATGCAAAAACAGGATAAAACTGGCTTAAGGCTGTGATAATAGCACCACCTTGCAAGGCACGGCGCAAAGTTTCCTTTCCCTTTTTAAACAGTTGTATATCAATCAGGGCATAGACCAAAATAAAAACAACTATACCAAACATAACCCCCATAAATGCGGGAACAGTTGACATCATATCAGAAGCAAACAGGATGCTCATGATAACATTGAGCAAAACCAGCATGCTCCACCTGGCGAACACATTGTTAATAAAACTCATAATTTACCCTCAAAAAATTCTTCAGGATTGATAAAGAAAATCTTTTCCCAGGCATGCACAATATGGGAGTCATAGTGAGTAATACGAGGGAAAAGCGTTTTAATCGAATAATGTAAATGGGGCGGTTTATCATTAGCATTCCCAGTAGACCCTACCAACCCGATATTTTGCCCCGCCCTGACAAGACCAGCTGTTGTTATAATTTCATTAAGATGAGCAAAATAATGGACACGCCAATTAGGCCCCAGCATATAAATCACATTACCGCCAACAGGCAGATGCCCTGAAAATAAAATAATGCCATGAGTTGGCGAGATAACAGGCGTATTCTTATGAGCAAAAATATCAATGCCCTTATGTACGCCTGAACGACCCCAGGGGTAATACCAAAATGATTTTGGGTTCCAGTCCTTTGTCGTTGCACCCAATACGGGCACTAGATGCGGCTCTGGTATCACATAGCCAACACTTATAACAAAAAGGAAAAAACAGAATGATTTAATCAACATAAAGTGGATTAAATCAAAAACTTATGCAACCTGGATGATGGTGATTTGCATATTTTGTGCAATATATGACAAATGATAGAAGAAATAAGATAGTGGCAACAAAAACAGGTGGCGCGTATAAAAAAGACAATTCCTCAACAGGCACATAGTCATTTAAACTGATACTATAAAGCCAACCAATGTCCTGCAGTTAATGTTTACTTCAGTATTATCGAAACGGCACTGATTTAAATCTTTATGGAGTTACTTGTCTCCACTCACAGAAGGAACATTAAAACGTCATACCTAGTTATACCGATCAAATTCGTCATAATATTCAGGGAAGCCAACCGCCTCTTTTAAGCCTTCAAAATCGAGTACATTGCTTGGCTCCTGACCGCTTTTAATCATCTCCAGTGATTGTCTCATTGCCACAATGGAGGCATTCACCAGACTTAGTGGAAATACAGCAATTTTATAACCAATTTCTTCAAGTTCTTGCGGTGACAGTACCGGTGTTTTACCATGTTCGATCATATTTGCCATTTTATGACCGGGCACCTGACTGCAGTATTCCTTCATTTCTTCTATTGATTCTGGCGCCTCTAAAAAGCTGATGTCAGCACCTAATTCAATAAACTTGTTGGCTCTAAAAATGGCTTCGTCGAGTGAATCTGTAGCGCGGGCGTCGGTTCGCGCCATTATCAGAATATCATTGCCGGATTCGTTACGGGCATCAATAGCTGCCTTAATACGAGCAAATGCTTCATCTCGTGAAACAACCATTTTATCTTTAGTATGGCCACAGCGCTTTGGCATGACCTGATCTTCAAGCATAATGCAGGCAAATCCAGCCTGTGCATAGCCCCGTACAGTGCGTTTTACATTAAGTGCATTGCCAAAACCGGTATCACCATCACCAAACATGGGAATTCTAACGGTACTGCAAATATTACGCCCTGATTCAAGCATTTCTCCATATGAAATCAACCCGGTATCAGGCATAGCCAGACGAGCAGCTGAAACCGCAAAGCCACTCATAAAACCCACATCAAAACCGGCTTGTTCAATCAACCTGGCTGAAAGAGCATCATGACAGCCTGGCATACTTAATAATCCGGGTTTGTCCAGTAGAGTACGTAATTTATCTGCGTTAGAAGTCATTTGTTATCTCCGTTTAAAAATTATAAGGGATATAGAGCGCAATTTTAGGAAACCAGTAAATAATAAAAACGCTCAATAACATTATCAGGGTAAAGGGCCAGACACCTTTAATCACATCATCCATTTTTGCCTTGCCAACCGCCTGTATAACAAATAGATTCAAACCCACCGGCGGCGTAATCAGGGCGCATTCAATCATGATGACAAAAATAATCAGCAAAAACAGCGGAACTGCCAATAAAACAAAATTATCAACGACGCTATATAAGCCCTGTGGGATCATCATGGGGGACAAGCGGAGCGGCAAAGAAATGTTCCTTTAATTTTGTAACCTTTAAACATCCGTAATATATAGCTATTTTATAGCCAAACTGATTAATCAGGTCGTCTGGGGTTGTGGAAACAATATCCACAACCCCAGACGATATGAATAAAAACTTTCCTCTTTAAGTCAATCATCCTTAAACAACATGACATAAATATGTCAATTGCCTGCACGCCGCCCATATTAGTTAGCAAGTCATACACAGCGACATAAAACGACTAAAAAACCAGGGGGGTGTACTTTTAAATCTCTAATTCTGGAATAAAACTCTTTTTTGTGAAGAATTTAACAGAAGTGATTTGCTAACAATCCTAAAATAATGACACATTAAATAATAATAAAACGCGGGATAGAGATATGAAACCTCAAATAAAAACAGCATTAATATCTAAAGTAGAGATGGATTTTAATAAAACATTTTCCCGTCTAGACATATTTGTCGGTAAATTTGCGACCGAGCTTGTTGATACAAATAGCTTAAGACTATTACCTACTGACACTTATGATATGGCCATACTTAGAATAAAAAGTAAAACGGCTGACATCAAAAACAGTTATGCCGCAGAAGATCGCATCAGTTTCATTGCAAACAAACTTGAGGATGGTATTTACAACTACACGCTGTTGCTAATTAGCAAAAGATCCAGGAATGAACCTAAAAAAGCGGTATCTCAAGCAGGTCGATTCTGTGTGGTAGCAGGGATGGCCAAAAGCATTACTACTAATTAATATATATTAAACACAAAAGAATTAGAGGATGGCTATTAATGAAATTGCAACGTTACAACAAGCATAAAATACTAATTTAAGCCTTATAAGCTTCCAGATAAGCAAGCACTTCTCTAACTGAACCATTAAAGCAAATACGGCTTTTCTTTTTTTCTATTTGGTAGTCATACATTGGATCGTAATAATCAACTAAAAGGGTATTTACTACCGGCACGAATCCATCTAACGAGCCCGTACTTAAGCGTTGCCTGATTGCAGCTTCCATTTGTGCTTTAGCTTTCTGGTAACGCACGCCACCAAGGCGCTTTTGTATTTTTGCTAAACTTGCTAACAGGTGTTCAGAGAGTTTTATTGCGCCTTGTTCTTCACCATAGATTTCATCAAAGTGATTTTGTGTGTCTACAATATACTCTTCGATACTAATCTGGTTACGCTCATCTTGAGGTACTTCCAGCTTTACGATGGGTGCTTTTTGCATAGCTTCAAATAAGGCTTGAGGCACACCCAGAGAACCCACATTTCTGGCTTCATCTTCAATAACAAAAAAGGCTACACCTGCTGCCTCTTTTTTTAACATGTCGATAGCAAGTGCATTCTCAAAATTGATTTGGCTTGGTTGTGGTGTAGCGGTTGGTCCGAAGGCAGAGCCACGATGATTGGCTAGACCTTCCAGGTCAATACTGTTCGTGAGTTGTTTCAGTAAACGGGTTTTGCCTGAGCCGGTTCGCCCGCCCAAAATAACAATGGGTATTGAACTGACGATGCGCTCAATGCTGCCGATTAAAAAACGTCGCATGGCCTTATAGCCACCGGCAACACGCGGGAAATCAACCCCGGTTTCATCAAACAACCATTGCTGTGATATTTGTGAGCGCAATCCTCCTCTAAAACAATAAAGTACACCCCCCACTTTTTGGCTTTTCTCCATAAAGGCAGCCCATGCCTTTTTGCGTTGTTTCTGACCTTCCTTGCCCAGCAACTCGGCACCTAAGAGAATGGCAGCATCCTGCCCCTGCTCTTTGTATTTAATGCCGACCGCTTCACGCTCCGCATCGCTCATCAGTGGGATATTGACGCTCATGGGGAATGCACCCTGTTCAAATTCAACGGGTGCGCGCACGTCTAGCAGGGGAATATCATTGATAAACAAAGAAGCTAAATCATCTACTTGCGGATGAACGCCTTTGGGTAGCCCTTCAAGACTGTCTATTACTCGTGAGTCAGCCATCGTTTATCCGTTTACCATGATCATGGCATCCTGTTTATTATTGCTTAACTCGCCAATAGCCTGCAAGGATAAGCCTGCTTCTGCAATCAGGCTTAAAAATTCCTGTTCGCCTGATTGATCAACTGCAACGAGCAAGCCGCCACTGGTCTGTGGATCACACACAATGGCTTGTTGCTCTGCCGTCATGGGGCTTAAACAATGACCATAGCTTTCAAAATTACGTGCTGTTCCGCCGGGCGAGCAATCTTGCGCCAGATAGTCCATAACATATGGCAAAATGGGCAGGTGATCAAAATGTATTTGTGCCTGCAAGCCGCTTCCTTCACAGACTTCCCTTAAATGCCCACCCAAACCAAAACCAGTAACATCGGTCATCGCCGTCACGCAATTGAGAGTCGCCAGTTTTTCACCAATATTATTCAGTTTGCACATTGAATCTGGTGCAATATGTGCGTGTTCGGTCTTTATCAATTTTTTCTTTTGCGCCGTGGATAAAATACCAACACCCAGCGGTTTGGTAAGATACAGCTTATCACCCGCTTTGGCAGTTGAGTTTTGTTTTACTTGCTCAGTAGCAACCGTGCCGGTCACGGCAAGCCCAAAAATCGGCTCAGGCGCATCAATGCTGTGACCGCCAGCGAGAGACATTCCGGCATCCTTGCACGCCTGTCTGCCACCTTCGATCACCTGCTGACCAACCTCAGCAGGTAATTTGTCCAGTGGCCAGCCAAAAATCGCAATCGCCATAATGGGTTTGCCACCCATGGCGTAAATATCACTGATTGCATTGGTGGCGGCTATCCTGCCAAACGTGAAAGGGTCATCCACAATGGGCATAAAAAAGTCAGTGGTGCTGATAACAGCGGTTCCATTACCCAGATCATAAACAGCCGCATCATCACGGGTGCTATTGCCAACCAATAGTGACTCATCCGCTAAGGCAGGAATCTGGCTAGTAAGCATTACATCGAGTACTGCCGGAGAAATTTTACAGCCACAACCCGATCCATGGCTATATTCGGTCATTTTTATAGAGGTCGTAGCTGTATTAGTCATATAGTATTTAATCGGTATTATTTGCTTGGATAAATTTGGCTGAATTATACAATGCTCAATCAGCTTCAACCTAGCCTTACTGAAAATATACGGAAAATAAACTGAGACAAAAAATGAAACTTTCAAATAGTAAACTGGAATTTACCTTATTATTATTTATACCTATGCTCGGTGAAATCATACTATATGTAGCGCATTATTCTTTCAAAAATGACGCGTTTATCCGACTATTTCCAATAATTACAAGCATTCTCATGCTAGCTTATCTGGCTTGGCAGCATAGATATTACTGGTATAAAAATCTCTTCAAAAAGGACTATTTCTCGCTGATCAATCTATTTTTTGCAATCAGTTATGGTGTGGTAATTGTCTACTTCTTGAGTTCTATTGATCTACAGCGCTGGTTTCTTAATATGACTTATCGTACATCAGTATTTTATTTTTTACCTTTTATCCTGTCCGCTTACGTTGTACCCTTTCTGCTATTCAGTCACGTGTTAGCTGATTCACTGGATAGCATCAAACGTTTCCGATTTATTGGTAGTGCTCACTTTATTATGGCATTGTGCTTTGCATTCTGGTGGATTAGACAAACTTTTTAAATGAAACCTTTGCATGAGAGTATGGCGAGAGAAAAAATAGCGTAATTTTCCTGATTTTTTGTAGATTTGAGGGTAATAGCAGGGCTATTGACCGAAAATATACGAAAAATCAGGGGAATTTATTCGGCAAACAACGCCTCACCCTAACGGGTCAGCTAAAGCTGTTGTCTCGCGTTGCTCGGCTAAGCAGTTTTTATCCGTCATATCTTTCGTGCAAAGGTCTCTAACTACAGGAATATTAGCTATGCCCACACTACTCATTACAGGCGCCAACCGTGGAATTGGCCTGGAACTTTGTAAGCAGTATCTTGCAGAAGGCTGGGAAGTGCATGCCTGCTGCCGAAAGCCTAAAAAAGCCAATGAACTAAAAACCTTAACCGAAAAGAACAAAAATCTCACTATCCATGAGTTAGACGTCACCAATGATAAACAAATGGACAAGCTTAAAAAGGCACTAAAAAACAAGCCGGTTGACATTCTTCTTAATAACGCCGGGGTGCATGCCCTGGGCGCATCACAGTTTGGCAAAACAGATGATAAAGCCTGGGAAGAAGCTGTAGCCATTAACCTGATTGCACCCATGAAAATGATGGAGCATTTTGTAGAAAATGTCGCTATCAGTGATAAAAAAATTATTGCCAGTATGAGTAGCAAAATGGGCAGTATGGATGACAATAGTTCCGGTGGCTCCTACGCCTACCGTGCTACCAAAGCGGCGTTAAATGCCGTTATGGTCAGTGCTGCGCATGATCTGCGTCACCTGGATATTACTGCTTTAATTCTCCATCCTGGTTGGGTTCGCACTGACATGGGCGGCCCTAATGGTGAAATATCCGTTCAAGAGTCGGCTCAAAAACTGCGTAAAATTTTGGATGAATGTGACATTACCGATAGTGGCAAGTTTTTTGATATTGACGGGTCAATAATTCCCTGGTGACAAGAAAGTTAAGAACAGGATGTTTTCAAATGAAAGTATTGTTTAATTCGTGACAGAAAACCAGTCTTACCCTTAATCCAGGATTTTTTATAAAGGTAGTAATCTCGATGAAAATCAGAGCCACCATGCTTGTAAAAAGCAATTGCTATCGCCTCTGAGCATTTCTTGTCACCCGTGCGGTCATCTATTAGCTTAAATTTTAATATTGCGCTTTGCTCCCCTTTTCTTAAACGTGTCGGAACACACGACCAACTTTGATTATAAGATTGCAGATCCTTATGTACACCGCCACAGGTTGAAACATCCATTCCATGATCTCCTGAATATTTGAAATCAACCTTCACTTGTAATAAGTCAGGTTCATCTCTTATAACAGCCACACGGTGAATCACATTTTCAGGTTCCTCCCATTGACGCTTGCTTTGAAGCATATAGCCCTTAAGATTTTCTGCTTTTGATAAAACAATGGGGTTTTCAACTGAAACCTGTGACATATTGATAATTACAAGCAATAAAGATGCTGCTAGCAACACTATTATAATCACCATATTCAGAGTTTTTTTGAACATGAATTACCTCAATATTGTACTTAATAACAAATATACTAGCGTAGTTACTTTTAATAACCGCTTAACCAAAGTTATTCCTATATTACGTGTCATTAAGCGTGCTTCCGTGGCAAAATAATCTTATGAAAAAACAAAAAGTCATTATCGGTATGTCTGGCGGGGTTGACTCCTCCGTTGCTGCCCTGCTCCTGCTTGAACAGGGTTATCAGGTCGAAGGCCTGTTTATGAAAAACTGGGAGGAGGATGATAGCGAGGAATACTGTACGGCGACAGAAGATCTGGCGGATGCACAGTCGGTTAGCGATCAGTTAGGGATTCCACTGCATACGGTTAATTTCTCAACCGAATACTGGGATAATGTGTTTGAGTATTTTCTGCAGGAATACCGTTCGGGACGCACGCCAAACCCCGATATTATGTGTAATAAGGAAATCAAGTTTAAAGCCTTTCTTGATTATGCACTGGATCTGGGCGCTGACTTTATTGCCACCGGCCACTATGCACAAATTGACCATTCCGAAGATCAGGTCAAGATGCTTAAAGGTGTGGACGATAACAAGGATCAGACCTATTTTTTATATACGCTGCAACAGCATCAACTGGCTAAAAGCCTGTTTCCCATCGGTGAGTTAGAAAAAACCAGAGTTCGCGACCTGGCCGAACAAGCGGGCTTTGATACGGCAAGCAAAAAAGACAGCACCGGTATCTGCTTTATTGGCGAGCGTAAATTCACCGAGTTCTTACAGCGCTTCTTACCCGCACAACCGGGTAAAATCGTTACACCAGAAGGTGAAGAAATCGGCGAACATCAGGGGCTTATGTATTACACCCTTGGACAACGTCAGGGCCTGGGAATTGGTGGCATGAAAACGGCCAGCGAAGCACCCTGGTTTGTGGTTGATAAAGACATGCAAAACAATCGCCTGATTGCCGCACAAGGCCACAACCATCCCCTTTTATTAAAGCAGCAACTTGACGCTTCACAATTACATTGGGTAGCAGGCAGGCCGCCAGCTAATCAGTTTCGTTGCAAGGCCAAAATTCGTTACCGGCAAAAAGAACAACCCTGTAAGATCATAATAAACAATGATCATTGCACGGTGTGTTTTGATGAGAAACAGCGCGCCATTACCCCTGGTCAATCAATCGTTTTTTATGATGGCAATATCTGCCTGGGGGGTGGAATAATTGATGAAATGACTGAAAATTGTAATAACTAACAGATCTTTGGAGAGGCTAAGCTATTTGTTGGGCTTATTACGCTTTCGGTTATCAATTGGCTGTTTAATGTCGACTTTTATCGCCCCCCGATAATCCCGCTCAATCGACGTAACGCTGTTCTTTGGCGGGTTTATGGTGGGTGAAATTTGTTTGGTAACAAACCAGAGCACATAAAAAAGTATGGAGATTGTCACTAAACGAATAAACCAGACTTTGACTTTATAAAGCATTTTAAAAAAAAAATCAATAAGTTAGTCTTTTTCTTCGATCCAGTTCATCTGAATTGATTCCAGAATTTTCTCATTTGACTTTTCCGGATCATCATCAAAATTCTCAAGCTTGCAAACCCAATCGTGTAAATCAGTAAAACGTACATACTGCGGATCAACGTCCGGGTGCGCTTCATCCAGTTCGATGGCTATATCCAGTGTATCTGTCCATTTTAATTGCATAATGACTCCCTATTCTGTTTACCCTCCATTTTCCTCTGTTTTTGGAGACCTTTACCGGAGAAAAGGGCAAAAAAGGTGGGGGGTGTACTTTTTAACTCTATTTAATTAAACCTATACTGCTAATCGTGTTTAGGTGATGTGATTTTGGTCATATGCAAGGCGCTTGAGAGGCCGTAGCGGAATGTACAAACATTACATGAGCAACGGAAGTCACAAAGCAACTCCGCAGATGGAAAAAAGCGCATTACCTAGAAACGATTAGTGGTTTTCGGACACCATATTGATGGTGTACTTCGGTATTTCAATCACCAAATCCTCATCGGCCACTTTTGCCTGACAACTCAGGCGTGAATCGGGGTCTACCCCCCATGCCTTATCCAGATAATCCTCCTCCAGATCTGACGCTTCTTCAAGTGAGTCAAAACCTTCTCGCACATGCACATGACAGGTGGTGCAGGCGCAAGATTTTTCACAGGCATGTTCAATTTCGACATCATGTTCTAATGCCGCATCACAAATGGTAGTGCCTGGTTCAACGTCAAAGGCAGCACCTTCTGGACATAGTTCTTCGTGGGGTAGGATTATTATCTGGGGCATTTTAATCTCGCTTTTTCATTATTCAGTTGTATCTGAAAAATCCGATACATTGTGCCCGGCCATGGCTGTTTTTACATTGTCATCCATGCGTCGGGCAACATAAAATTCTGCGGCCTTTTCCATATTTTTTATTGCCGCTTTTACTTCATCAGCATTGTCACTGCTTTCTTTAATGTGTTGCAGTTGCGCTGCGGCTTTCTGCAATGTTGCTACTTCATCGGGACTCAATATTTTATCGGCATCGGCTGCCATGGCAGAATCTAGCGCTTCCAGGGTGCGATCCGCCTCTACTTTTTGTTCACGCAGCTTTCGCGCTTCCATATCGGCCTGTGCATTTTCCATTGATTCACGAATCATACCTTCAATTTCATTATCAGTCAGGCCATAGGATGGCTTTACCTCAACACCAGCTTTAACGCCTGTGGTTTGTTCTTCTGCCTCAACCGTTAACAGGCCATCTGCATCCACTTTAAAGGTCACTTTAATACGCGCTGCGCCCGCCACCATTGGGGGAATGCCTTTTAAGGAAAACTTGGCGAGTGAGCGGTTTTCTTCAACCGTTTCACGTTCACCTTGCAAGAGATGAATGGTCATTGCGGTTTGATTGTCTTTAAAGGTGGTAAATTCTTGCGCTCTGGTGATGGGAATAGTGGTATTCCGAGCAATCACTTTTTCAACCAGTCCGCCATAGGTTTCCAGTCCCAGGGAGAGTGGAATAACATCCAGCAATAACATCTCTTCATCGGGTTTATTTCCTGCCAGCACATCGGCTTGCAGGGCAGCACCAATGGCAACGACTTTATCGGGGTCAATATCGACCAAAGGAGGCTTACCAAAAAAATCACCAACCTTCTCGCGCACAACAGGCATTCGGGTAGAACCACCCACCATTACCACATCATGCACCTGGTTTTTATTTAAACCGGCATCACGCAGAGCACGACGGCAGGCAAGCAGTGTTTTTTTCACCAGCGGCTCAACCATCTGGTTAAAGTCATTTCGGCTTATACTGCCCTGCCAATCCTCTAACTGCACGTCAACCTGTTCATTATCGGATAAAGCCTCTTTTACGCGCCGAGCTTCAGCCAGTGCATGATGGCTTTGCTGACTGCCTGATTGTTGTAATATCCATTCGGCAATTACATGGTCAAAATCATCACCACCGAGCGCCGAGTCCCCACCGGTTGCCATAACCTCAAAGACACCTTTATTAAGCTTTAATATCGAAATATCAAAGGTTCCGCCACCCAGATCATAAACCGCTATAATGCGCTCATCCAGGTCTTCTTTTTGATCCAGACCATAAGCGACTGCGGCGGCAGTAGGCTCATTCAACAGGCGAAATACATTCAAATTGGCCAAACGTGCTGCATCTTTGGTGGCCTGACGTTGGGCATCATCGAAATAGGCCGGCACCGTAATTACCACCCCTTTTAACTCGCCACCGAGTGCCTTTTCGGCACGCTCTTTGAGTGCTTTTAATATCTCGGCTGACACTTCAATCGCGGTTACATTGCCTGCGACTGTTTTGATTTGTGGAACAGCCATGTCACCCTCTGCAAAGGTGTAGGGCAGGTTGCCGCCAAGTGTTTTTAAATCACTAATGCCGCGTCCCATTAGGCGCTTGACCGAGGCAATGGTGTTTTCAATATCATCCAGTTGCGCGGCTTTTGCCTGTTGGCCGACGATGACATCACCGTTTTCAAGATACCGGACTACCGAGGGTAATAGTGCCTGACCATTCTCGTCTTCAAGCACTTCAGCAGTGCCACTGCGAACGCTTGCGACCAGTGAGTTGGTTGTGCCCAGGTCAATACCCGCCGCCAGCCTATGTTCGTGCGGGGCAGTTGACATGCCGGGTTCTGATATTTGTAGTAATGCCATGGGTATATTTTACTGAGGTTAAAACAATTCGTCTTCGAGTTTTTCTGTTAACTGTTTTGATTCTTGACAGAGGCGTTCGTAAAACTTCATTTTCAGAACATCTTCTTTAGCTGCATCCAGATTGCCGGCTTCCAGCTTTTCAATAAAATCATCTTTGAGGGCATCCGCTTCACCACTGATTTCCTGTGCTATATCGTCTATTCTTGCCAGTGGGTCGGTCGCATTCTTAACATCTTCAAGTGCTTCTCGAATTTCCATTTGATGCATTAAAAAAGCACCATCGTGGGTGGTATCCGTTTCATCATCTAAATCAACGCCCTTGAGTTTTAGCAGGTAACGCGCTCGCAAACGACTGGAAAGTAAGGTTTCATGCGCTTCATTGATAAAGCCTGTGGTTTGCAAGGCCAGGCGCTTTTCTGCATCATCGCCATTTATAAAACGATCGGGATGATATTGGGCTTGCAACTCACGAAAGCGTTTTTCTAAAGCTGCCTTGTCAATATCAAACTTTTCGGGCAGACCAAAAATCTCAAAGTAGTTTTGGTTAAAATCAAGCATTGAATCGTAAAGAGCTGAGCGCAAACAGGAGAAAACGCACTAAAAGTGGGGGGGTGTACTTCATAAGATTAAATTCGCTCTACTTTTTCTCTGCTTCCATTCTACGAAGGCGGCTTTATTAAACCGTAAAGCTCTCACCGCAACCACAAGCACCGGATTCATTGGGGTTATTAAACTTAAACCCTTCACTTAGGTCTTCCTTTGCAAAATCCATCTCGGTTCCATCAAGATAGACGAGGCTCTTTGGATCGACAATGATTTTGATGCCGTGATCTTCAAAAACGGTGTCATTTTCATCTATTTCATCCGCAAACTCCATGACATAAGCCATTCCAGAGCAACCATGTGTTTTAACGCCCAGACGCAAACCGACTCCCTTGCCACGGTTCTCCAGAAATGTTTTAACCCTGTCTGCCGCCACATCCGTTAACGTAATCGCCATGTCTCTGCCCTACTCTTCTACCTATATTTTTCGTCTAATAGCAATTGCTTACTGCTTAGATTGATAATCAGCAATCGCTGCTTTGATTGCATCTTCAGCCAATACCGAACAATGCACTTTAACGGGAGGCAACTCCAACTCTTCTGCAATATCGGTATTTTTAATCGCCTGA
This sequence comes from Thiotrichaceae bacterium, assembly GCA_027083815.1. Lineage (GTDB taxonomy): Bacteria > Pseudomonadota > Gammaproteobacteria > Thiotrichales > Thiotrichaceae > Cocleimonas. Next base: position 65,452 of record JALWMR010000038.1, read on the forward strand.
ACTTCATCCAGTGACTTGCCTTTAACCCACTCGGTTAGCAGACTAGAGGATGCTATCGCTGAACCACATCCATAGGTTTTAAATTTCGCATCTTCAATAATACCGTCATCGCCAACCTTGATTTGTAATTTCATAACATCACCACACGCGGGTGCGCCTACCATGCCGGTTCCAACATCTTCTGCATCTTTATCCATTGCGCCCACATTTCGTGGATTCTCGTAATGGTCGATTACTTTTTCACTATATGCCATTGTCTAACTCCTGTTTAATTCTTTGTACTCGCTATATTGAATATGCGATCTATTTAATAAATATCAATTTATTAGCGTCACATTGTTAATGTGCTGCCCACTCAACCTGGCTCAAATCAATACCTTCTTTATACATATCCCATAAGGGGGATAAGGCACGCAGCTTTTCAACGGCAGCGCGGGTTTCTTTAATTGCATAATCCACCTCGTCCATAGTGGTAAAGCGCCCCAAAGTGAAACGCAATGAGCTATGTGCCAGCTCATCATTGCGACCCAAAGCACGCAAAACATAACTGGGTTCAAGTGAAGCGCTGGTGCAGGCAGAACCCGATGATACGGCAATATCTTTGAGTGACATCATCAAACTTTCACCTTCAACAAAGTTAAAGCTAATATTCAGGTTGCCTGCAATACGTTTTTCAAGATCACCGTTAACATAGACTTCTTCCATGTCTTTAAAGCCGTCATAAAGATGGTTACGCATCATTAGCAGGCGTTCGTTTTCGGTTGCCATTTCTGCCTTGGCTATTTCAAAGGCTTCACCCATGCCAACAATTTGATGCGTTGGCAAGGTGCCTGAACGCATACCGCGCTCGTGTCCACCTCCATGCATCTGTGCTTCAATACGGGTACGAGGCTTACGACGTACGTATAAAGCACCAATGCCTTTTGGGCCATAAATTTTATGCGCTGAAAAGCTCATCAAGTCTACTTTAAGATTTTCTAAGTCAATCGGCACTTTACCGGCACTTTGTGCGGCATCAACGTGGAAAGTGATTTTCTTTTCACGACAAATTTCACCAATCGCTTCAATATCCTGTATGACGCCAATTTCATTATTGACATGCATAATAGAAACTACTGTTGTATCGTCGCGCAATGCCTCTTTGAACTTTTCCAGATCAAGTAATCCATCTGGTTCAGGATCAAGATAGGTCACTTCAAAACCCTCCCGCTCTAGCTGACGACAGGTATCAAGCACCGCCTTGTGTTCTGTTTTCATGGTAACGATATGTTTGCCCCGGCGTACATTAAAGTGGGCTGCACCCTTGATGGCCAGATT
>JALWMR010000039.1 GCA_027083815.1 Thiotrichaceae bacterium
TTATGCGCCTGATTTGAATGAGACTTGGATAGCAGAACGACTCAGTGATGATAGCCATGATTTAAAAAAGAAGCCTGCTGGAAAACTCTTTATTTGTCCGGTAACACAGTTTGATATTTCTGCAACTTCCATCAGAAAACAATTGCTTGAGGGCAAGAGTTTACGATATTTAACCCCAAAAAAGGTCTGCGACTATATTAATCGAAAAGACCTCTATCAAAGATAAATATATGAATATAGATAAAGTAAAAGACAGTGTTTTAAATAGCCTTGAAGATATGAAGGCGGTCGATATCGTCGGCATTGATGTCAGCAAAAAATCATCCATGACCGACTTCCTCTACTTTGCCACGGGTAACTCAACCCGGCATGTAAAATCGATTGCGGATGCAGTCGTTGTCGATGCAAAGGAAAAAGATATTCCTGTTTTAGGCAGTGAAGGGCGAGACACGGCTGAATGGATATTGGTCGATTTAAACAGTGTCATTGTGCATATCATGTTGCAAAGCACCCGCGATTTTTATCAGCTTGAAAAGCTGTGGGAAGCGGATAATGCAACGGATAAAACGGTTGAAGAAGCCATTTCTGACAAGACTGACTAAGCACCTGTAGAAAATGGCAAGCCAAGCTATAAACGAGACAATGCTGGAGCGTAGCGATAACTACCCGCAGGGTGCGTTTGACAAAACGCCAAAAAAGGTGGGGGGTGTACTTTTATGAAGATACATCTACTTGCTGTGGGCACCAAAATGCCCGACTGGGTCACAAAAGGCTTTAAAGAATATGCCCATCGTCTTCCCGCCAGGTGTTCTTTGCATATAAAAGAGATTCCAGCCGAAAAACGCGCTAAAAATAGCAATATAAAGGGGATAAAAGTCAAAGAAGCTGAGAAATTAAAGGCGGCTATTCCCGGTAACTGTCGAATTGTGGCGCTGGATGTTAGCGGGCAGATCTGGAGTACTGAAAAGCTGGCAACACGTCTCCAGGACTGGATGATGAGTGGTCAGGACATCGCTTTGCTAGTGGGTGGACCAGATGGCTTAACTCAGGAGCTACTTCAACTGGCGAACGAACGCTGGTCATTATCAAAATTGACCTTTCCACACCCCCTGGTGCGGGTAATACTGGCAGAACAACTTTATCGTGCCTATACCATTACTGAAAACCACCCTTATCATCGGGCAGGTTAATTGATGAGTGATATTATACTGGCATCCGCTTCGCCAAGACGGGCTGAGTTACTGGATCAAATTAGCATAGCCTATCAAGTTCAAGTTGTAGATATTGATGAAAGTGCTCTTGAGAATGAAACGCCAGAAACTCTGGTTGTACGTCTTGCAAAAGAAAAATCACAGGCAGTTAAACGGGTATCCCAACCGGTTTTAGGGGCCGATACGCTGGGCGTTATAAATGGTCAGTTACTGGTAAAACCAGAAAACTATGAACATGCCTATCAAATGCTGTCACAAATGTCAGGTAACTGGCATGAGATATTATCAGCGGTTGCCATAACCCATATGCAGGAAACACGCGTTATACTTAATCGCAACAAGGTGTTATTTCGTCCCATAAGAGAGGACGAAATCAAGGCATATTGGCAAAATGGGGAACCTCAGGATAAAGCCGGTGCTTATGCCATTCAAGGCCTGGCGGCGATCTTTGTTGAACGCATCGAAGGCTCCTATTCTGGTATTATGGGCTTGCCATTATTTGAGACCAGTCAGCTACTTGCCGAGTTTGGAATCAAGCCATTTAGGGCAAACAAATCACAATCACAATCACAATCACAATAAGGATAACCAACAATGAGTGCAGAAATACTAATTAATGTTACCCCGCAGGAGTCCCGCGTCGCCTTGCTTGAAAACGGTATTCTGCAAGAAATTATGGTGGAGCGTAGCTCTAATCAGGGCATTGTAGGCAATATTTACAAAGGTAAAGTATGTCGTGTATTGCCAGGTATGGAAGCCGCTTTTATTGATATTGGTCAGGAGAAAGCCGCTTTTTTGCATGCCTCAGACTTACGCTTTCCCGCGCAAGATATTTTTAACGGTGATACACCTGAAGAAGAAATTGTCGTTCCACCCATTACCAAGTTATTACATGCGGGCAAACAAGTATTGGTTCAGGTGATAAAAGAGCCTCTGGGCACAAAAGGCGCGCGCTTAACCATGCATGTCACTATCCCTTCACGCTATGTTGTTTTGATGCCGGATACCGACACCATTGGTGTATCAAGTAAAATTGAAGATGAAGATGAGCGGGAGCGACTAAAAAAAATAGTAAGCCAGTTCCGGGAGTCGTCACATCACGAGCAGCAAGGTGAAAAACCTGTTGATCAAAATCAGGCCGATAAATTTGGCTATATTGTAAGAACTGCGGCTGAAGGCATTTCGGCCGAGGCGATTATGGCAGATATGGCTTTTCTTAATAAATTGTGGGAGAAAGTCAGCAATGCCCCGGACGACCCGACGGATACGGCACTGATTTATTATGATTTACCACTGGTACAACGAGCCTTGCGCGACCTGGTTGCTGAGGAGATTGAAAATATCAAAGTTGATTCTTTAGCGACCTATACCAGTTTAAAACAGTTTTCGCAGACCTATATTCCAGAGCTAACCGACAAAATTGAGCATTATACCGGGGAGCGCCCCATCTTTGATATTCATGGCGTTGAAGATGAAATTCAGAAGTCATTAAAACGGAATGTGCAACTAAAATCCGGCGGTTATCTGATTATTGATCAAACCGAAGCAATGACCACCATTGATGTCAATACCGGCGGTTTTGTTGGGCACCGTAACCTGGAAGAAACCATATTCAAAACCAACCTTGAAGCGGCGCAAACCATCGCCAGACAATTACGCTTGCGCAACCTGGGTGGCATTATCATTCTTGATTTTATTGATATGCAGGAAGACAGCCACAAGGAACAGGTGTTGAACGCACTGGAAAAAGCACTGGAGAGCGATCATGCCAAAACATCAGTGACCCAGCTTTCCAGTTTGGGACTGGTTGAAATGACCCGCAAACGCACCCGTGAATCACTGGAACATATCCTCTGTGAATCATGCCCGACCTGTGAAGGACGGGGCTATATTAAAACGGCTACCACCGTTTGCTATGAGATTTTTCGCGAAATATTGCGTGAATCTCGCCAGTTTGATGCACGTGAATTGCTGGTATTGGCGTCACAAAACGTCACCGATCTGCTACTGGATGAAGAATCGGATAGTCTGGCAGAGCTACAGGAGTTTATCGGTGTACCCATTCGTTTTCAGGCGGAGAGCCTGTATACACAGGAGCAGTTTGACGTGGTATTGTTATGATGGACAAGCATTCTTTTTACCGGGGAAGCTGCCTGTGCGGCTCAATCCGCTATCAGGTCGATAAAATAGAACCCCGCATGGGGCACTGCCATTGCAGCATGTGCCGCAAATTTCACGGTGCAGCCTTTGCTACATTCGGTGAAGCAAAGGTAAAAAACTTTCACTGGCTGGCCGGAAAAAATCTGCTTAAAAGCTACCAGGCCGATAATGACACAGTGCGACAGTTCTGTTCATTATGTGGCTCCAGCCTGACCTTTAAACCCGCTAATGACACAGGTGAATTTATAGAGTTTTCACTGGGCACTCTGGATGATGATATCGACCTGAAACCAGATGCTCATATCTTTACTGATTCAAAAGCCAACTGGGCAACTATCAATAATGACTTGCCACAATTTAAAGAAGGGCGAGAATAACTGGCACAAAACAGGCAAAAAGGTGGGGGGTGTGCTTTAATTATAACTGTACACCTCTTACTATTGACCAATAACCTGTTTGAACCACACGAGTATGACCTTTAACAGTACACACCCACCCATGATTATGGGTATTTTAAATGTAACGCCTGACAGTTTTTCGGATGGCGGTCAATATAACAGCCCCGACAAAGCACTTGAAAGAGCGGTTGAGATGATTGCCCAGGGGGCTGATATTATTGATATCGGTGGTGAGTCTACCCGCCCCGGTGCAGAAAGTGTTGCTACCCAGGAACAGATTGACCGTATTGCCCCGGTGCTTCACGCTATCCGTAAAGAATTGGGGGACGAGATTCTTATTAGCGTAGATACGACTGATTATGAAGTCGCCAAATATGCCCTGTTAAATGGCTCTAACTGGATTAATGACATCTCTGCCGGCGAAGATGCAGGCATTTTTACGGGTGAAAGCGAGCCAATGTTGGCACTGGCCGCCAAACAAAATGCACCTATCGTATTGATGCACCGCCAGGGAGTCTCAGCAACCATGCAGCATGCGCCCTTTTATGAAGATGTGTGTCGTGAAGTAACAAGCTATTTAAAAAACAGGGCGCAACAAGCTTTGCAGGCCGGCGTTAAACACCACAATATTATTCTCGACCCCGGTATTGGTTTTGGTAAATTGCTGGAACATAACCTTAAATTATTGGCACACCTGGATGAACTGGTCGCACTGGGCTACCCTGTCTTGCTGGGCACCAGTCGCAAACGTTTTATTGGTGATATCAATGGACTTGATATTCCCGAAGAACGCATGGCGGGAACCTGTGCCACTACCGCCCTGGGGGTGCAGGCGGGCGTACAGATTTTCAGGGTACATGATATTTCTGAAAACCGCCAGGCGGCAGATGTAGCCTGGAGAATAAAAAATGCAAGATAAGCCTTCAATCGCAAATGTACTGGATTTCTGGTATAGCAAGAAAATGAGCAAACATTGGTTTTCCTCCACGCTCGAAATTGATCAGACTATTAAAACCAATTTGAAACAGTCTGGCTTAGTGCCAAATCTGGCAAGCTGAATCACTGGAAAGATAGCGCCGAAGGGTGTCTGGCCCTGTGTATTATTCTTGATCAAATGCCGCTGAATATGTTTCGTGGTGAAGCCACAAGCTTCAGCACCGAGCAGCAAGCCGTTGCAATAAGTAAATATGCCATAGATCGTGGTATGGACACAAAAATACCCGCCCAACGCGTTGCTTTTCTTTATATGCCCTTAATGCATAGTGAGAATTTAGACGACCAAGGCAGGGCGGTTGAATCGTTTCAAAAAGTTGGGCTGGAGGACAACCTGCGCTTTGCCCAACACCACCTTGGTATTGTTGAACGCTTTGGTCGGTTTCCGCATCGCAACCAGATATTGGGGCGACAAAGTACGCCAGAAGAGCTGAAATATCTGGCCTCTGATAAGGCGTTTACAGGATGATATAGCAAGCTAAACCGATTCTGTACTGCCAAATAGCAGTTTACCAGCCAAATACTTGCAGCCTGGCCCAATAAAACAAGAAAAGAGCAAAAAAGGTGGGGGGTGTACTTTATAAAGTACATCCCCCACCTTTTTATGCGTTTTGTAAAATGCACCTTGCGGGAGTTGTCGCTACGCTCCAACTTTGTCTCGCTTACATCTCGGCTTGCTCTTTTCTACGTTGAACAGTCTATAAGGTTTACCAATAAGATCTATTTCTTGACTTATAACGTATCTAACTATAAATTAAAGCGAGCGTTCGCTCTATATTGTAACTATGTAGTGTTTGCGACCACATTATAAGGAATAAAATGAAAGATACTGGCAATATTAATACAGAGGGCGTGACTAAGGCACCAGAGCAGCGTTTGTTAATGCTGTGGAGGCGATATGGCGGTAGTCCATTGGGTCGTAAGCTTTTTAGCTATGTGTTGGGGCGAACTGCACCTTATTCAGGCTCAATAAAAGCAGAGGTTTTAAGTCTGGAGTCTGGGGCAGCACAGGTTGCCATGAAAGATCGTCGAACGTTAAGAAATCATTTGCATTCCATTCATGCTATTGCCCTGGCAAATCTGGGTGAGATATCAAGTGGCCTGGCAATGATTTCAGCCTTACCACTCAATACGCGTGCCATCGTGGTTAAGCTTGAAATTGAGTATTTAAAAAAGGCGCGTGGTCGCTTGCTTGCTACCGGAAGCGCCAGCCCACCTGAGTCCATCACAGAAGCAATAGATAGTGTTGCACTTGCTGATATTAAAGATCAGGAGGGTGATATTGTTTCTCGTGTTAAAGTTCACTGGCGACTGTCACCTAAACCCGTAGAGGAAAAGAGCTAATGAATCAAGCTTTACTGGACACGCCTTTTACGCAAGATACGGGCATCGAAATTCCACTAATCTGTGGGCCGATGTATCCCTGTTCCAACATTGAACTGGTTGCTGCTGTATCTGAAGCAGATGGTATTGGCATCGTCCAGCCGGTTTCATTAACCTTTGTGCACAAGCAGGATTTCAGGCAAGCCTTGCGTGATATAAGAAAGCTAACCAAAAAACCCATCGGTATGAATGCCCTGATTGAAAAATCATCGAAACGCTATCATGAGAAAATGGTGGAGTGGGTCGATATTGCCTTGGAGGAGGGCGTGCGCTTTTTTATTACCTCACTGGGTAACCCCAAATGGGTGGTTGATACGGTTAGCCCGCATGGCGGCATTGTGTATCATGATGTGACCGAACGTAAGTGGGCTGAAAAAGGCTTGGCAGGCGGTGCCAAAGGGCTAGTTGCGGTTAATAATTCAGCCGGAGGACATGCGGGTGCAAAAACCAAAGAACAGCTTTTTGAAGAACTGAAGGATCTTAATGTTCCCCTGGTGTGTGCTGGTGGCATTGGTGATGAAGAAGCCTATA
>JALWMR010000040.1 GCA_027083815.1 Thiotrichaceae bacterium
AATAATTTTTTCTTGAATCTGGCGTGAATTTGTAATGTCTTTACGGCGCATAAATCAAGGTATTGATTTATTTAGGCTTAAAAGCACGAGCCTAATAAAAAGAGACCTTTGCACGAAAGATATGACGGACAAATATTGCTTAAATCAGTACAGAATCAGTCTAATTTCCTTGTTTTTCATATTAAAATAATAAATTTAAGGTTAAAAAAATAATAGAGATAATATAAAAAGTACACCCCCCCACTTTTTTAGCGTTTTCTCGGAAAAGCGCTGATTTAGCGATCCCGCCCGTTATGCTGTGTACTAGTATGATTGTTTGCTAGAATATCTGACCTTATAAAATCACAAAAGCCTGTTTATGTCGAAAAACAACTTTCAGATCACCTTGCTAGAAAGCGGCTATACCTTTGAAGCGAATGACAATGAATTCATTCTGGATGCTGCCTTGCGCCAGGGAATTGGTCTTCCCTATGGCTGTCGTAGTGGCTCGTGTGGAACCTGCCTGGGAACGGTTGTTTCGGGTGACATTGATTATCCCGATGGTTTGCCTTTAACCGTGATGGAGCATGAGCATCAACAAGGCAAGGCGGTATTTTGTGTTTCGGTGGCAAAGTCAGATCTGGTGCTGGATGTAAAGGAACTCAGCGGCAACGAGGATATAGAAATCAAAAAATTGCCCGCACGGGTAGCTTCTTTAAAGAGACTCTCAGATGATGTTATGCAGATGCTACTCACGTTGCCAAAAAATGAGCGTCTGGCTTTTCATGCCGGGCAGTATATTGAGTTTATTTTACGTGATAACAGCCGTCGTGCTTTCTCCCTGGCTAATACGCCTGGTCATGATGATTTTTTAGAGCTGCATTTAAGACTCGTCAAAGGTGGTAAATTTACCGAGCATGTCTTTAACGAAATGAAAGAAAAAGCCATTGTTCGTTTTGAAGGGCCTTTTGGTCAGTTCAAAATTCATAATAAATCAAATCGTCCCTTGTTAATGATTGCTGGTGGCACCGGTTTTGCACCCATTAAAGCAATGATAGAGCAATTGATTGAAAGCAAGGATACTCGTATCGTTCACTTATATTGGGGTGTACGAAGCGAAGCCGATCTTTATCTGGATGCTTTGGTAAAAGCCTGGGAAAAACAGGGTATCGTTAACTATGTGCCTGTATTGTCAGAACCGGATGATGCAAACTGGCAAGGTCAAACGGGCTTTGTGCACGAGGCTGTGCTGAATGACCTAAGTGAAAAGGGTGAGAAGCTGTCCGACTTTGATGTCTATGCAGCAGGGCCACCACCGATGATTGAAGCCATCAGAAATGAGTTCCTGAAGCAGGGCCTGCCTCAGGAACAACTTTTCTTTGATTCATTTGAATATGCTGAAAGCTCTTAATTCCACCCCCTTTTTTATTGCTAGTTCTCAGACAGGCTCCTGGTTAACACTAAAAAAAGGACAGAGCTTGAGTAGCCGTTGCTTATTTTCTTACACCTTCAAACGAGATAATTAACTCCAGATCAGCAGAGGTAGGCCCGAGGTTTTTGGTAATGTCAAAATCCTTTAAAGTAATGCGTGTTTTGCCTTCAAAGCCGCGACGGAAGCCACCCCATGGGTCTTTTCCCGCGCCAATTTGGTGACATCGAGAACAATGTCTTTAGTCACGCCATGCAAGTTGTGTGATGCAGGCAAATTCACCCACAGCTGAATGCCAGAAAGAAGTCCGTCTTCCTGCTCAGGCATTTCTGAATGGATAATGCCCTTTGCAGCACGCATCCATTGTATGTCGCCTGTTTCAATCGTGCCTTCATGACCTGCGCTATCTTTATGGCGCATTTTCCCCGCTAGCATATACGAGACCGTTTCAAAACCCCGAGGCGGCTGGTTGTAGAGTTATTAAGCAAAAAAAAAGGAGCCAAAAATTGGCTCCTAATAAAAAAAGCAATTAACTGTTTACTGGAGGTTAATTGCTTTGCTTGCTCCTTCGATAAAAGCAGGCGTAAAGCCTCACTGTTACTCATTTGTCTATCGTAGATAACATTGCGGTAGTTCTATGGAGGTTTAAGTGGGAATATATCCCACTTATTTATTTTTACATGAAGTTAATATCTATTCAAGTATTTAATAGGTTTATCATGAGTTTATTTTTTATAGTCATATTGACTTGTACAGCATAACTATTGTGTAATATATTCCCACAGATAGAATAATCGCTTGCAAGAAAACCTAGAAACCAGAATGATGTTCAACAGACGACAAACTCATGAAGGAGCGGCAGTTGCGCCCGATGCACTGGTTGTGGCCGTAAGAAAAATTCTTCGGCCTTTGGTCTATTTATTATTAAAATTTAGAATTATTTTTCCACAGTTAGCCGAGATTTTAAAAAAGGTTTACGTTGAAGTGGCCGATGAGAAATTCCGTCTACCCGGAAAAGTACAAACTGATTCACGTCTGAGTTTGCTGACAGGAATTCATCGAAAAGATATTAAAAGATTGCGTCCCAATGCTGTGACAGATACCACTACCCCCTTTAAAGTAGATATTGGAACCAGAATCGTTTCTCGGTGGATCAGTGATCCTTCTTATCAAAATAAAGAAGGCAAGCCGATTGATCTGCCATTGAAATCAAAAAATGACCATGAACTTAGTTTTGAGAAACTGGTTTACGATATATGCAAACAGGATATTAGACCCAGGGTGGTTCTGGATGACTGGCTAAATAGTGGCATTGCTTCTCTTCATCAAGATAAAGTGAAATTAAATTCACAAGCGTTTATTGCCAAACATGGTATAGAAGAGAAAGCCTTTTTCCTGGGTCACAATATCTCTGATCATCTCTCCTCGGCAACCACCAACTTGTTGAGTGGTCAGCCTCCCTTTTTTGAACGCTGTATTTATTATGATGGACTCTCTGAAGCATCCATTAAGCAGCTTGAAGAGAAGGTTGAATCAAAAGGTATGGAAGCAATTCTGGAGATTAATGCTTTAGCGAACAGGCTAAAAGAGCAAGATAGTAAGAATCCTGGCCTACAAAATAAAACAGAAAATAGTCATCGAATTAATATAGGACTGTATGTATATCATGAGACAGAAGAATCCAAATAAAAAAATTGCGAATAAAGTTGGCGATTTACCAATTCGGTATCTACTGGGTTTCTGGCTTAGTATTTTACTTGGCGCTTGTGGCGGTGATGGCCTTAAGCTTGCGGATAATGGCGTGGGCGGAACGGGGATAACTCAAGGGCGAATCACCCATCTTGATGAAGGTATTGCGTCTAGTATTACAGTCAATAATATTAAGTTTAACACGCATAATGCGCTATTAATTCGCGATGGTGTACCAACATCACGTCAAAGTGATTTTAATGTTGGTGAAATTGTAACCGTGAAGGGGGCATTAGAAGCCAATAGCAAACAAGGCGTTGCTAGCGAAGTTGTTTTTGATGATACCCTGGAAGGGCCGGTGACGGCCTCTGCTGGTTCTACCAGTAATTCAGTTGAGATTCTTGGTCAAACGGTGGTAACGGATAGTAAAACATTATTCTATGGTTTTGATCAGCTTGCTGACTTAAAGAAAGGCTATGTTGTGGAGGTATCTGGCTACATTAATGAGCAGCAGCAAATTTTAGCGAGCACTTTAAGATTAGTAAAAACCACATTGACCGTTGGTGAAATACTAAAAGTTGAAGGACATATTGACTCACTCAATATTGTATCAAAAACCTTTAAAATTAATAATTTAACGGTTGATTATTCTACCCTCTCAATTGATGAAGCAAAGTTGAGAGAAAGTACTTATGTACTTGTACGCACACAACAGCCAATAGAAAATGATGTGATGTTAGCCTCTGATATTGACATTATTGATAGCAAACTAGATGCCAATACTTTTTATCAAAAAGATGGCTATATCACCACGCCTGTCTTACAAGACAGGCTTGAAATGGAGGGTAGCACTGTCCTTATTCAGTTGGATACTGAATATATAAATGGCTCAAAAAAAGACCTAGTCGTTGGTAAACATCTCATTGTAACGGGCAAAACAAACAGTCAAAGCGAGCTATTGGCAGACCAGATTTATGTGGTGGATAGACAAACTCAAATTTTGCTAGAGGGCTATTTAGCAAAGGTCGATACAACACAAAAGAAAGTTAATTTATTCGACACCGATATTCTTATTGATGAGGCAACACGAACTATAAAAAGTAGATCAGGCGATGGAACTATGCTTGATATTGACCTGGGTCAGCTCCAGGTTGGCGACTATATTTATGTCGAGGCATACCATAAAAATGGTAAATATTATGCTTTTGAAATTATCAAAACCCAGCCTCAAATTGATAACCGTGTTATGAGCGTTGTTCAAAATACAGATGAAACAAAAGGAATCATCAATCTATTTAGCCATAAAGTTTTGGTCGATGAAAACACCCAGCTTTTTGATGTAAATTCAAAGCCTGTTTCTAAAAAGGAGTTTTTCAAGTTACTGAAAAAGAATCAGACCTTGCTTGATGCTTATGGCTCACAAACCAATTCTAACACCTTAATTGCAAACGCTATTTTTATTGATACAAGCTGGTAAGTAGCATTAGCATGGAGATCAAGTAGAGATACTAAAGCTCAAATGCGCCAATATCCCATGCGCCATTTTGAGGTCTTGCCTTGTGATTATAATCAAACCTTGGCGCGTTTGTTTTGCTGCCTGAATCAATAGCCGGTGAATTCGATTTCAAATTGAAATTGCCCTTTTGAGCGTTGATAAAGAGAGGGTCAGTGCTAACAAAGGCATCTCCATTAAACTGATTATTTCCGTAAATAAGGTTGTGATCGCTTGCTACTTCCTTAGCCGGAGTGCTTCCCCTGTCTATTTGCAGGTTGATATTTTCGCTGGCAATATTATTTCTAATGATAATTTCTTTGGCGAAAGAATTATCTACATTTATGCCTTCGCCGTTTTTGTAAAGCGTATTATTAATGATGTGGATAGCGGTTAACGGCGTGGGTCTTGCCGGAATCGCCGATGACCAACCGCCTACTTCGATACCGCCGTATTTACTGTTATAAACGATATTGTTGTAGATGGATACATTCTCAAGCGTGCCGCCCATTTCACTGGCGGTGGAGATGCCGGACTCATCAATGTCATGAACTTTATTATTGTAGATTTTGATATTGTAAGTGTGTTTATCCCAGGCATCGGCGTAAATTCCGGGGCGGTTATTAAGATGATGAATATGGTTGGCAAACACCGTAACATCGTGCGAGCCATCTTTGATATCTATGCCTTCACCACCCAGCGCACCGGAACCATTATGATGCACTTCAGTATGACTAACCGTGGTATTTGAGGTGCCTGCAATGCTAATGGACTCCTCTCCACCGTCATGGCAGGCAAGTTCTACTTCGTTGTTATCAATTAAAATTGAATCACTTTGCCAGACGCCAATGCCACTGGAAAACGTATCATAGCTTGATGAATATTGAAGGCTAATGTGTTGAGAGCTATCAATAAAAAATCCAGCCGCCGTTGAGTGCATTAAATGTATATTCGATATTGTAATATACGCACGCTCTGTTATATCAATCAGGCCGCCCCATGAGCCTGTTCCCCAACTAATACCTGTGCCATCAATAATGACCTTACCCTGAGAGTCACCTTTTATGCTTATCTCTTTGCCAGCGATGCCCGATTTGCCAAACTCAACGCGCTCCTTATAGATACCCGCTTTTATCAGAATAGTATCGCCGGCAATGGCAAGATCAACTGCATGTTGAATGCTTTTAAAAGGATGCTCCTTCGAGCCATCAGCATTGTCATTGCCATTGGTGGCAACATGGTATTGTTTGCCTGCATTAGTATTGTTGGTAAGGCTGCTGTTGCCACCACATGCCGCGATTATGAATAACAGCGTTGAAAAAAGGAGTGTTCGTTTCGTCATAACTATCCTTATTGTTTAGGTTCCTTATAGGAGAAAAGGGCCAGCCGAGCCGCAGGCGAGACAATGTCGGAGGAACTACGACTACCCGAAGGGCGGATGAAATCCGTAAAAAAGGTGGGGGGTGTACTTTTAACAGTATAAAACCAGGGTGCTATTGGTAATAATACTGCTTAAAGTGCCCACTTTTGATCAATTTCATCCGCTTTCATGGGCTTTACGCTTAATTCACGCTCATCTTCACCCGGTATTCCAACTTTGCAGATGACTTCGTCACGATCTCGCCCACTACTATAGCGGGCTGTGATAGATGCTGCCAAATATATGTCTTCTGCAGAAAGGTCATGCCCGTCAAGTAAGGTTAAGGGGCCGTTGCAGCTGGCTGTTTTGATATAGGGAAATTGTTTTTTATAGCCTTGTAAAAAGCGTGTTTCGCCTTCTTCGCGTGAGACGATCATTTTAAAATTATCGCGTGGGCGCAGATGACGGCCGATTTTAAGCAACATAATATCGTCCATTTCGTAGTTTCTGTCTTCGCCTCGATGCCCTAGTAAATCCTTCATTTTATCTGAATAATTGGGGTCGGTTAAAAAGCAGCAACCACCGGCGGGCTGTGAATAGTCATCAAACTTCCATTTTTCTGCTAGTGCTATTTGTGGTTTGCGACTACGTCCAGAAAAGTCATAAAGCTTTTCCCTGTCGACCCAGCCTTCGCGCTCGGGCTTGGTG
>JALWMR010000041.1 GCA_027083815.1 Thiotrichaceae bacterium
CCAGAAATAACTTAGAAATAAAGATATATTATAACATATTCAATAACTTATGGCTTAACTTAATAGCATTGCTACACCCCCCCACTTTTTTGCCCTTTTGCCATCCATTGGATAGTTTTCGCAACAGCCCAACTTGGCAGCTATTCTTCTTCCGCCAAAAAATTTTGCACTTTTTTTATCACTTCTTCAAGTTGGTAATTTTTGGCATCAAAGCGGGTGATATTGGGTTCTGAGCGCATCCAGGTCATCTGCCGTTTGGCAAGTTGCCGGGTGGCGATCACCGCTCGCTCTTTCATTTCGTTTTCATCCAGTTTGCCTTCCAGAAATTGCCACGCCTGGCGATAGCCAACGCAGCGGATGGAGGGCAGGTCAGCGTGTAAGTCGCCCCGCTTGTACAAGGCTTTTACTTCATCCAGAAACCCCTGTTTGAGCATTTGATCGAAACGCTTTTCAGCCAGATCACGCACCCAGGCGCGCTCTGGAATCAGTGCTATTTTTAACAGGCGATAAGGCAGGGCATCCATTTGAGCTTCTTGCTGAAGTGTGGTGAGTGGCTTTCCCGATAGTTCATATACTTCCAATGCGCGCTGAACCCGTTGTTTGTCATTGGGATGGATTCGTTTTCCGGCTACCGGATCTAGCTCAAGAAGACGTTGATGTAGATAATCCCAGCCGTGCTTTTCAGCTTGTTGATTTAAGGCTTGCCGCACCTCTTCGTTCGCCTCAGGCAAAATAGCCAGACCATTTTCCAGGGCGCGGTAATAAAGCATGGTGCCACCCACCAGAACCGGTATTTTTCCCTGCTGTGTAATTTCTTTCATTTCACGCAAGGCATCGCGGCGAAAATCGGCGGCTGAATAGGATTCTGATGGATCAAGAAAGCTGATTAAACGATGCGGCGCTTGTTCCAGCTCTTTGGGGCTGGGCTTGGCTGTGCCAATATCCATATCTTTATAGATCAAAGCGGAGTCAACGCTGATAAGCTCAATCGGGAAATGTGCCATCAATTTCATCGCCAAACCGGTCTTGCCGGATGCGGTAGGCCCAATAATGAAGATTGCCGGTAGCTGGCTCATCGTTTTAATATTTCCCTTAAACGAATCTTAAGACGACGATAAATCCGTTTGATTTTTTGCCTGGTTGAATCACCCTCTCTTAAATAGTTCTTTTTAAAATATTCTTTAAGATTGGCTGCTCTGGTTTTGATATCAATATAAGTTTCGGTGTGCTGTATCCAGTCAATGCCACGCATTAATAACTCATAGGACTTTTTAAACCAGGGAAAGGACATCAGCTTTGGTTTGCTCACCCTGAACAACCAAAAGGTAAACGCCGCAATGGGGATTTTACCTGCATATAACAAAAGCCACAGAACCGGTTTTCCTTTTAACAGCAATACACCGGCATAAATACCTTGTAATTCGGTTATAGCAAACAGAATTATAAAAGCGATAAGTATAAGAACGCCATGAACATTTTTTAGATAATGTTCCAGCTTTTGAAGCAACTTTAATGATTGGAAATAACGAAAAATCGGCTGGGCAAGGCGCTCCCAGATCAGCTCTTCATAAAGAATATAAATCAATACGAAAAAGCTGAGAATATAATGGATTAGCTTATCTATTATGAATTTCATCAAGGCATGGCAAACGGCTATCAGTATGCTTAATTAAAGCACGATTAACCTACGATCCCAAATAGAGTTACAAAACTATTCAGCAAGAAGCCCGCGCCGTGAACGCGACTCCAGATTGGCCGCAATCACAGGTCTTGCGGCTCTTGGAGCAACAGGCTTAAAGCGACGAGCCATAACACCCTCCCCCGGATTAAAGGCGGGCTTGCTCATACGCGCAATGGAGCCAGTTGTGGCACAGTTTCGCCACCAGCAACGGTTATTTTTCTTAAAGTATAATAAACCTCGGTATTTTGGCGCTTCATTTGCGGCCTGTGTGATGTATTCCTTAATGCCCCAACTGCCAATATGGTTGAACTCTCTGGGCGCAGAAAATGCCACAAACAACTTACCTCCGGCCTTTTTCCAGCCACTTAGAAAATCATAATAAAGCTTTGCCATACGCTTATCTTTATTGGCGGCAATTAAATAAGGATTACTTCCTTCTGTTTTTGAATGTGTTTTATAGGCAACAAGATGCTGACCACCCTCATAGGCTATCAAATCAATACCATATTGAGCGACCACTTTCGCCTGTTTCTCAATTACCTCCATGGTGCGAGGAATAGAATATTTATTTTTTGGTGATGTTAACAAGGCAAAGACCTGATTCACACTTCTTACCTTTTTCAAGTCTTTTTGTGTACCGTGAAAATAAGGCGCTACTGCCAGAGCATCAACATACCTGAAGGCTTCCTCATATCCAAGCAACATGTGTGTCATGGGCACATTGGTTGCCATACCCGACATAACTCTAACCAGGCGATTATTGTTACCAAAGGTTTGCTCCCAAATTTTAAATATCTCAACACTTCGGTGTGAATAGTATTTAATCCCGGCATAGGTGCGATTACGATCCAGCTTTAAAGCCATCCCGGCATTTTTAATAAAATGCGCCTGTGAAAACAGACCATTCCAGGCCTCGTTAGTATATTCAATATAGGCTTTTAAAGTCGGCTTTAACTCTTTCTTTACTAATTGGGCATAGCGCCTGACAAAATCATCCGTTGCCCTGTGTGGCAGGCTAAACCACGGGTCGGCATCCAGAATATTCGCCAGTTTTATCATAATCTCCAAAGGCGCTCCTCTTACGCCTTCTTTACCACCCCAAGTAGCATCAGAAAGCTTTGGACGCTGATCCCAGTTGGCAAGATTATTGCGGGTAATTCCTGAAATATTCATCATGCGGATAACCCTGAAATCTTTCATAAAGTTCAGGTAATCAGGGTTAAAAACTAAAAATTCATAGTTCTCGGTAAAGTCCTGGTACAAGCCCCCCTTACATTCATTGATATTTTTCACACGATGAAAAGGCCTGTCTTTACAAACACCGCCCGGCATAATCACGCGGAAGTTGCGTAAATAATCGTTTGGATCCGTTTCTGTAATAATTAATGTCGCTGTAATTCTGCCTTGCTTAGGCCTAAACTCAATTAAATCCCGATCACGATAACGTCGCAATAAATGCACATCACCACCATATCGATAGTTACCTCGTCCTTCATGCAGTACCGTGTAAACACCTTTGGGAATAGCCTTAGCCGAAAAATCATTTAAAAACCGTGTGCCCGCTTGCCCTCCATTCAATTGCATAGGCCAACCATACTGGTCATAAATAACCTTACCTTTGGTTAACCATGGGCGCGCCTCGTTAAAGGGCATTGCCATTTTAAATAAATCAATAAAGGGAACACTGGTATCAATGTCCATAATCTCATTGGTATTGATACCCAATGGCGACAGACGATTCTCAGCAGCGTGAATAGACATTGAAAAGATGCACATCAATGTAGCAATAAATAATCTAAAATTATTCATGATTAGGGGCTCGTGTTTTTATTTTTCTTTTATCCAAGCCTACTAAAAACAACTGAATAGGGCCTGAATATACCTGAAAGCCCGTACACCATACGACTGACGGTAACAATGAACATACAAGAATCCTAAAAAGTACACCCCCCAGGTTTTTCAGGCTTTTGCTTGCCAGCCAGATTGAAAAGAAAGAATAAAACCCTACCATAGCCGGTAGTAAACTAACAAAATCTGGAGAATAAACATGGCACATTCAGAACATATTGTTGAAGCCAACCAGGATAACTTTAATCAACTGGTAATCGAACAATCAGGGCATACGCCAGTTCTGGTAGATTTCTGGGCAGACTGGTGTCAACCCTGCCAAATGTTAATGCCGGTATTGGCAAAACTTGCCGAGGAATATAACGGTGCTTTTAAACTGGTAAAGGTTAATAGCGATCAAAACCAGGCACTTGCACAGCAATACGGCGTACGCAGCCTGCCAACCGTTAAAGTGTTTAAAAATGGTGACATCGTTGATGAGTTTATGGGGGTACAGCCTGAACCTGTGATTCGTGACCTGATAGACAAGCACCGCATACGGCAAATGGAGAATACCCGTCAGGAAGCATTACAGGCCTTGCAAGCGGGCGACCTGGAAACAGCAGAGCAGCAACTCAATCAGGTGATTGAAACCGAGCCAGATTATTATGAAGCTTACCCTGATCTGGCGCAGGTACTACTGGAACAAAACAAACTGGAAGCAACACAAAGCATCCTGGATAAAATCCCGGCAAACAAGGTCGATGACGAGAAGCTGGAAAACCTTAAAAAGGCGATACAACGTAAGAAATTACAGGAAGAAAGTGGCGATATTGCTGAACTGGAAGCCCGGCTTGCTCAAAACCCTGATGACATACAAACCATGCTGGATCTTGCCAAAGCCAAAGTAGTGGCAGGCGATGTAAAAGCCGGTCTGGACCTTTATCTGGAAGCGATACAAAAAGACCGTGAATTTGGCGATGATGCCGCACGCAAGGGGCTTCTGGAAGCGTTTGATCTTTTTGAAAAAAATGATCCCTTAATCAAAGAATATCGCGCCAGGTTATATTCGTTATTGTATTAACTTACTTCACGCACAATCTAACTGGACTATCTGGCTTTCACCGAGATTGAGATATAAGACGAACACAGAGGTGTGCTCACTGCCCCCGCATAAACAACTTATCCAGCTGATCCACCGACAACTGAGTCCAGGTGGGTCGTCCGTGGTTGCATTGTCCGCTGCGTTCGGTGCGTTCCATATCGCGCAGTAGCGCATTCATTTCAGGGATGCTGAGGCGGTGGTTGGCGCGCACGGAGGCGTGGCACGCCATGGTGGAGAGGATTTCGTTGATTTCCTGTTCAATGCGCTGGCTACTGCCGTGTTCAATCAGGTCGGCAAGCACGTCGCGCACCAGTTGTTCGACGTTTCCATCTTTTAGCAGGCTGGGGACGGCGCGAATGGTGATTTGCTCCGGGCTTAGGCGGCTCAGTTCAAAACCGAGTTGTTTAAAGGCATCGGCAAATTCTTCGGCAGCATCGCCTTCTTTCTGGCTGACTGCCAGCGATACGGGCACTAACATTGGCTGGGAGCGCAGTCTGTCTTGCGTCATGCTGGTCTTTAGGTGTTCGTAGGTGATGCGCTCGTGCGCGGCGTGCATATCGACCACCACCAAACCCTCGGCATTTTCGGCAAGAATATAAATACCGTGCAGTTGTGCAATAGCAAAGCCTAAAGGAGGTACACCCCCTACCTTTTCGGCGTTTTTGTCCGTTTCAGGCAAGGATGAAGTCACATTGCTTGCCAGCTTGTCGGCAAAATCACTGGATAAAGGCGGCAGTTTGCTGCTGCTTTGTATCTGCGGTTTAAAACCGCTATTTGTAACGGTTTGTTGATTTTCTGCTGACTCATGCAGACGTTGATAAACAGCCATTTGTTCGGCAACCTGGCTTTGCGGCAGGGCGCTGTTGTTAAGCGGAATATTCAAATGTTGCTGATGGCTTTGTGCGTTTTGAACATGCGTGTAGGGTGCTTGTTGCACGGGGATTTCGGGAAGCGTTGTATCGTCATTGGGGCGCACATCGGCGAGTGCTTTGTGCAGGGTGCGATATAAAAAATCATGCACCAGTCGCGCATCTCTAAAGCGTACTTCATGCTTGGTTGGGTGAGCATTGACATCGACTTTTTCAGGAGCCAGCTCCAAAAACAGCACATAAGCCGGGTGCCGACCGTGAAATAACACATCGCTATACGCCTGGCGTACCGCATGGGTAACAACGCGGTCTTTAATCATGCGCCCATTGACATAAAAATATTGCATATCAGCCTGCGAGCGCGAGAAGGTTGGCAGCGCCACCCAACCCCATAGCTTCAAACCCGCCGCTTCATAATCCAGATACAGTGATTGCTCCATAAAGGCCGGGCCACAAATCTCGGCAACGCGACGGTCTGCGCCGATTCTATCTGCTGCTGCTTGCAAGGTAAGCACATTGCGCGAACCGTGCCGCAGGTTCACGGCCACCTGAAAATTGCTCAGTGCGATGCGTTTTACCACCTCGGATAAATGTTTAAATTCGGTATTTTCTGTCTTTAAAAATTTGCGCCGTGCCGGTGTGTTATAGAATAAATCCTGCACATCAATCGTGGTTCCCGGTGCGTGAGCCACTGGCTCTGGCTCGCTAAAACACTCTTGACCTGCCTCATTATGCTCTGGAAAAATCTGCCACCCCTGTTCACTATCAAGCGTGCGCGAGCTAACTTTCATCCGCGAGACGGAGGCAATACTGGGCAATGCCTCACCACGAAAACCAAGCGAACATACATGCTCCAGATCATCCAGCGAGGCAATTTTACTGGTGGCATGTCGACTTAGCGCCAGCGCCAGTTCATCTTTGGGAATACCCTTGCCATTATCCCGAATACGAATACGTTTTGCGCCGCCCTGCTCTATATCAATATCTATTTTGGTCGAACCGGCATCAATGGAGTTCTCCAAAAGCTCCTTAACCACAGAGGCGGGGCGTTCAACCACTTCACCAGCGGCAATTTGATTAACAAGATGAGGGGGAAGCTGTTTTATGGACATAGTTTAGCTGTTTAACCCGCCTAAAGCACAAAAG
>JALWMR010000042.1 GCA_027083815.1 Thiotrichaceae bacterium
AAGACCAAACCTGATGTTCCCTGGTTCGAAGTCCTCAGCGACAACTATTTAATTGAAGGAACAACACAACGAGACTACCTGACTCAATTCAGGCAAGATTATCCCGTCACATTTCATGGTGTAGGTTTATCTATTGGGTCAACCGATCCACTTAACCAGACGTATCTTAACCGATTAAAAAAACTCAAAAACGAAATCCAACCTGCCTGGGTATCTGATCATCTGTGCTGGACATCAGCCCACGGCGTTGTCACCCATGATTTGATTCCACTGCCCTATACTGAATCTGTTGTAAAACATATTGTTGATCGAATCTTGCAGGTACAGGATTTTCTTGGTGAGCCACTCGTCATTGAGAATGTTTCCAGCTATTTACAATTTAAAGCAACTGAAATGAGCGAATGGGATTTTATTAATGAAGTAACCCGTCAAAGTGACTGCAAGTTACTACTCGATGTCAATAATATCTATGTAAGCTCACAGAATCATGGCTTTAAAGCTGAAGAATATTTGTTCGCCATGCCAAAAGAGCGGGTTGTTGAAATTCATCTGGCAGGCTATGAAGATAAAGGGACTCACTTGCTTGACACCCACAGCCGACCGGTTACAGCTCCCGTCTGGTCTTTATTCGAACGCGCCATTGAACACGTTGGCGATGTTCCTGTGCTAATAGAATGGGATAACGATATTCCTTCTCTTGAACGCGTTATACAAGAATCACATACCGCCCGGGA
Source organism: Thiotrichaceae bacterium (assembly GCA_027083815.1). Lineage (GTDB taxonomy): Bacteria > Pseudomonadota > Gammaproteobacteria > Thiotrichales > Thiotrichaceae > Cocleimonas. The sequence continues at coordinate 735 of JALWMR010000042.1, forward strand.
TTTACAAAAAACGATACTTGATGCAAACCCTGCTTCTAGCAAGGTAGTTGGCGCAACATGAGCATTGAAGATTTACAAAAAGACTTTATTGAAGCCATTTTTGGCGGCGATAAAGCACCTGCAGCAAAACATGTGATAGGAGATGATACCCTAACGGCCGAACAGCGTTTTGGTATTTATAAAGGCAGTGTGCATGGTATTTTGAGCCAGGCCTTAGGCTTGACCTTTCCTGTATGCAAAGCACTGGTTGGGGATGAGTTTTTTAATAGAATGTGTGATTGTTTTATTGACGAATACCCACCAACAACTTCTTTTTTCGCCGAATATGGCAGTGATCTTCCCACGTTTCTTAATAGCTTTGAGCCAGTAAAAGATCTTCCCTATCTTGCCGACGTTGCCCGACTTGAATGGGCACGTCAACACGTCTGGCATCAACAAAATGACGAAGCTGGCGATTTTTCACAGTTAGCAGAGTTAACTGAAGAACAACAATCACAGGTGAAATTCTGCTTAGCTAAAACCTTGCGTCTAATCAAATCAAACTATCGTATAGATGATATATGGTTTGCCCATCAGGATGACGATACGGTAGACCTGGCTTCAATTGATATTAATCAAACAGTTAAACTGTTTGTTTTCAAGGACGACGACATCGTTAAAATTAGCCTAATGAATCATACTCTGGATGATAGTCATTTTTGGGACTTTATCCATGCCATTGATTCAGGAGCAAACCTTGAAAAACTGGCAGAGAATTTTGGCGAGTCTTTACCAAACTTGCTAAATCAGGCGATTCAAAGCGGCTGGATTGAGTCATTTGAAATAAACAACAACAATTAGGGTACTTCTAGTCATTAGGCTTTTTGCTCAAGTTCATCCAATGCAACATTGGGCAAAATGACAATTATTGGAGATACCAGTAAGTACAACCCAAGGAGAAGATAGCATGAGAAGATTTTTAGGTGGTTTTTTAATGGGCGATTGTGCCCCGCTTGATTTAGTTTTAAAACCCTTTTTATTATTTGCCTTTCGATTTTATGTTGCTTATGTATTTATTAAATCAGGCTTAACCAAGGTTAATGACAGTTTTCAGGTCACTCCCGGAACAATTGATTTATTTAAATATGAGTATGCCGTTCCGGTACTACCACCAGAATTTGCTGCCTATCTCGCCAGCTATGCCGAGCTAATACTGCCCATATTTTTGATCTTGGGCATCTTTACACGCCCTGCTGCACTTGGCCTGTTTATTCTTAATGCAGTTGCTGCTACATCTTATCCAGATATTAATCTTGTAGGGGAGCTTTATCACGTTATTTGGGGCGTTATGCTTGCCGTTATATTTGCCTTTGGACCAGGTAAGTTCTCAATTGATAAATGGTTAAGCTATAAATTGCTTGGAAAGGAATCAAACGTTGTTTTTGCACTGATTTCAGTGGGCGTACTCTCGGCAATCGGATATTTTCTTGCCAGTAAATTCTTGTAAACAATTTAAAACATAAAAAAGCGACCTGAGCGTCGCTTTTTTACTGCTTGAAAGGTTTAAATACCGATTAAAGTAGATTAAAAAGTACACCCCCCTACTTTTTATGCGTTTTATAAACGCAGCCTTACGGGTAGTCGTCGCTGCGCTCCAATATTGTCTCGCTTTCAGCTCGGCTGGGGCTTTTCTCTATTCTCTGACAGGCTCCTGGCAATACTCTTTTAAATAATCTTTAAATGCCTCTCCAATTTCGTGGTGTCGCGTTGCATACTCTACATTAGCCATCATATAACCGATTTTGGAGCCGCAATCATGGCTTTTGCCAGTCATATGAAAGGCATTTACGGTTTCTTTATCCATAAGCATGGCGATAGCATCCGTTAACTGTATTTCATCCCCAGCCCCGGTGGGCGTGTGCTCTAATAAATCCCAAATAGCAGCAGATAATACATAGCGACCTACAACAGCCAGATTTGAAGGGGCTTCATCAAGTGGTGGCTTTTCGACAACCTGAGTCATCGGAGCCGAGTCCCCTGGTTCAAGCTTATGACCATTAACGTCTGCGACACCATAGCTACTTACTTGCTCCATCGGAACGGGCTCAACCATAATTTGACTTTCACCGTTAGCATCATACAGTTCAAGCATTTTAGCCAGATTTTCCTTACTTAAATCACAACTGACTTCATCAATTAATACATCGGGTAAAACCACGGCGAAAGGCTCATCACCAACGGCTGGCTTGGCACAAAGCACCGCATGACCTAATCCTTTTGCAACGCCCTGACGTACATGCATAATGGTGACATGACTCGGGCAAATAGAGCGCACTTCATCCAGCAGTGAACGCTTTACTCGCTTTTCAAGGGTTGATTCGAGTTCATAGCTAGTATCAAAGTGGTTCTCAATCGCATTTTTACTGGAGTGAGTCACCAGCACTATTTCAGTGATCCCCGCTGCAATACATTCATTAACAATATATTGAATCATTGGCTTATCTACGATAGGAAGCATTTCTTTGGGGATAGCTTTGGTGGCCGGTAACATGCGTGTACCTAAACCTGCAACTGGTATGACTGCTTTGCGAATATTATGACTTTTTTTCATGGTAAACCCGAGTTTCTTTTTTGTTTAAGGAATCTGAATAAACTGGATGAATAAGATAGGGTAATCAGAGCGCCTTGATTATTAACCAATATTATAGCTAATTTTGTCACAGTTTATTAATCACGTCATTACGGTTTATCTTGTAAATTCGGCCAATGGATACTTGAAAAGTACACCCCCCTGGTTTTTCGGCGTTTTCTGGCAAAAAGGTAGGGGTGTGCAAATAATAAATACCCAGTTAAACCCACGGAGGGAGAATGAAAAGCTGACTGATACCATCTTCGCTAACAAGACGGTTTGTACATATCCCCCGCTTTTGTCTTAACCGTATAACACAGGCTAGTCTAAACTAACCTTCCGTGACTCAGATGTACGCATCAGCCAGACAACACTGATAAGAATAATCAGTAGCAAGGGTAAAGCACCTATATTTACAATTTTCCAGCCGAACTTATGTTGAAACATACCCGCTGAAAGGGATGCAATTGTCACCATAGTAAAAACTAAAAAATCATTGGCTGCCTGTGCCTTGGCTTTCTCCGCTGGCCTATAGGTCGATGTCAACAGTGTTGTGGCACCGATAAACAGAAAGTTCCAGCTTACCCCCAGTGCTATCAAAGCACCCCAAAAATGCCAGACTGTTTGTCCCACTAAATTGATAATGACACAGACAATTCCTAATATGGCACCTATAATCAATACATTAATAACACCAAAACGCTGAATAATACTCCCAGTTACAAAAGAGGGTGCAAACATGGCCAAGACATGCCATTGAATCACAAAAGCCGTATCATCAAATAGATGCGCATGATGTTTCATTGCCAGTGGTGTAGCCGTCATTAAATAAGACATCACGGCATAACCTAGCATTCCACAAATAACGGCGACAATGAAAGCAGGCTGTTTAGCTATTACCTTCAAAGGTCGGGCGCTTGAATCATCCGTTACTGTCGCTGATTTAGGCAGCTTGATAAACAGCATGATTAGAAAAACTAAAAAGTAAAAACCAATCACAAACAGGAAGCCACCTGCGAACTCATCCATGTTAAAAATAGAACGACCAAAGTTTGCCAGATTTGGCCCCACAAAAGCAGCAATCACCCCACCAGCCATTACATAGGAAATAGCTTTAGGGCGGTTTTCTTCATCAGCAATATCAACTGCTGCAAAACGATAGTAAGTACCAAAGCCATTAAACACGCCGACCAAAAAGGCAGCCACGGCAAACCACCAAAACTGATGATGTAAAATAGACCAAACAGCAATCACACCACCTGCCAGACCAAATAAACTACCCATAATAAAACCAGCTTTGCGACCCAGCTTTCCCATAATCATCGAGGCAGGAATACTGGTTAACATTAAACCTAAAAACTGCAAAGATAGTGGTAAGGTGGTCAAAGACTTGTTATCTGCCAATGAATACCCAACCAAAGCCGATACCGTCATCATTAAAGATGTACTGCTCATCAGCAGGGCCTGGCATATAGCAAGAAGGTAAACCGCTAAAGGCATTGATTTAGCAGTGCTTGTGGTGTTTTTTTTCATTAAAGACTCGCAAAATAATGTAACAATAACAGTTCTTATGCGATACTCCGTCCACCAAAATATTGATTAACAATAGGATCCCCCACATGCCTGATAATCGACCTGTACAACGTGCATTACTTAGTGTTTCTGACAAAACGGGTGTCATCGAATTTGCAAAACAATTAGATGAACTCGGCATTGAGCTACTTTCAACCGGCGGCACTGCCAAACTGTTAATGGATAATAATATCCCAGTGACTGAAGTGTCAGATTATACCGGCTTTCCTGAAATGATGGATGGCCGTGTTAAAACACTTCACCCCAAAATTCATGGCGGCATACTTGCCCGTCGTGGAACAGACGATACGGTTATGGAACAGCACGATATTCCACCAATCGACCTAGTGATTGTCAATCTTTACCCCTTTGCAGAAACGATTGCAAAAGACAACTGTAGTCTGGATGATGCGATTGAAAATATCGATATTGGCGGCCCAACCATGGTGCGGGCAGCTGCAAAAAATCATGCCCATGTTAGCATTGTTGTGAATCCGTCGGATTATCCACTTATTGAACAGGAGCTTAAAGACAATAAGGGTACAATATCCAGCGAGACCCGTTTCAAGCTGGCAACAAAAGCCTTTGAGCATACGGCAGCCTACGATGGCATGATTGCTAACTATTTAGGTGCAATAGTAGAAAACGGCAAGCCACTAAAGAAAGGGGAACAGGTCTTCCCCAGCACCTTTAACACACAATTTAAACTACAACAAACAACCCGATATGGTGAGAATTCACATCAAAAAGGGGCGTTTTATGTTGAGCCAAAACAAACTGAAGCCAATATAGCAACCGCCAGGCAACTACAGGGAAAAGAGCTTTCCTACAATAATATTGCTGATACCGATGCTGCATTAGAGTGTGTCAAACAATTCGAAAATGAATCAGCCTGTGTCATTGTAAAGCATGCCAACCCTTGTGGCGTTGCCATCGGCTCTAATCTGCTTGATGCCTATCAGCGCGCTTTTAGCACCGATCCCGAATCAGCCTTTGGCGGAATTATTGCCTTCAATCAGGAACTTGATGAAACAACGGCACAAACCATTGTTGATAAACAATTTGTTGAGGTCATTATTGCTCCCAGTGTTTCACAAGGTGCGATAGAGGCCGTTAAGGCAAAGAAAAATATTCGTTTACTGGAATGCGGAGCATTCGAAAAGCCAAAACCGAGACTAGACTTTAAACGTGTCAATGGTGGATTATTAGTACAAGATGCTGACCTTGAGCTTTATGAGAAGCTGGAAGTCGTCACCCAACGCAGCCCATCTGACAAAGAAATGCGTGATCTGTTATTCGCCTGGAAAATTGCCAAATTTGTTAAGTCAAACGCGATTGTATACTGCAAAGACAATATGACAATAGGCGTCGGTGCCGGACAAATGAGCCGTATTAACTCTGCTCGTATAGCTGCCATTAAAGCAGAACATGCAAATCTGGAAGTGGCCGGTTCTGTGATGGCCTCTGATGCCTTTTTCCCCTTTCGTGACGGCATAGATGCAGCGGCGGAGGCAGGCATTATAGCTGTTATTCAGCCTGGTGGATCAATGCGTGATGAAGAAGTTATTGCTGCTGCTAATGAAGCTGGAATGGCAATGGTTATGACAGGTATGAGGCACTTTAGACATTAGCACTCCAACCGCATTATATTGACGGATACAGCGGGTCAGAAAGCGGTTAGCCACTAGGCGCACTTTGCAGTGAATGGTTACTCCCTTCACAAAAAGTGCAACAACGTGGATGACCGCTTTCTGGCTCGCCCTGCGGGAGCAAACCAAAGCGTCCAATACGGCGTTACGGGTTTTGACAAGGGAGTAACCATTGCCTGCAACCCATGCCTTGTCTTGAACGCTTTGATTTGCTCTGTATCAGCCAATTTAACGTGGTTGGAGTACTAGCCGGTAATCATTAAAGAACATAAAAAAAGCAGAGCAATCTTGCTCTGCTTTTTTGAACGTAATGTTACTTATTGAGGCTTGTGCACAAGAGGATGGCGAGAGAAAAATTAGCGCAATTTTTATCCGTCATGTCTTTTGTACAAAGGTCTCTTATTAAAGAGAATTATTCTCTATTTTTGGTCGCATCAATAGCAGCTTTCATCTCCGCTTCAACAGCATCATCAATATCTAATACATCTTCAAGATCGACATCTATAACACCTGCTTCAGGGTCGTTGAAAACAGATACATCCATCTTGCCCTCACTTTTGGCAACAATACATGAAACGGTCGCATCACCTGATACATTCACAGCGGTACGGATCATATCCATCAAGCGGTCAACACCCAGTACCAAACCGATTCCTTCCACAGGTAAGCCAACTTGAGTAAATACCATGGAAAGCATAATCAATCCTACACCAGGGACACCAGCAGTACCTATTGATGCCAGCACTGACATAAGGATAACCGTTAAATAGCCACCAATCCCTAAATCAACATTATAAACATTGGCGATAAACACCGTCGCCACACCCTGCATAATAGCAGTACCATCCATATTGATAGTAGCACCAAAGGGAACGGTAAACGAAGCGACCGAGTTATCCACACCAAAACGGTCTGTTACCGTTTTCATAGTCACGGGAATGGTCGCATTTGAACTGGCGGTACTGAAGGCAAACACTTGAACATTCCTGATCTTCTTTAGGAACATCGCAGGGCTCAAACCTGAGAAAACCTTTAAAATAATCATTAGGGTAATAAACAAGTGGAACATTAAGGAACCAACCAACACACCAACATAACCAGCAAGTGATGCAAGTAAACCCAGGCCTAACGTTGCAACCGCCTTGGCAATCAGTGCAAACACAGCGTAAGGTGCCACAGCCATAATGATAGTGACCATTTTCATCATAATTTCATTGGCAATTTCAGCACCCTCAATAAATGACTTGGCCTTTCTGCCAACCATTAACATACTGATTCCAACCAGAATTGAGAAGAAAATGATGGGTAACATATCGCCATTAGCCATTGCATTGATAGGATTCTTTGGAATGATATCAATAAGAACTTGTGTCAATGGTGGAGACTCTTTACCAGTAAATGCAGCATCAGTTGCGATATTCATACCTTTACCAATACCTAATGAAGCCGCAATAAAGATCGCTGTTGCAATCGCCACAGCCGTTGTCAGCATGTAAAGAGCAAAGGACTTTCCGCCCACACGTCCCAGCATACGGATATCTCCAATTCCCGTAACACCACATATTAATGAGAAGAAGACAAGTGGAACAACAAGCATCTTTAAGGCATTAACGAACATCTTGCCGACCACATGAAACAAACCATTAACAATGTAAGTATCAACAAAGGGATTACTGATTAAACCGGTCAGGTTGAGTATCAATCCCACAATAATACCCAACGCCATACCTAACAGCACCTTGACCGTTAAGCTCATTTTCTTTTTTTCACTCATACACCTCTCCTTATATTTGTACTAGTATCCAATGTTAAGCATTGTGAAAAGTAATGCTTGGAAAAAGTGTAGTACAGATTAAAGCCACTAGCCGAATTTTTATGTTTATTTATATACCTAACTTATTGCTTATACAGAAACGTTTAACGCTTTTGGTATGCCTTCTTATGCTAATGGCGATACCACTGTCTGCTCAAGAGGAAACACAACAAACGACCAGTCAACTTATGATTGGCACCAAAATAGCAAAACCCTTTGCCATGAAAGATGAAGATGGGAGGTGGTATGGCATTAGCATTGAGCTTTGGGAGAAAATAGCCAAAAAGTTAAATATCGACTACAGCTGGCAGGAGGAAACACTGGACACCCTGTTAAATGACGTCTCAAATGGATCGCTCGATGCTGGGATAGCGGCCATTACCATTACGGCGGATCGCGAAAAGAATCTTGATTTTAGCCATTCCTATTACGCCACTGGCTTAAGCATTGCCACCCCAAAAAATCTTAATGATGGCTGGAAAAGTATTATTCGCGGCATTTTTTCTATGCAGATGCTATTTATTATTTTATTACTGCTCGCCATTTTGCTTGTTATCGGTACATTTACCTGGCTGATAGAACGCAAAAAAAACCCGGATAATTTTCACCCCAACCCAATCAGAGGCATAGCATCAGGCATCTGGTGGGCAGCCGTTACCATGACAACGGTGGGCTACGGTGATATGACACCACGTACATTTGGTGGCAGGTTGATCGCCTTGTTTTGGATGTTTTCATCCTTATTAATCGTTTCAGCTATTATTGGCAGCGTGGCATCAACACTCACTATAGCCAAGGGGAAACCTTTAATAGCCTCCAAAGCTGACCTATACAAAGGCCGTCTCGCCAGCATAAAACACTCAAGTAGTGATGCCTATCTAAAAAAACATAAGCTTAAAGCCAGGTATTATAAAACAGTTTTAGATGCACTAACTGCAATAGACAAAGGCGAAGTTGATGCTATAGTTTATGATGACCCCTTATTAAAATATCTGACAACAAAACACTTTAATAACCGGCTCAATGTCATTAATGATTTATTTGAACCACAGCATTACGGCATTATCTTTCCAGAAGGCAGTCCGTTACGCGAACCTGTCAACCGGGCCATGCTGGAAATTATTCATCGTGATGAATGGCAAAGAGTGTTGCAAAACTACCTTGGAGCCAAATAACGTATCAAGCTATCATAAAGGGGACGCTGATTAATAACACTCCTTTGTAATGTTTCTTGTTTAACTGCTATAAACTATGAGAATATCGCCTCTCTCAATTTTTAGAGCAAATATAATGATTATGTCTATCGCTATCACACTACATTTACTCGCCATTGTTATTTGGGTTGGTGGTATGTTTTTTGCCCATCAAGTCATGCGCCCGGCTGCAGTCAATACACTTGAACCACCACAACGCCTGCAACTTTGGGTCGCCGGTTTTAAGCGTTTTTTCCCCTGGGTCTGGCTTTGTATTGGTATTGTTCTGGTGACTGGTCTATGGATGTTTTTCCAGTTCCCCAAACCACCTCTCTTTATGCACATCATGCTAGGGCTTGGCATTATAATGATGCTGATATTCTTTCATGTATTTTTTGCACCTTATAACAGACTCAAAAAAGCAGTGGCAGAAGAACGCTGGAAAGATGGTGGTGCAGCATTAAACCAGATACGGATGCTGGTAGGAATAAATACGATAATTGGCGTTATTACAATTATCGTTGCAACAGCAGGCAAGTATTTTCTTAATTAGAGACCTTTCCACGAAAGATATGACGGATAAAAACTGCTTAAATTCCCCTGTTTTTTCGTATATTTTCGGTCAATAGCCCTGCTATTACCCTCAAATCTACAAAAAATCAGGAAAATTACGCTAATTTTTCTCTCGCCATACTCTCATGCAAAGGTCTCAATTAGACTTTATCAGTGTCTCCTTAAGATACTAACAAGTACACCCCCCACCTTTTTTACGGTTTTCAACCGTCCTACGCTACGGGTAGTTGTCGCTACGCTCCAACATTATCTCGCCTACGGCTCGGTTGCCCTTTTCTCTTCCTCACTCGTCGTAAGAAGTAACCGGCAGTGAAAAAGCTTTATTGTCCCACTTGGGTGGATCGTTCAAGTATCCTGGCAAGATTATGCTGACGCAGGTTCTGCCTGGCATTGAGCAATATCAGAATAATCACCACAAAATGTAAGTCCACATTTTGAGTATTCTGGTTAAAATACTGCCATGTATAAAAACAAGCAAGGCTCAAGGCGATCACAACACTGATAATGGAAAGCCACTTAAACAGCATTTTTCGTTTAACCAGCCTTTCTAGTAGTTTTTGTTCGTAAGAACTTAACATAAGCTTTGCTAACTGCCGTAAGATTATCCAGTAAACTTATTATTAGCCACTGATTTGTTTCCAGGTTTATGTTTAGCGCTATTTCTATGGCGCGTATTCTTTCCTTTAAATTTTCCACCGTGCTTATTATGCTTATGATTAGTATTATTCGGTCGGTGAGGAACACGGTCACGCTGGATACGCTTGCGGGGCTTGATATCATCTGCTAATAAATCAGCAGTAACACTTTCCATCGGCACGCTCATGCCAATATAGGCTTCAATTTCAGGCAAATAAAAAGCGGTATCCTCACAAGCAAAACTATGTGCCTCACCTGATGCACCTGCACGTGCGGTACGCCCTATTCTGTGCACATAATCTTCCGCCATTTGCGGTAAGTCATAATTAAATACATGGGTTACATCATCAATATGTAGACCTCTGGCAGCAACATCGGTAGCAATGAGCACCTGGTGCTCACCACCAGCAAAAGCCTTTAGCAGGGATTGACGCTTATTCTGGCGTACATCACCCGAAATCATAACGGCTTTAATGCCGTTACCACGAAGATAATCATCAATTGTTTCGGCATTGCGTTTGGTATTAACAAAAACAATTGCCCTGTCAGGCTTTAATTGATTTATCAAGCCAATTAAAAGGGGTATTTTTTCATCATTAGAAGGATAATAAACTGCTTGTTTGATCTTTTTGGTATTAACCGCCTCGGCTTTAATCTCCAGCTTTACGGGCTGATTCATGTGTTCATAAGATAATTCCATGACACGGTGCGACAACGTTGCCGAAAACATCATGCTCAAGCGTTTAGTCGGATCAGGTAAGCGCTTTAAAATAAAACGAATATCCTTAATAAAACCTAAATCAAGCATACGATCTGCTTCATCCAGCACCAGGCCCTGAGTTTGATGCAGGTTAAATACCTTTTTCTTCCAATAATCAATAATGCGACCTGGTGTGCCAATTAATATATCAACACCCGCTTCTATTGCTTTTTGTTGTTTTTCATAGCCCGTTCCGCCATATGCCAGAGCAAATTTAAGCCCGGTATTCTTGCCCAGCTGATCGCAATCCCTGGCTATTTGGATCGCCAGTTCACGCGTTGGCGCAAGAATTAAAAATCTAAGCTGCGTTTGGCCACGTTGGTTTTTATTCGGCCTGGGATTTTTCAACAAATGCTGAAACGCCGCCAATAAAAACGCTGCTGTTTTACCTGTTCCCGTTTGCGCCTGCCCTGCAATATCCTTGCCTTCCAGGCTAATCGGCAAGGTCTTTGCCTGTATCGGCGTACAATACTCAAAGCCGGCATCGACAATGGCAGATTGAATTTCGGGAAGCAGATCAAGATCTGAAAACCTGGTATCGCTAAGGTGTGCGTTTAGCTGTGTAGTATCCATTAATTATATTTCTTTTATAGCATTTAGAATAAGCGTTGTGTGAATCGTTTAACGACCGGGCGGATTATATCATAAACTGACTATAAACTAGCTAAAACAAGACTCAGCCGCCAGTCTTTACCAACTGCACGTATATCATTGATATTCAAGTTAATTTTGTCTTTCATCTGATTTAGGCCAGGGAGTTCCAACAAACCACGGGCATCACTACCCATAAAAATAGGCGCCATATAAATAAGTATCTCATCAGCAAGTCCTTGCTGAATAAGCGCCCCGCCAAGTGTGGCACCGGCTTCGACATGTACTTCATTAATTTCTTTTTTGGCCAATAATTGCAGAATGTTTTTTAGGGATAAGTATCCAGTTGCGTCGTTTTTTACGGACAGTATTTCTACCCCTTTTGCTTCAAAAAAACTAATTTTTTCAGTTAAATCTTTATTGCTTAATGCTGTTTTGGATACAAAAATGATTGTCTTGCCAGCCAGATCAAGCAGTTTGGCATCTAACGGGGTTTGCAACTGACTATCCAGAATAACGCGAAGCGGCTGCCTGACAGCACCTTCAATACCCATTTCTTCAGCCGTAAGGCGCACATTCAGAGAAGGATCATCAGCCAGCACGGCTCCAATCCCGGTCAATATTGCATCAGCGCGGGCGCGATAGCGTTGCACATCGGCGCGAGCTTGTGGTCCGGTAATCCATTGACTTTCACCCGATGCCATGGCGGTGCGCCCATCCAGACTCATTGCCAGTTTGACGCGCACCCAGGGTAGACCTTGCTCCATACGCTTAATAAAACCGGGGTTAAGTTCCCGCGCCTGCTGTTCTAAAATGCCGACCTCAACATCAATCCCGGCGGCTTTTAAGCGTTCTATACCCTGCCCGGCTACCTGTGGATTGGGGTCTTGCATGGCGATAACAACGCGCCTGATACCCGTATCAATCAAGGCATTAGCACAGGGAGGTGTTTTGCCGGTGTGCGAGCATGGCTCCAGGGTGACATAGGCCGTTGCGCCCTTTGCCTGTGCTTTATCTTGCAATGAATTGAGCGCATTGATTTCGGCATGTGGCTGACCGGCACGTTGATGATAGCCCTGGCCAATAATTTTCTGATTTTTAGTAATAATACAGCCCACTCTGGGGTTAGGATGGGTCGTATAAACACCTTTTTGGGCTAGCTGAACCGCTTTTGCCATTATTTTGCTATCAAAAGCAGCTTTATTCATTATACACCCGCCAGAAAACTGCCCAAAAAGGCTAAATAATGATTAAAAAAGTACACCCCCCCACTTTTTTGGCCTTTTGTAAAACGCACCCTACGGGTAGTCGTCGCTACGCTCCAACATTGTTTCGCTTTCCGCTCGGCTTGCCTATTTCTCCAAACAGGGCATATTTGAGAAGCTGTAAGAGAAACCATATCAAGAACCGGGAAGCTTAAACTGGCGTTTACGGGTTTCCGCGCTGGGTGTCTTCTCCAAACCTTCAATTGCTTCGATAAATTCACCAATATCATTAAAATTACGATAAACCGAGGCAAAGCGGATAAAGGCAACATCGTCCAGCGAGCGCAGTTCTTCCATAACATATTCGCCAATCTGGCTGGAGGTGATTTCATCTTTTTCGCGTTTGAGAATGCGTTTTTTGATTTGCAAAATAGCATTATCAACTGATTTCACATCAACCGGACGCTTCTGGGTAGCGCGCATTAAACCGGCACGTAATTTATGCTCATTGAAGGCTTGCATTTCGCCACTTGATTTAACCACTTTGGGCAGTTTAAAAATGGCATATTCGAGCGTGCTAAAACGCTCTTTGCAGCTATCAGACAAGCATTCCCGACGGCGGCGCACCTGATCGCCCTCACTGGCAAGACGCGAATCGACGACGCGCGTATCTTGATGACCGCAGAAAGGGCAATACATGGTCGTTTATTTATAAACAGGAAGCCGCTTGCAGATTTCAGCAACCCTGGCACGTGTCGCATCAATCACCGACTCATCATCCGGGTCCCTGGCAAGTGCATCCAGAATATCGCACATCCAGTTGGCTAACTCGACGCTATCTTCTTCATTAAAACCGCGCGTGGTAATGGCTGGCGAGCCAACACGAATACCGCTGGTGACAAAAGGTGACTGTGGATCATTAGGCACGGCATTCATATTAACTGTAATATGCGCCTTGCCCAGTGCCGCATCGGCAGCCTTTCCGGTCAAACCTTTATCAATTAGATCAACCAGAAACAGATGGTTATCGGTGCCACCGGAAACAATATTATAGCCACGCTCAATAAAGGCATTTGCCATGGCGCGCGCATTGCTAACAACCTGTTTTTGGTAAGTCTTATAATCTGGCTCCATCGCCTCTTTAAAAGCAACTGCCTTAGCTGCAATTACATGCATTAATGGGCCACCCTGAGTGCCTGGAAAGACTACCGAGTTTAGTTTTTTCTCAATTTCAGGGTTAGCTTTGGCAAGGATGATTCCACCGCGTGGGCCACGCAAGGTTTTATGAGTCGTTGAGGTGGTCACATCGGCAATGTCCACTGGCGAGGGGTATTCACCGGCTGCAATCAAGCCGGCAACATGCGCCATATCAACAAACAGATAAGCACCAACGCTATCGGCAATATCACGAAAACGCTGCCAGTCAACCACGCGAGAATAAGCCGAGAAGCCGGCAACAATCATTTTAGGTTTATGCTCTTTAGCCAGCGCCTCGACCTGCTCATAATCAATTTCGCCCGTTTCAGCATCCAGACCATATTGAACGGCGTGATAGACTTTGCCCGAAAAGCTCACATGCGAACCATGTGTTAAGTGGCCACCATCGGCAAGCGCCATGCCTAATACCGTATCACCAGGCTGTATCAATGCCATGTACACAGCCAGGTTAGCCGATGAACCCGAATGCGGCTGCACATTGGCATAATCAGCGCCGAAGAGCTCTTTTACGCGATCTATCGCAAGCTGCTCGGCAATATCAACATATTCACAACCACCGTAATAACGCTTTGAAGGATAACCTTCGGCATATTTATTGGTTAATACCGAGCCTTGCGCTTCCATCACCCGTGGACTGGTATAGTTCTCAGAAGCAATCAATTCAATATGATCTTCCTGACGCTGTTCTTCGGCTGAAATTGCCTGGGCAAGTTCATCATCATAACCTGCAATTTTCATGTCTTTTGAAAACATTATTGTGCTCCTGAGAATAATTTTATCAATGTAAATTAGGCTCTATCATAGCGCATTCATTGCAATGACTTCCAAGTCTTTTTTGTGCTTTATGCCTACTATTTTTCTATCACCAGGAAAAAAATTTTAATTTTTTTTCGCTATTTTTTTAACACGAATTTGTATCGTTATATCAATAAAATAGCGCAATATTGAAACGCTTTTTCTAATTAAAAAATTAATCCCATACAAATTTTTTTGAAACTTAGCCGTTTTAGTCCAGTCGTACACCCCGAAGCTCTTGTGCTTAATTTTTAATCAAAATCAACAATGAGCTTCGTAAAGTCAAAAAAACTTATAGGAGTAAAATATGACTATTACAAAAACAGCAGTATTAACGTCAATTGTTTTCGCAAGCGGGCTAGGTTTATCTGCCGTTGCACAAGCAGAAGGACAGCCAAAAGGAATGGAGGGGAAACCCACCATTATAGACGGCGATGCTGTTACCATCGATTGCATGCCACGTGCTGAAGTGGATGCCCTGACTGATCAAGAAAAGGAAAAGTTAAAACTACCAGTCTGTGAAGATGTAAAAAAAGCTGAGGAGAAGAATGCGCAAGGAATAGAGGGTAAAGCTCCGGCTCAATAACCCTGTGTTTCCAAGGCGCACCTGTGTTATGCAGGTGCACCTTAATTTTTAACCAAGCTGTTTAACGCAAGAACAAACCAGTTCAGGCCCTTTATAAACCAAACCTGTATAAATCTGCACCAACTGAGCACCCGCATCCAGCTTATCCTGTGCATCTTTAGCTGAAAAAATACCACCCACACCAATTATCGGTATTTGATTACCCAGAACCCGATGGAACTGTTTTATTACATTGGTTGACAGTTCACGCACTGGCTCACCACTTAAACCACCCTTCTCATTACCATATCTAAATTGCCTGACCGCATCCCGGGACAAGGTTGTATTGGTTGCAATAACCGCATCCATATTGTTTTTCAGCAATGATCTGGCAATGCCGATAATTTCGCCAGGACTTAAATCAGGTGCCACTTTAATGGCTATCGGTTTGTAAACCTCATGTTGTGCCGCCAGCTTTAGCTGTTCACTCTTCAGGCTTGCCAATAAGCTATCCAGCTCTTCGCCATATTGCAAGGTTCGCAGGCCGGGCGTATTGGGTGATGAAATATTAACCGTTATATAATCAGCATATGGGTAGGCTACCCGCAAACAGGTCAGATAATCCTGGTTAGCATCTTCGACAGCTGTATCAAAGTTTTTGCCGATATTGATACCGATCAAGCCTTTAAAGCCACGCTGTCGTGCTTCTGCAACACGATCGGTTAAATAATCAATGCCTTTATTATTAAAACCCATGCGGTTGATAATGGCATTCGCCTCAGGCAAACGAAACAAGCGCGGCGCCGGGTTGCCTGCCTGGGGCCTGGGCGTTACCGTGCCGATTTCTATAAAGCCAAAACCAAGATTTGACAGCGGCTGGATATATTCACCATTTTTATCCAAGCCAGCAGCCAGGCCAATACGATTGGCAAATTCAAGTCCCATCACATTAACCGGATCTTTTACAAATTTTGGCTTAAACAGTGGTAACAACCACAGCCTGTTTAATAAGGAAAGTCCCGACAGACTTAGATGATGCGCCGTTTCAGGCGGCAATAAAAACAGAAAGAAGCGTATGACAGAATACATTTAAAGAAGTGCCCGCATGCAAAGAAAAAATGGATATTACACCGTTTAACAGACACCCCCAACTTTAGCAAAAGAACCCGAGTAAAAAAAACCGGAAAAGCGAGAAAAAGGTGGGGGGTGTACTTTTATATCTATTTAAACCGCTAACAAGCTAATATTTCTGTCGTTGCAAAGCCTCAATTCGCTCATCTAGTGGCGGATGGCTCATAAACAGCTTTTTCAGGCCATGTGCCATGCCACCCATAATACCAAAGGCTGCCATTTCTCCGGGCAGATCATGTGGTTTTCCCACTTGCTGCAAACGGCGCAAGGCGGCAATCATTTTTTCACGACCTGCCAGATTTGCTCCACCTTTATCGGCATGAAACTCACGGTAGCGCGAAAACCACATCACGATCATGCTGGCAAGAAAACCCAGCAATACCTGAGCAACCATCGACACTAGGAAGTAAGTCATGCCATAAGAAGCATGGCTTTGCTGATTATCACGATTACCCGAAAGCAGCGAATCGACTAAATAAGCTATAACCCGCGAGAAGAAAATCACAAAGGTATTTAACACGCCTTGCAACAGCGTCATGGTGACCATATCACCATTGGCAACGTGTGACATCTCATGCCCCAGTACTGCCTCAACTTCATCAGCCGTCATATTTTCCAGCAAGCCGGAACTAACCGCCACCAGAGCATCATTCTTACGCGCCCCCGTAGCAAAAGCATTCGGCTCATCCGTATAAAAAATACCAACCGTGGGCATGTTAATACCCACCCTATCCGCCTGACGTTTGACCACATCAAGCAACCAGCGTTCCTGTTTAGACGTCGGGTTATCAATAATATGAACGCCCATGCTGCGAATCGTCATACTTTTAGACATCATCAAACTGATAAATGCGCCGCCAAAACCAAGCACCAGTGACATCACGGCAATGTAGCCAAACTCGGCAGGCAAACCCATTCTGGCAAAATACTGTGTAATACCAAATAATTGATCCAGAATATTCCAGACAATGCCCAGTACGGCAACCACCGCAAGATTGGTTAATATCAATAAAATAATACGTTTCATGTCTTTTTCCTGAAATAATTTAGCTTAAATATGGGGTAACTCTGATTTATTTCAATAGTAATTCAGCCTGTATCATTAGTTTGATATTACATAACAGCCGTTTTATGCACATTGGTTTCCTTGTGCCCCAATTTATCCGTTATGGACATATCGATAAAGTGTGCGATCATCTAATTATAGAGTAGTCTTAGCCAAACAAAGTTAATTATTTTCTGCAAATATTTGTTACCATCAGCCTGATAAACCAATAAATAATGAGCAATTACCGTGCGACAAAACTTACTCCGCGCTGACAGCGCCCTATTAAGCTACCCCATTCGTGAAGTGGTTGAGATTGGCAAGCAACTTGAAACACTTGGCGAATTTAATATGATCTGGGAAAACATTGGCGACCCTGTTGCCGCCGGTGAGACAGTACCAGGCTGGATGCACGATGTTGTTCAGTCTCAGGTGGCTACCGACCAGAGTTTTGCCTATACCGAAACGCGCGGCGCCAGTGCGGCTCGTCAATATGTGCTGGATCATTTTTCGGATAAGAAAAAATGTACCCTGAATGACATACTGTTCTTTAATGGTTTGGGTGAAGCAATTAACAAGGTGATGAATAACCTGCCCAAAGAAACGCGAGTACTGGTGCCCTCCCCGACCTATCCGTCTCATGCGACGGCTGAATCCATGCACGCTGGCTGCTCCTTTATCTCTTACTCGCTGGACCCTGAAAATGATTGGGAACCCGATGTAACAGAAATTGAAAACAAGGTTAAATACAACGACAATGTGGTCGCCATTTTGGTCATCAATCCAAACAACCCGACCGGCAGTGTTTACAAACGTGAAACGCTAGAAAAAATCGTCGCCATTGCCAAAAAATATGACTGTTTTCTGATTTTTGACGAAATTTATCATCACATGACCTTTGATGGCGTTAAAACCACCCTGCTACATGAAATTATTGATGAAGTTCCCGGCATTAGCATGAAAGGCATTAGTAAAGACATCCCCTGGCCTGGTTCGCGCTGTGGCTGGATTGAGGTCTATAACGCCGAAAATGATGCTAATTTTAAAGGCTTTATTGAGATTGTTCTGTTAACTAAAATGCTGGAAGTCTGTTCGACTACACTGCCGCAAATCGTATTGCCTCATCTATACGATCACCCCAACTACCCGGCCTATCTGCAAGGACGAATCGAGAAATATCAGCGCCGTGCTGACGAAGCTTGTGTCTTTTTTGCCGATTTTCCAGAGGTTCGTGTCAATAAACCGAAAGGTGTCTTCTACCTGGTCGTTGAATTATTGGCTTGTCCTAAAAACACGCTTGAATCAATCAATAAAGAAGTGCGTTTATTTTTAGACAAGATCGAAAATGATAACACCCCGGAAGATTTTCAATTTGCCTACGAGCTTATGGGTTCGCAAGGCATTTGCGTGGTACCTTTAACCGGTTTTGGCTCAACAGTACGCGGTTTTCGCATGACTTTGTTACAGGAAGATGATGCACTGTTCTCCGAAACATTAAAACGTATTGGCGAGGCGATTAAGGCATATTATCCGGTCGAAATAGGTACTTAGAAACAAGTACTTAAAAGTACACCCCCACCTTTTTATGCGTTTTGTAAACGCACCCTTCGGGTAGTCGTCGCTACGCTCCAACATTGTCTCGCTTTCAGCTCGGCTTGCCCTTTTCTCCAAAGGAAGGGCTTTGGAACGTTGACACTATGATAAAAAACTTAAAATTACGCTCAATACTGGGTGATTTCCAAAATTGAAGATCACGCCATTGATTATGATAACTTTATATGGCGAAATGTTATAACTTCTGTATTAAACAAGAAATGGATCCTAACAAAATCGTGCCCTCGCGAGCCTTTTGTTCGGATGAATCGCAGGGTTTGCCCATTATTTTAATGAGTAAACATTTTACCGCGTTCCTCACGAATCAAGTCAATCTGGATGATATGATTTGTGATTAGTTCGCCTGCAGATAGGCATCTACTTCGGCAAGAAAACCTTGTTTCGCATCATCCGAAATAAAGGCGGATGTAAAACTGTTGCGTGCCAGGGTTGCCAACGCTTCTTTATTATCACCCAGTAGCGGGCTAATCGCCTGATAGTTTTCATTCAGATAGCCGCCAAAATAAGCCGGATCATCCGAATTTATAGTGGCTTTAATACCTCGCTTAAGCATTTCGGGCAAGGGGTGATTTTTCATATCATCCACCACGCACAACTTGGTATTGGACAAGGGGCATACCGTTAAGGGTATTTGCTCTTTAACAATGTGCTCCACCAGGGCAGCATCCTGCAAGCAGGAATTACCATGATCGATGCGCTCCACCTTTAATAAATCCAGCGCTTCCCAGATATACGCGGGCGGACCTTCTTCACCGGCATGGGCGACACTGTGAAAGCCTTCCTGACGCGCTTTGGCATAAACACGTTCGAATTTAGAAGGGGGGTGCCCGACTTCGGATGAATCCAGCCCTACGCCGATAATTTTATCTTTATGAGGAAGGGCTAATTCAAGCGTTTTAAAAGCATCGTCCTCTGATAAATGACGTAAAAAGCACATAATAATGCCAAATGAAATATCAAACTCCTGCTCACCTTGCTGAAGCGCGGAAAAAATACCGTTTAAACCCGTTTCAAATGAAATACCACGATCGACATGCCCCTGTGGATCAAAAAAGATTTCAATATGACGTACATTTTGTGCGGCAACCTTTTCAAGGTAAGCCCAGGTCAGGTCATAAAAATCCTGCTCGCTACGCAGCACATTCATCCCCTGATAATAAATATCAAGAAAATCCTGTAGCTCATTAAAATCATAGGCTTTATGCAAGGCTTCTACTGATTCATAGGGAAGCGTAATATTGTTTCGTTCAGCCAGTTTAAACATGAGTTCAGGTTCAAATGTACCTTCAATATGAAGGTGTAACTCTGCTTTAGGCAAGCCGGCAATAAAATGATTAATGTCGTTCATAAAATATTTCGGTTAATTGTGGGAAAGGATTATAAATTGCAGGGCTTTATAGCATTAATTATCAACAGTAAAAAGTACACCCCCCTATTTTTTAAGACTTTTGCCACCCTTCGGTAGTTGTCGCTACGCGCCAACATTGTCTCGCCTTTGGCTAGGCTTGCCGTTACTCCTTTACAAAGTTTCATCATAAGCATATATTTGCCAGCGAATAATAATGACATAAATTAAAAATAATATATGAGACCTTTGCACAAGAGGATGTCAAGAGAGAAATTAACGCAATTTTTTTTTGATTTGTTGTAGATTTGAAGGTAATAGCAGGGCTATTGACCGAAAGTATACATATAATCAGGGAATTTTAAGCAATTTTTATCCGTCATATCTTTTATGCAAAGGTCTCTATTTCAAGCTAGGTAAATAAGTATGGGGAAATTCGGTGTACTGTTTGTGTTTTTTCTGGGTTTTCTTGCCTATGCGAGCATGAATCTTTTCTTTAAGGAAACCAATACGCTGGAGTTTTGTACTTCGTGCCACACCATGCAACAAAACCTTACTGAATATAAAGAAACTATTCACTATAAAAACCATGCTGGCGTAAGAGCGGTTTGTTCTGATTGCCATGTGCCTAGCAGCGAGCATCCACTCGCCAAAATCTGGGCAAAAGTTTATGCCACCAAGGATGTTTGGCATGAAATTATCGGCACCATTGATACACCTGAGAAATTTGAAGCCCACCGCTGGGAAATGGCAAACCGCGTCTGGGAAAAAATGAAGAGCACCGATTCGCGTGAATGTCGCAGCTGCCACAGTTGGGATGCTATGATGTTTTCCGAGCAGGACAAATCAGCCGCCAAAAAACATCAGCGCGGCAAACAAGAAGGCAAAACCTGTATCGACTGTCACAAGGGCATTGCCCATGAAGAGCCTGATGAGCCAGACGTTGCCCAAAAGGCAGATACGGGGGCAGGCTCAAGCAATAACAAACAACAGACAGCCGATATAAAGAAAGCAGATACTACACCGGCAGCAGACTCCTCAGCTCAAAATATTGTGCCTCCTGCCATGCCCAAAACGCCCGCTACACCCTCGTCAGCTGCACTAGGCAGTACCGATGCAGATGATGCCAAACCACTTACCGAGCTTGTAAATGACTGTAACAAATGCCACGGCAAAGACGGTAATAGCCATGAAGATGAAATCCCCAATATTGCCCATGCTTCTGCTATTTACCTTCATGATGCCTTGATGGCCTTTAAAAATGGCGAACGAAAAGGTGATGAGTACAAAAATGCGGATGGCAAGGTCACTGACATGAACAAGATAACGGCCGACCTCACGGAAGAGCAAATTACCAAGCTGGCTGAATACTATAGCGCCAAACCCTTTATACCGCATTCACAAAATGCCAATATGGCAATGGCTGACGAAGGCGCCAAACTATTCAATAAAAAATGCGAAAAGTGTCATTCTGATGGCGGCACTAACCCGGAAGACGATGCCGGTATAATAGCAGGTCAGCCCAAGGGCTACCTGGTTAAGCAGTTTGCCCATTTTGATGCTGGTGAACGTGAAATTCCCCGAAAAATGGCCAAAAAATTTAAAAAACTCATGCCTGAACAGAAACAGAAAATAATTGAATTTTTAATAAAATAATCATTGTTTTTTCTCTAATAAACAAAGGTTAAGGCAAAACGTGAGCTTTTGACCTATACTGATATAAGTCAATTAATTTGATATTGTTAGCCAAGAAAGCTCTCAATATATAATATAGTTCACAGATAATTTTCACAAGGAGCCTTTCCTAACTAACTGCCTGCTCAAGTTTTTTTAATGCGCCCTCTAGTTTTGCCCGGGTACAGGCAATATTAACTCTGGCAAAACCATTGCCCCCTTTACCAAAAGAATGTCCGCGCGTTACTGACCATTTCGCCTCGTGTCTGAGAAAACTGTCCAGTTCGTTCTGATCCAGTCCGAGTCCGTTAAAGTTTATCCAGAGCAAAAAGGTACCTTCAGGTTCGACTAGATCTATACCAGGCAAGTGACTCAATGTATCTCGCACCATTTCAAGATTAATTTCCAAATAGGCGATAACCGCTTTAAGCCAGGGAGCACCACTGGAATATGCAGCTTCCATGGTAACATTGGCAAATGGATTATTTTTGTTGACCGACAGGCGACTGTTTTCAACTTGAAACGCCTTTCTCATGTCATCATCCGCTATTAAGGTAAATGAGGAACAGCAAGAAGCGATATTGAAAGTCTTAGCCGGTGAAATACAAGTGATGCTATTTGCCGCATACTCTGGACCAAGCGAAGCAAATGGTGTGTACTTATAGTTATCAAACACTAGATCACCATGCATTTCATCACTAACAACCAACACCCCATGCCGATTACATATATCACCCAGCGTTCGTAGCTCTTCTTTGTCCCATACCCGGCCAACCGGGTTATGTGGATTGCAAAGGTAAATCATTTTCGTTTTTGGATCAGATGCTTTATTTTCAAGATCTTCAAAATCCATCCGGTAACATCCCTGATCAAAAACCAGTGGGTTTTCTACAATACCACGGTGGTTTTCATCTATAACATCGAAAAAATCAAAAAAAACAGGCGGCTGAACAATGAC
>JALWMR010000043.1 GCA_027083815.1 Thiotrichaceae bacterium
GCTCATCCCATTTGTCAGTGGCAGCTAGCTTTGCCTGCTTGGGCCATGTACCTGGATCCATTGCGCCAAAACGGCCTTCTGCTTCGTCAAGAATCTTTTTGATTTTAGTAGGCGTAGATTTGGCAAGATCGGCAAATGTAGCAAGCCCTGCGTCTGTTAGAGCTTGTGCCGCTTTTGGTCCAATACCTTCAATTTTGGTTAAGTCATCGGCACCAACTTTTTTGGCTGCGGCTTTTTTTGGAGCGGCCTTTTTAGTTGTTGAAGCTTTAGCCTTTGAAGCAGTTTTCTTTTCGGCTGTTTCCTTTTTAGCAGATGCTGCTGGCTTTTTTGCAGTCGTTTTTTTGCTAGTAGTAGCAGCTTTAGCTGGTTTCGCCGCCTTTGCTTTGCTTGCTTTTTTATCTTTAGCTTGAGTGTCGCTTTCTGCATCAGCCGTTTTAGGCTGCATGACTTTTTCAGGTGCGCCTTTGCCATTGATGTTCTGAATTTGAACCTGAGTAAAGTTTTGACGATGACCAGTACGTTTCTGGTGATGTTTACGACGTCTAAACTTGATAATTTCAACTTTTTTGGCTCGACCATGGGTGATAACGGTTGCAGCAACTTTAGCACTGGCAATGAGTGGTGTGCCAACGGTGATATTGTCGCCATCGGCAATCATCAATACTTCTTCAAAGTTAATTGATTCGCCAACTTCTGCTTTGATAGTCTCTACTTTTAGAACATCGCCAGGTGAAACACGGTATTGTTTGCCACCTGTTTTAATTACTGCGTACATTTTAATTCTTCCTTCGAAATACGAGTTTGAGTGTTAAGAGACCTTTGCACGAAAGATATGACGGATAAAAACTGCTTAAATTCCCCTGTTTTTTCGTATATTTTCGGTTAATAGCCCTGCTATTACCCTCAAATCTACAAAAAACCAGAAAAATCACGCTAATTTTTCTCTCGCCATACTCTCATGCAAAGGCCTCGTTAAATAATTAGCATAAGGCTAAGCCGCGCGATTAGACGCGAAACAGCGTGCTTTGTCAAGGTTTAGAGCAGGTTTTTTTATGACTATTATACGCTAAAATAAACGACTATTTGTACTCTGCAAAATATGAGATATAAAGAGACCTTTCACGAAAGATATGACGGATAAAAATTGCTTAGCCGAGCAACGCGAGACAACAGCTTTAGCTGACCCGTTAGGGTGAGGCGTTATTTGCCGAATAAAGTCCCCTGTTTTTTCGTATATTTTCGGTCAATAGCCCTGCTATTATCCTTAAATCTACAAAAAATCAGGAAAGTCACGCTAATTTTTCTCTCGCCATACTCTCATGCAAAGGTCTCATAAAAGTGTTTAAAAAGCCGTCATTTAATAGTATCACTCTTGCCAAAAAGCTATTCTGGTTTGTATCAGAAGAGAAACTGTTAGCCTGGTGGCCGGCCTGGTGGATGATGCATATAAATGTTACTTCGTTGGCCAATAACTGGCGCGAGGTGCGTATTACTTTGCCACTGACCTGGGTGTCGCGAAATATGGGCGGTGGTATGTTTGGCGGCTTTCAGGCTTCACTTGCCGACCCAATTGCGCCACTTGCCTGCGCCAAAGTATTCTCTGATTATCATGTCTGGACGCGTCGTCTAATGATTGATTTTCAGCGTCCGGGTGATAGCGATTTGGAGTTGCGTTTTGATTTTCCTCCTGAGCTTGAGGAAAAAATACGCAAAGAACTGGCAGAGCGACATCGCAGTACCCCGACGTTTGAATATGGTTTTTACCGGAAACGTGATGGTGTGTTATGTACTAAGGTTGAGTGTGTGGTGGCAATCCGTGAAAAAGGTTATGCCAAAGGTGCGGGAGCCTAGCATCGACCGAAAAAGGGCAGTTTAAGTAGAATTTTATCAGCCTGCCAGGAGCCAGCCTGAGAAAAGTGGCAAAAAGTAGGGGGGTGTACTTTTTTAGTTTATTAAAAGGGAGTTGTTAAGTCCGCTTCTTAAAATATATGCCATTTTAAGGATGTAGAAACTATTTTTAAGCTTAATCAGTGAGCTTATAGCTAATTAAGGCTGGAATTGTCAGGTTTGTAAAACTGTATTGTTTGCTCTTGCTGGTTTTGCTCAAAGCTTCTGTCAAAAACCAGTTCGATGGATAAATCTTTGTCAGTATTGCCTTTGCACTTGATTTGCTGCAGGTCAGGCAGGCGTTTTGCCAGATAGGTACACATGGCAATAGCTATCGAATATTCATCTTTAAGAACCGCATTAACTAATGAATTCGCAACAAATTGGGAGCGCTGTAATGGGTTAGGTTCTTTTATAAAGTCGCTTCCCAGCTGGATGCCTTGATCCATTTGAGCGTCCATACTATCAAGATACTGTCGCTGATGACCCGGAACGGGTTTGCTACGATCAAACTCCAGCACCGCTTCATCATTGATAATGACCGTTAATAAATTGTGCATCTGTCTCCCCAATATTTATCCAAGGTCATCAAAACCAGCGGCTTTATATAGCTCTTTTGCCTTTTCAAGGTTTTTTTCTACACCTTCACCTTGCTCATACATCATGGCAAGTGTCGTGAGTGAACCTTGCAAGCCTTGTTCGGCTGCTTTTTCAAACCATTCAACCGCTTTGGCAGAGTTTTTTTCAACGCATTCACCCTGCATATACATAAAGCCCAGGCCATGTTGAGCGATTGGATAACCTTGCTCTGCCGAGGCAGTCATCATACGCAATGCTTCCCCGGCATTTTCAACTGTTCCCAAACCATTTTGATACATAATGGCCAGCATATGTTGCGCGTGTGCATCACCCTGTTCAGCGAAGGGGCTAAGTAATTGTATTGCACGAGAGAAATGTTTTGCCTCAAAGGCAGCGAGTCCGCTGGAAAAGTCCATTTCTTCGTTATCTGTTCGATCTGTTCGATTTGATTCCATAGGTCTGGTGTGTTTGATGATATAAAGGCGCAAATGTATAGGAACTCGGCGAAAGATGCAAAAACCTTAGTATCAGGGGAGATTTGAACCCTGTGAAATATTTTTTATAAATTAACAAGAAGGAGTATACCAAGGTTCATCTTGAGTTCAGCCTTGTTAAAGTATATTGGTTTTACTTATAGAACAGATCATTTATTGCAATTATAAAAATAAGTGTTTGATCTGAATCGACTGATAATCTTGTCCATAAGATTTAAGTACAGGAAACTTGCAGGGAAGTAGAATCAATAAGCGATTTGTCTCCCATATATCCACTGCAAAGACTTGCTCATTGCTTGAGCTTTACAAAAATAAAGAGAGATAATAATGAAAAACCGCGCAGAGCCAAACCAACACTCAAAACATAACTACTTAAATACCCAAAAGAACAATGTGCATACCAAAATTAATGGTAACCTCGTACAGCTTTGGTTTGGGTCAGCTAGCCAACCTTTATTTGAGTATCAAGAGCCAAAAACATTAACGAATACAATCAACGCAATCGTTAATCCAGTTAGAATAAAGCACTCAATTACTTCCAGGTTAGTTTTGGCAGGTTTCCTAACAGCCTCCTCGTTTATGTTACCTGCACATGCAGACATTGTTATTACTGATTCAAGTGGGCCAACACCAGCAATGGATCTTGCTACTAATATTCTGGGTGATGGTGTTACGGTAAACTCAGCAACTTATAATGGCGGGCCTCAACAATCTGGAACGTTTGTTACAGGCCCAGGAACATCATTTGGAAATAATGTAATAAAGTTTACAGAAGGTGCTATTTTCTCAACAGGTACGGCTGTTTCTGTTGCTGGCGGAAATAGTGGTACGACATCTATAGATGCACCAGGTGTGGATAATGATCCTGATTTTAATACCTTAACCAGCCCTGTTGCTTCCAGAGACGCAACCTGGATTGATGTAACTTTTACACCCGATGTATTTCCTGGTACTTCAGTAGGTGATACTGGCAGAATGACCATGCAGGTTGTATTTAGCTCGGATGAATACAATGAATATGTTTATGGTGGTTTTAATGACTCTATGGCGGTTATTGTTAATGGTGTCAATCAGGCTATTGTACCGAATGGTTTGGCTTTTGGTATTGATACCATTAATGATGCCGGAAATATTAATCCAGCCAGTGGAAATGTGGCAAATGATCCAAATCCTGAGCATACATCCGGAAGTTTTGAATCAGCGAATCCTTCTTTATACAAAAATAATGTAGGACTCAATGCTGAAATGGATGGCTTGACGATTACTATCCCGGTAACATTTGATGTCATTATCGGTCAGCCCAACACCTTAAAAATTGGTATTGCTGATGCGGCAGACTCATCTTTTGACTCCTGGTTGTTTGTTAAAGCAAATTCAGGTGAAACGGTAATTGTTGCAGAAAAGGACGATGTAACAACACCCGCAAATGTACCCAAGAATATCGACCTAAGAGCTAATGACTTTGATTTGCAAGGTGATACCCTGACGATCACTCATATCAATGATGCTCCTATAAATCCAGGTGATACTGTAACACTGGCTTCGGGAATTACGGTAAAACTTGAGTTAGATGGTACGGTCACAGTTAGTGGTGATGGTGTAAACACTGCAAATGATACGTTCACTTATGAAATTACTGATGGTAATGGTGGATCAGCTCTTGCGCTTGTTAGTACCACGATTACTGCAGCTGATAATACACCTCCCTCTATAACGACAACAACACCTATCGAAGGTGATGATGTTATAAATGGTGCTGAAGCAGGCACAGTTAGTATTTCGGGTGTGACCGCAAATGTTGAAGACAATCAGGTAGTGACAGTTATCATTTCTGATGGTACCAACTCCGTTACAACGACAGGCACTGTTATTGGTGGTGTGTGGACGGCAGCAGATGTTGATGTTTCAGGGCTTACAGATGGGCCATTAACAGTTAGAGCAGAAGTTTCTGATGCAGCAGGTACATTAACATCTGATACTGATCCTGTAACGCTAGACGATACAGCGCCAATTATTACCGGCAATGACGTAGGCCCAACGAATAATGATACACCAGCCTTAACGGGTACAAGTGATCAACCTGATGGTAGTACAGTCACGGTTACTGATGCCGCAGGTAATCCGGTTTGTAGCACAACCACATCAGGTGGTACCTGGACTTGTACCCCAGCCAACCCACTGTCTGAAGGAGCCAATACGCTAACAGTAAGCACAACCGATACAGCGGGCAATACGGCAACTGATACACTGACCGCGACTATTGATACAGCAGCACCGACTGTTACGGGCAATGATGTCGGTCCAAGTAATAACAATACACCAGCCTTGACAGGCACTACAGATCAGCCAGATGGTAGCACCGTGACAGTAACTGATGCTACAGGCAACCCGGTTTGTAGTACAACCGCATCAGGTGGCACCTGGACTTGTACCCCAGCCAGCGCACTTCCTGATGGTGCCAATACGCTAACCGTTAGCACGACTGACACTGCGGGTAATACCGCGACTGATACTTTAGTCGCTACCATTGATACTACAGCACCTGGCGTACCGACTGTTAACGCTCAGACAACAAGTGATACAACACCGATCATTACTGGTACGGCTGATTCCGTTGACAGTATTAGTGTGTTGGTCAACGGTGTTACTTATACAGAGGGTGATGGAAACCTTGTTAATAATGGAGATGGTACGTGGTCGCTTCAAATACCAGCTGGAAGTGAAATTGTAGATGGCACTTATGATGTAAGTGTTGTAGCAACAGATGCTGCAGGAAATGCTTCAAGCGATGTTAGCACCAATGAACTCGTTGTAGATACTACAGCGCCGACACTTACAGGCAATGATGTCGGCCCTACGAATGATAATACGCCAGCCTTGACAGGTACTACGGATCAGCCAGATGGAAGCACAGTGACAGTAACTGATGCCGCAGGCAACCCGGTTTGTAGTACAACCGCATCAGGTGGCACCTGGACTTGTACCCCAGCTAGTGCACTTCCCGATGGAGCCAATACGCTAACCGTTAGCACAACCGATACAGCAGGTAATACAGCAACGGATACATTGACCGCGACCATTGATACGGCAGCACCGGCTATCACAGGTAATGATGTCGGCCCAACAAATGATAATACGCCAGCCTTGACGGGTACTACAGATCAGCCAGATGGAAGCACAGTGACAGTGACTGATGCCGCAGGCAACCCGGTTTGTAGCACAACCGCATCAGGTGGCACCTGGACTTGTACCCCAGCTAGTGCGCTTCCCGATGGAGCTAATACGCTTACCGTTAGTACGACCGATACAGCAGGTAATACAGCAACGGATACATTGACCGCTACAATTGATACGGCAGCACCGGCTATCACAGGTAATGATGTCGGCCCAACCAATGATAATACACCCGCCTTGACGGGTACTACGGATCAGCCAGACGGAAGCACAGTGACAGTGACTGATGCCGCGGGCAACCCGGTTTGTAGCACAACCGCATCAGGTGGCACCTGGAGTTGTACGCCAACCAGCGGACTTCCCGATGGAGCTAATACGCTAACCGTTAGCACAACCGATACAGCAGGTAACACGGTAACGG
>JALWMR010000044.1 GCA_027083815.1 Thiotrichaceae bacterium
TCACCATCTGGATCAGAGTCATTGACCAGTGTGTTGAGTGCAACCATTTGGCCTTGCTCAGTTGTCGCTGAATCATCAACGGCAACAGGCGCGGAGTTTTTCTGATCAGCAATGTTGACCGTTACTGTCGCTGTAACCTCATGTCCGTTGCCGTCTGTAATGGTGTATTCAAAACTGTCTGTTTCGCCACAACCATTTCCGTTTGGCGTGTAGACAACCTTGCCATTGACGATTTTGGTGGTGCCATACTGACCATTGGCAACGTTCGTTATTGTTAATGTATCACCATCCACGTCACTATCGTTTGCTAATACATCAATCGTCACAGGAGAAGTACTACACTCAATGCTTTCCATGTCATTCATCGCAACTGGCGCTTTATTGACAGGTGTAGTCTGTGTCACGATCACCGTTTCAGTAGCTGTCGCTGTTCCGCCGTTGCCATCAGAGATGGTGTATTCAAAGGTCTCTGTGCCTACAAAACCAGCATCCGGTGTGTACACAATCTGGCCACCTACAATTTCAGCCGTTCCGTGTGCTGGGTTCTCGACTGATGTAATCGTCAGTGTGTCACCATCGGGATCAGAGTCATTGGCCAGTGTGTTGAGTGCAACAGGGGTGCCTTGCTCGGTTGTCGCTGAATCATCAAGTGCAACAGGGGCTTTGTTTTCCTGATCGGCTATTGAAACATTTACCGTCGCTGTAACATCATGTCCGTTACCGTCTGTAATGGTGTATTCAAAGCTGTCTGTTTCACCACAGCCATTTCCGTTTGGCGTGTAAACAACCTTGCCATTGACGATTTTGGTGGTACCAAACTCGCCATCTTTAACACTTTTGATGGTCAATTCATCTCCATCAGGATCACTGTCATTGTCTAGTACATCAATCGTTACTGGATTGGTACTACACTGGATGTTCTTTAGATCATCTTCTGCTATTGGCGCTTCATTAGTCGGGGTTGCCTTTGTTACGGTCACTGTTTCAGTGGCTGTAACTTCATGACCATTGCCATCAGAAATCGTATACTCAAAGGTCTCCGTACCCACAAAGTCAGCATCAGGTGTATACACGATCTGTCCACCAACAATCTCAGCTCTACCGTGCGCGGGCTGTTCTACTGATACAATCGTCAAAGTGTCTCCATCAGGATCAGTGTCATTCGCCAGTGTATTTAGTGCAACCGGTACGCCTTGCTCAGTGGTCGCTGAATCATCTTTTGCAATCGGTGCCTGGTTTGCTGGTGCTGCAATATCAACTGTAACGGTGGCTGTAACATCATTGCCATGTCCATCTGTAATCGTATATTCAAAGCTGTCTTGCTTGCCACACGCATTTGCATTGGGGGTGTAAACAACCATGCCGTTAACGATTCTAGTGGTACCAAACTGACCATTTTTAACGCTCTTGATGGTTAATTCATCTCCATCGGCATCGCGGTCATTAGCTAGTACGTCGATGGTTATCGGATTGGTGCTACACTGGATGCTTTCTCTATCGTTAACTGCAACAGGGGCTTGATTGACCGGTGTTGTGCCTGCTGTGGTCTGATAGGTGTTTACACTGGTGTTGTGCTTGATGTTATTGTGCAGTGCACGTTTAATCCAGGCAGGTGATGTTGGGATTACTTCTGTTCTCCAGATGACACGTGGTGTTCCAGGTCTTCCATTATCTATCAATACGTTCTTGAAGCCTGCGGGTACGTTTTTGAAACCTGCTACAACACGACGTGTGCCAGTGCGTACCGTTTTGGTTTCTGTGCGATAGCCTGTTTTGAAGGCTTTGCGCTCTGTCACGTATTCAATGTCTACACGACGGTTCTTAAAGCCTTGATCTGGTGTATTAGGGTATTTAGGGTGTGCCTTTCCTAGTCCACGTGCAATCAGGTGGTCTGGATTAAATCCATTCTTGATAAGGAAGTTTTTAACCGCGTTCGCACGCTTCTCTGACAGAATCTGGTCGTAACGGGCATCACCGAGTCCACAGGTGTTACCGGTAATACGGATTGAGCCTTTGTAGCCATTTTTGCGAATCTGGTTGGCTATTTGCTTGAGGCGTGTTTGTGCCGATGGAATCAATTTTGCACTGTTCAATTTGAAGAAGGTTTGACCTTCTAGTTCCATGGTGCTTTTTACAAGTTGCTTGTACGGTGTACGTACGGTTTTCTTGCCATAAGTGGGTACGTTTTTATAAACCGGTACGCGCTTGTATTGTGCTTTTTTGGCGTAACGTGGCGCTACGGCTGTACCCGGTACTTCTACGCGAACACGACGGTAGCGTCTGTCTGGCTGGTAGATGCTGGCACCACCGAAGTCATAACGGTAGCTTAGTTTTCCACTTACATCGGTATCGTCTGATCCATTGTCATAACCACCGCTGCGTTTTGAGGCGGCAACATCCAGTCCGAGGCTGTGTGGTGTGCCCTGGAAGAATTTTTCGATACCGGCTGATAGAGTGGTGTTTTTGGCGGTACTTTCGCCTGCGCCTGTATCGGTTCCCCATTCATGATCAAGTCCGGCGCGTACACGTACGTTTGAGCCTTTGATGAAGGTACCAACATTACCGCCGACTCCGTAGTCATAGGCTTTGTCTCTAACGATTTTACCATTAACAAGACGAGGATCTTTTTTACCGGATAATCCTTTACTGGCGTGTACGTCCCAGAACAGGTTTTCATTTTCCTGTCCATAGCCGACGGTGGCTTTGGCATGACCGGCTTCGTTGCGATCATAAGCGCCGAATACTTTATTGACGTGGCTGGCACGTCCACTTTTATCACGGGATACCCAGTTGTGGTTAAGTTGTACGCCGCGTCCTTTTAGACCTTTGTCATCTCCGCTTAGGTCGTAACCGGCCCAAAGCCCGGCGCTGGTGCTGCTGTTTGCGTCTTCTGAGAGAACCTGGTTTAAGTCAATACTGGCATCACCTTCATCGGTTACGCCCAGACCAATTTGTGTACGACCACCGACATATTCATAATTAGCTGCTCCGACTTGGCGGGCATCCTGATATTGCTGGCTAGCACCCGGTCCGGCACTGGCTGTGGTGGCTAGGATCGCTGCTGAACTGAATACAAACGGTAAGTAAGCCCATTTGTACGTCGTGGTTGCTTTGTTTTTCATTTCATTCTCTCTTTATACGAAGTTAATAAATTAGCTTGAACATCACCAATAAAGGTGGTTAAAACCGCATGTATTCAATGCGCTTTAAGCATGAGAGAATTATCTAAGCTATTAATATATTGAACAATTCCACTCATCGGAACAAAACAACGACTAGTACCGCTTCTCGGGGAAAAGCTACCGCAAATTTTTCAAGCAAGCCTATATAGGTCATTTTTTAACCCATTTCCTGTTTGCTCACTCATGATTCGCTATACTTCTTAAAAGAGACCTTTACACAACAGATATGACGGTTAAAAATTGCTTAAATTTCCCTGATTCTTCGTATATTTTCGGTCAATAGCCCGCTATTATCCTCAAACCTACAAAAAATCAGAAAAATTGCGCTAATTTTTCTCTCGCTATACTCTTATGCAAAGCTCTCTAAAAGTTTTATTTATCTGGAGTCTGAATCAGATTAATGCTGTATAGTGTTTTAAATTTTTTTATTAAAATGCATCAATCATCAAGGCATTCAAATCTGACTAGGGCTTAATAAAAGCTCATGGAATGCGGTTCACATGGGGTCGTATTATTATGATGGTAGTTTTTAAATTTATTCCATTGTTCTCTTTTTTATTAGCTGGGTTCTGGGGTTTACACCAACTTGGCTATTTTCCTGATAAATTAAACGTTGTTATTCATCACTTTCAGTTACCTTCTGGTGCCTTTTGGAAGCCCACATGGGGTGATATTGTTGTGTTAGTTGGTTTAATTACTCTTTATATTGAGATTTTTAAATCGACCAGAACTTCGAGTATTTCTATAGTTGATCACACCCTGTCAACTATTGTGTTTGTATCATTTCTGGTCTCATGGATGGTTTTTCCGTGGACGATAGGTGATAAAAGTAACTCGACGTTTTTACTTTTAACCGTCATGTCTTTTATTGATGTCATTGCCGGTTTTACTATTACTATTGCAGCAGCACGCCGTGATTTCGGTTTTGGTGGGAATAGTTAAGAATTATTTTTGATTGGAGACAGTTCATGCAAACACTATTTAAGACACTACTTATAAGTAGCCTTATTCTTATCACATCAAATGGGCGCGCAGAACAGCCTATGAGCCTTAATCCTCAAGGAGCATTCCTGGATGCAGGGCAACTACCCATAGTCTGGGGAGATTGTGTACCAGTGCCTATTGCACCCATTATGCCTCCAATAGGCCTAAATGCAGAGCCAATGCCTGCTCCATCGATGCCCACACCTTTTGCACCACAATTCACAATGCCTTTCCAGGGTTCTGAACCTGCTTATATTGCCCCACCTCCAAGCCCTTTCTTTAACCCATCTCCAGTTGCTACATTGACACCTCCAATTCCTGCTCCAGCCCCTTTACCAATGATGACTCCACCTGCACCTGTCGCTACTGCCCCAGCTTGTGATGATATAAGCAGACATGAAATAGAGATATTGCAAAACCAATATAAACAAACGATAGCAGCCTCTCAAAAAAATATGGACGAGATGTCGCTTGCAATGCAGGATGTTCAAAATCAAATTGCTGATGCAAGAATTATTATCGAGAACCTTTCAAAGGAACAAGAATCTGACCGGACAAAAATTGCCTCTCTAACGGCCGAAAAAGAGGAGCTTAGCAATAAACTTAGGCAAGCATCATCCAGTGCTGAAAAACTGTCAGCACTCAAACAAGACTATGATGCTATCTACGAAGATAGTAATGCCTTAAAAGCTAAACTCACCGAACTTGAGAACACCAATAAATCACTTCAATCTGAGCTGGCAACACTAAAAATGGCATCAAGCAACCAGGCCAGGAAGCTCACAGTACTCGACCAGTCAGCAGCAGAATTGAAATCATTAAAAAGTGCTTATAAACAACGAAATGAAGAAAATACCACCCTTAAACAAAAGCTCACTGAACTGGATAATACTAATAAAACCCTACAATCCCAACTAGGATCGCTTAAGTCTGAAGCAGGCTCGCAAGCTCGAAAGCTCAATGCTCTTAGCCAATCCACCAAGGAACTAGCTGCATTAAAGAGTGCTTTTAAAGAACAAAACGAGAAGCTTGCTGCTTTAGAAAAAGAAAAACAAAGTATCAGTGCAAAATATAACTCCCTGCAAACGTCCAGTGCTTTAAATAGCACACATGATAAAAATATTATTGAATCATTAAAGAAGAAACTTTCATTACTTGATAATGACAATAAAACACTCAAAACAAAGCTTGCATCTATGGAGGCCAATTCAGGATCGCAAGCACGTAAATTAACGGCTCTGGGACAGACATCGAATGAGCTTACGGCCATTAAAAGTGCATATAGAGCGCTAAATGAAAAATATGCTGCTCTGAAAATAGAAAACAGCAATATTAATGGTAAATTAACTTCTCTAACGACATCGTATACTCTTAATAGCAGTCAAGACAAAAACAAACTTGAAAGCTTAAAAAAGAAACTGGCTACTTTGGATAACCAAAATAAAACTCTTAAGTCAAAATTAGCGACGGCTGAAGCCAATGCTGGTTCACAAGCAAGAAAATTGAATGCTCTGGGTCAGTCAGTGACTGAACTTAGCGCATTGCAAAGCACCTATAAGGAGCAGAACACAGAGAATGCCAACCTTAAAAAAGAGCTTAAAAGCTGCCAGGCTTCAATAGCAGAGTTACAAAACAAACTGGCTACTTCTGAAGATCAAAGAAAGACACTTCTGGCTAAAATAGCAGCGCTGGAAACGACTATTGCCGATCAAGCAAGAAAGGTAACAGCCCTTACTGCAACGTCTATAGAGCTTGACTCTTTAAAAAGCGCTTATAAAGAACTAAGCAGTAAAAAAGTAGAGCTTAATACCAAACTGGCCGAAGCCACTGCTGATACCGACAAAGATGGCGTACTTGATGCTGTTGATAAATGTCCCTTCTCATTAGCTGGCGCAGAGGTCAACGAACTAGGTTGTTTGGCAGATAAAGATAATGATGGTGTTACCGACAGCAAAGATGAATGCCCTAACTCTCCTGCTAATAGTCAGGTTAATGAAAAAGGCTGCCCTAAGATTAAAGATTCAGATGCCGATGGCGTTGCCGATGCTCAGGATTTATGTGCTAACAGCGCTTCCGGCACTAGCGTCAACGAATTCGGATGTGCACCAACTGAAAACATAACGTTGAAGGGCGTTAATTTTGCAACCGGATCAGACATATTAACCAAAGACTCTTTTCCTATTTTAGATGCAGCAGCTGAAACGCTGAAAAAGAACCCGAATATTAAAGTGGAAATCGCTGGTTATACGGACAATCAGGGTTTCGGCGTGCTTAATAAACGTCTATCCCAACGTAGGGCGAATACAGTTATGATCTACTTAATAGAAAAAGGGGTTCCTGTAGAAATATTATCGGCAAAAGGCTATGGCGAAAAGAATCCCGTAGCAAGCAATAACACCAAAGAAGGACGGGCTACTAACCGCCGTGTTGAATTAAAAATTCAATAAGCTTTATAAGGAAGCCTCCTTCTGGAGGCTTCTTTTATTTATTATAAAAGTACACCCCCCCACTTTTTTGCCGTTTTGTCAGGATTTGCTTAAATAATGCAAAAATATAAAACAAAGAAACGCTTTGGCCAACACTTTTTACATGACCAGAGCGTCATACAAAGGCTTATCCATGAAATTCATCCCAAAGCTGATGAAAGCTTTGTAGAAATAGGCCCTGGTTTAGGCGCGCTCACTTTTCCATTACTGGATATTGTCAATCATCTGGATGTTGTAGAAATAGACCGTGATGTTATTAAACGCCTTGAACAGCGCAATAATTCAAAATTAACTATTCATGGCGTTGATGCATTGTCATTTGATTTTAACCAACTATTAGATCAGAGCGAGGCCAGCAAACAAAAATTACGGGTAGTAGGAAACCTTCCATATAACATATCAACACCACTTATTTTTCATTTGCTTGAGTCTTCATCAATTATTCAAGACATGCACTTTATGTTACAAAACGAAGTGGTAAAGCGCATAACAGCAAAACCTGGCAGCAAAACTTATGGTCGATTATCCGTAATGGTTCAATATTACTGTGATACAGATTATTTATTTTTTGTAGGACCAGAATCTTTTAATCCTCCGCCTAAGGTCGATTCTGCCATCCTTCGTCTTAGCCCGTGGCAAGAAAAATCTCTCCAGGCTGCAGATGAAAAACAGTTTTCCAAAGTAGTCGCTCAAGCCTTCTCTATGCGCCGAAAAACACTACGCAATAATATAAAAAAGTTATTAAGTGCTGAGCAGATAGAAAGTCTCGGTATTGACCCAGGTCTAAGAGCAGAAGTATTAACGGTTGAAGACTTTGTAAAACTGAGTAACCTAATCTCAAACAAGAAGTGACAAGGCATGACACAGCCTTTAAGCCCCATTCCTTTAAGCCTTTATATCCACATTCCCTGGTGCGTTCGGAAGTGCCCCTATTGCGATTTTAACTCGCACGCCGCCCCGCAAGAGCTACCGGAAAATCAATATATAGATGCGCTTTTAAAAGACCTTGAATCTGAACTACCTAATATCTGGGGGAGACCTTTAGCATCTATTTTTATTGGCGGCGGCACTCCCAGCTTATTCTCCAGCAATGCCATTGATAGATTATTGCGTGGCTTAAGAGAACGATTACCCATTCGCCCCAATATGGAAATAACTCTGGAAGCCAACCCTGGCACTTTCGAGCAGGAACGTTTTAGCGCATTTAGGGAGTCTGGCATCAATCGACTATCAATCGGCATCCAAAGTTTCAACAACTATCACCTAACAGCGCTTGGCAGAATCCACAATGCAGAAGAAGCTCTAAGAGCAACCAGCATTGCTCGAAAAGCCGGTTTTGATAATTTCAATCTGGATATTATGTTTGGACTACCAGAGCAATCAATTGAACAAGGGCTTGAAGATTTAAAACAGGCCATTGACTGCCAGCCAGGTCACCTTTCCTGGTATCAGCTGACTATTGAGGAAAACACCCTCTTTCACCACTCACCCCCTGTACTGCCGAAAGATGAAAAACTATGGGAATTGCAACAGCAAGGTCAGGCTTTACTTCAAAAAACAGGCTATCAACAGTACGAAGTTTCTGCCTATGCGCAAGAAAACAGGCGCTGCCAGCACAATATCAACTACTGGGAATTCGGTGATTATTGTGGTATTGGTGCCGGCGCCCATGGAAAATTAACCATGCCGGATGGTAGTATTATCCGTCACCAAAAATATCGACATCCCAAAGACTATATGCAGCAAGCATTAAAAGGAGAAGCCAGATCAAACACCAAAATACTTCAGGCAGAAGACCTTGAATTCGAATTCATTCTGAATGTATTTAGACTAAAAGATGGTTTTAATAAAACCCTGTTTGAGAGTAGAACCAGGCTTCCATTTCAGGCCATAGAATCAAAGCTGGATAATTTGGTGAAAAGAAAGCTTTTGACCAGAGATAGCCATGATAATTACCAAACAACAGAAACAGGGTGGTTATTTATTAATGATCTTGTACAACAATTTCTTGATTAGCACCAACACGGTGAAAATGGGCAAAAAGGCGGGGGGTGTACTTTGAATGCCTCTTTTTGAGACATTCAAAGTAGTAGAGACCTTTGCATGAGAGTATGGTGAGAGAAAAATTAGCGTAATTTTCCTGATTTTTTGTAGATTTGAGGGTAATAGCAGGGCTATTGACCGAAAATATACGAATAAACAGGGGAATTTATTTGGCAAACAACGCCTCACCCTAACGGGTCAGCTAAAGCTGTTGTCTCGCGTTGCTCGGCTAAGCAGTTTTTATCCGTCATATCTTTCGTGCAAAGGTCTCTAGTAATATAGCTATCGGGCAAAAGCAGCCTTAAATGCCATACCAAGAACATCATCAATCATTGAACCATCGTTATCTCGATCAAATATTTGGGTAAGAAAGCCACTATCAGGTCGCGAAGGTGCTGAACTTCGGCTATTTCCCTGCATTTTTTTGCCTAATGACCCCATTACCATGGTTGCAACAATCGGGAGTAATTTTTTAAGAAGTGAGCTGCTTAAACCAGTCTCTTTAGAAGCGCGTTTGGCAACGTGACGACTGACCTCTTTATTACCAAATATATGACCAAGAATATCATTGCCGTCCTGTCGGGTTTCTTTTCTGCCAAGCAGAGAAGGGTCATCAAGATATCGGGAATGATTGCCTTTTTTTAAGGCATCCAGAAAGTTATCAAGGCTGCCCTGATCCTGAGTATTTGCACCTAAACCACGAGAAAGGGACTTAGCTAATGATGAAATGGCATCTTTAGTTTGGCCTTCACTTAAATCAAATTCATTGGCAACTTCAGAAATAGCGGCCGAATTACTTTTATCAAAAAGTATATCTGTAATATTCAAAGGTAACTCCTTGTTAGTTCATTGTATTCTAACTATAAGTCACCATTGCAAATTAGGCAAACACCTGGCAGGCTGTTGAATTTCTACTTAGACGGCACGATACTGCGTTAAAATAGACCTCAAAATGCTCATTTACTCCAATAAACTGCGCTTTTTCGGTCGATTTTGCCTTGTCTCGCACTCGCCGAAGCGAATTTCAACAGCCAGCTAAACTTCAACGAGTTTATCCAATTTCTGGCAGAGCACCGCTCATTGCGCCACTACCGATATTCTGCGAAGATTGCTTATTGGGATCACTTTTTTCTCCATTAAAGCTAAGCATCCATTCCAGATTATTTTTAGAGGTCGCATTTTCCAACGCTTCATCACGAGAAATCCTGCCTTTTTTATAAAGTTCAGCTAGTGACTGATCGAAAGTATGCATCCCGTCAACTGAACCTTTTTCAACAATATCTTTTAAATCTTGAAAATTACCTTTACGTATCACTTCTGAACTAAATGGAGAGTTAACCAAGACTTCAGTTGCCAAAGCATAGCCGCCGTCTACACTGGGAATAAGTCGTTGGGCTATAATCGCATTCAGATTGAGAGACAAATCCATCAGCACCCGACTTTTTTGGTCTGCCGGTAATAAATAAGTAAGGCGCTCAAGTGCTTGAATACTACTGGTTGCATGCAATGTACTGATAACCAGATGCCCCGTATCTGCAAAACCCATCGCCGCTTCGACTGTCGCCGTACTACGAATCTCACCAACCATAATGACATCAGGTGCCTCACGCATAGCTTCACGCATGGCATTTTCATAAGAAAGGGTATCAAAGCCTACTTCACGCTGGCCAATAATCGACTTGTCATGGCGGTAAGTAAACTCAATTGGGTCTTCAATTGTTAATATATGCCCCGCATGGCGCTGGTTACGGTATTGAATCAAGGATGCCATTGAAGTTGATTTACCCGCGCCGGTTGAGCCAACAAACAAG
The DNA here is from genome assembly GCA_027083815.1 of Thiotrichaceae bacterium. Lineage (GTDB taxonomy): Bacteria > Pseudomonadota > Gammaproteobacteria > Thiotrichales > Thiotrichaceae > Cocleimonas. Next base: position 10,507 of record JALWMR010000044.1, read on the forward strand.
AATAAGCCCTCTTTTTTCATGACCAGCTTTTTTAAAACATCAGGCAATCCCAGGGCTTCTGGCGTTTGAATATCTGACCGGACATAACGAATTACCATTGAAACTTCGCCGCGTTGAAAATAAACATTCACTCTGAACCGGCCCAGGTCTCTAACTGAAACACCCTTATTCATCTCTTTTGTACGACGAAAAACAACCCACTCCTGCTCTGACATAAGCTCTTTGGCAAAAGCGGCAATGACTCCGGGCATCAACTTATTTTTGGATATTCCTTCCAGTTTACCCATTACTTTCAACGTCGCAAAAGCGCCCGTTGTTAGATAGAGGTCAGAGGCCTCTCGTTTAACCATTGCTTCGAGATAAGGTATTATTTTCATTATAATTCTCGTTAGATATTATTATTATTATTTTGAGTGCTTTGTTATAGCTTTATTATAGCTTAGGTGAATATTCTTCCAGGCTTTCCATAGCCAAACTTTCTGTGCCCTGATAGAAGTCACCTTTCTTGGCATGACGGCTATTTAATTTAAGCTGCAAGCGTAAATCATTAACAGAGTCTGCATTACGCAAGCCCTCTTTAACCGTGATCATCTTGGCATCTATCAACCTAAATAGGGCCTGATCGAAGGTACACATACCGAGATTATTTGACTTGGAAATAAGTTCTTTAATCGCTGGAACATCGCCTTTATAAATCAAGTCAGCCATCATCGGTGTATTCAACATTACCTCAACGGCAGGAAGACGACCGTCTTCGCTGGCTTTTCTGACTAGACGCTGGGACACAACGGCTTTAAGGTTAAGAGACAAGTCCATTAGTAGTTGATCACGACGCTCTTCGGGGAAAAAGTTAATAATACGATCCAATGCCTGGTTGGTACTATTAGCGTGCAATGTGGTTAAACAAAGGTGGCCGGTCTCTGCATAAGCAATGGCATATTCCATGGTTTCACGGTCACGCACCTCGCCTAATAAAATAACATCTGGCGCTTGTCGTAGCGTATTTTTCATCGCTATCTGATAGCTTTCGGTATCAACGCCTACCTCTCGCTGGGTAATAAGACAACCATGATGTTCATGCACAAATTCAATTGGGTCTTCGATGGTAACAATATGCCCCTGGGTATTTTTGTTACGAAAATCAACCATTGAAGCAAGGGTAGTTGATTTACCAGAGCCGGTAGCACCTACCATAATCACCAAACCACGCTTAGTCATCGCAATATCGTTTAAAACAGGCGGCAATACAAGCGATTTAATGGATGGAATATTATCAGGAATATGCCTTAGAACCATGCCCGAATTACCGCGCTGGGTAAAAGTATTAACACGAAAGCGTGCCTTACCGGGCAAACTAATGGCAAAGTTACATTCCATATGTTCTTCAAACTCTTTAAGCTGATTATCATTCATAATCGAACGAACAATAAACCCGGCCTGCTCAGCACTTAATTGTTGGTCCGATAGAGGCTGCATAAGTCCATCCAGCTTAACTGAAGGAGCTGCTTCTGAAGTAATAAATAGATCCGAGGCTCCTTTATCCAGCATGGAGTGAAGTAGTTGGTGAACATAACCGATTGCGCTTTCTTTATTCATAATATTTTATTCTGTTCTTATAATTATCCGATTGAAGCTTAAACTCTTTGCACTCTTTATAATCAAGTGCGCTGTAACTAGGCTCTTTGCAACAAGGCTTGTGGGTTATCCGCTTTTTGCATGGCCACTTCACGTGTAATATGCCCCATGGTTAGCAATTTTTGTAAGCTCTGATCCAATGTTTGCATACCATCGCTAGCACCCGTTTGAATCGCAGACTTCATTTGCGCCAGCTTGTTTTCTTTAATCATGCTACGCACGGCATTGGTGCCCACTAGTATTTCATGCGCGGCAACTCGACCACCCTGCACGCGTTTCAAAAGTGTTTGTGAAATAACCGCCTGCAATGACGTTGCAATCATGGAACGAACCATGTCCTTCTCGGCAGCCGGGAATACATCAACAATACGGTCGATGGTCTTGGGCGCACTGGTTGTATGCAATGTACCAAAAACAAGGTGGCCTGTTTCCGCTGCGGTTAAAGCAAGACGGATTGTTTCCAGATCTCGCATCTCACCAACCAGAATCGTATCAGGGTCTTCACGAAGGGCTGAACGCAACGCTTCATCAAAACCCTGTGTATCACGATGGACTTCTCGTTGGTTAACTAAACTTTTTTTGCTGGTGTGAACAAATTCTATCGGGTCTTCAATGGTTAAAATATGTTCGTGCTCATTTTCATTTTTATAATCAATCATTGCCGCCAGCGTTGTTGACTTACCCGAACCTGTTGGCCCCGTTACCAGCACCAGGCCGCGTGGCTTTTCCGATATCTTCTTGAAAATAGCAGGTGCATCTAGATCTTCAAGCGATAATATCTTGCTGGGGATAGTACGAAATACAGCCGCTGCACCACGATTTTGATTAAATGCGTTAACACGAAAACGGGCAACACCGGGAATTTCAAACGAAAAATCTGTTTCCCATTTTTCTTCATAAGCTTTACGTTGCTTATCATTCATGATGTCATAGACCATGCTATGTACTTCTTTATGCTCTAATTCAGGCATATTTATACGACGCATGTCACCATCGACACGAATAATGGGTGGCTGTCCAGCGGAAATGTGTAAGTCTGAGGCTTTACTTTTTACCGCAAAAGCGAGGAGCTGTGTGATATCCATAATGACTTCTTTTATTATTGTTATAATTATTAACGTGATTAGTAACGTGGTCTTTTAGACCTTCTGTTATCTTTTTTATTACTACCCTAAATTTAACATACCTCATGACAATACGTGACAATCTCCAGATAACTGGTAGCAAAATTAACAGTTTTATTCAAAAATATCATCGTCAACCAGATTCTGTACAGCTGCTTGCCGTTAGCAAAAAACACCCCGCTTCCATGATTAAAGAAGCATATAATTCGGGGCAAAGTGCTTTCGGCGAAAATTATGTTCAAGAGCTTGCCGACAAAGCCGAACAACTCAGTGAACTTGATATTGAGTGGCATTTTATTGGCCCACTGCAATCAAACAAAACGAAAACGATTGCGCATATTGCAGATTGGGTGCATACCATTGATCGTCTTAAGATTGCCAAACGCCTCAGTGAGCAACGCCCTGCCGAACTAAAACCGCTATCCGTTTGCGTGCAAGTCAATATCAGTGGCGAAGCGTCTAAATCTGGTGTGCTGCCTGAGCAAGCAATTAGCTTATGCGAACAAATTTTGCCTTTACCCAATTTGCGCCTGCGCGGATTAATGGCAATTCCCGCCCCAGAGCATAATATACACAAACAACGCGCCACTTTTGCAAAACTGGCTCAGCTAAAAGAAACGATAAACCAGCAGTTAAATCTTCAGTTAGATACCTTATCCATGGGGATGAGTGATGATATGGAGGCAGCCATTGCAGAAGGCGCTACAATAGTCCGTATTGGCACTGCTATTTTTGGAATCCGTGAGGCATAATCAAACCATGAAACAAATAAAGAATAACACCATCACGTTTATAGGCGCAGGCAATATGGCTCGCAGCCTGATCGCCGGACTCATTGAAGACAAATCCCCACTGAGCATTCGAATATCCGATCCAAGTACAGATCAGTTACAAGCCATTAAAAAGATTTGGCCATCGATCGAAACCTTTGCCGATAACGCTCAGGCGATAGATGGGGCAGATATTGTCGTTTTTGCAGTTAAGCCACAAATCATGCAGGCCGTTTGTGAACCATTACAAACTATTATTCAAGCTCAAGCACCGCTTCTTGTTTCAATTGCAGCTGGGGTTAGCATTGATAATATGAGTAACTGGCTTGGAAGTAATGCTTTACCTATTGTGCGCTGCATGCCCAACACACCGGCGCTGGTTCAATCGGGTATGACGGGCTTATACGCAAACGATCGGGTCACTCCGGAACAGCATGATCTGGCAGAAAGCATTTTGCGCGCCGTTGGCAGTACCTTATGGCTTGCTGATGAAGACAAGTTAGATGCTGTCACGGCTGTTTCAGGTAGCGGCCCCGCCTATTTCTTTCTGGTAATGGAAGCCATGCAGGAAGCGGCTCAAAAATTGGGATTAACAGCTGAAGAAGCCCGCTTACTGGTCTTACAAACAGCCTTCGGAGCCTCTAAACTAGCCCTTGAAAGTAGCGACGATGCCGCCATATTGAGACAACGGGTTACATCAAAAGGCGGCACAACCGAAGCAGCACTCAAAGAATTAATGGATGGAGGGTTGCCAGAACTCTTCGATGTTGCCTTAAAAGCCGCTTCTGATCGCTCAAAAGCATTAAGATCATAAGCTTACTTATAGATTATAGACATTTAAAAAAGTACACCCCCCACCTTTTTGGCACTTTTGTCCTTAGTGGGGAAATGGAGATAACATGGAGACAACATCGGTATGAACTTCGGCATGACTGCAATAATCGGTATGTCCTTAGGTGGCCAAATTGCCACTTTTTTAATTGAGACTATTTTCTCACTGTATATTGCAGCTGTCTTGATTCGTCTGTTACTAGGGTATGCCGGTGCCAGCTTTCATAACCCGTTATCCCAGTTTCTGGTTAAAATCACCAACCCGGTTTTGGTGCCAATGCGTCGTTTTATTCCCTCAGTCGGTGCTATCGATACGGCTGCCGTCGTGCTTGCTTTTGTTTTGACACTCATTAAAGTCAGTTTGTTACTGTTAGTCACGAGTGGCAGCATCCATTTTCCCGCCTCCATTATCTATGCCATTGGCGAACTACTTAAATCAATTATCTGGATTTATATCTTTGCCCTAATCATTCAAGCCGTAACCAGCTGGATAGGCAGCACGCAAGGCAACCCCGTTTCGCCTCTGGTAAACAGCCTGACCAACCCCATCTTGCGCCCTATACGTCGTGTTGTGCCCATTATTGGCATGATGGATTTATCCCCACTGGTTGCCATCATTGGTCTGAATATCTTACTGATGATTGTAGATAATCTGTTTTAAGCTACTTTGGTGAACAAGGCAAGCCGAGCGGAGCAAGACAATGTCGGGGCATAGTGACGACTACCCCAAGAGTGACTTAAAAAGCCATAAAAAGGTGGGGGGTGTACTTTCTAACGTTATTATAATCGGTTGTGGCGATATAGGCCGGCGTGTTGCACAGCTTTACACTGATAAACAGCCTGTTTTGGGGCTTATACAAGGCCAGACATCGGCTCAGGCATGTAAAAAGCAGGGTGTTAAAGCCTTTCGTTTTGATCTGGATTCTACGCTACCCCTACCACCACAGTTAATTGATAACATAAAAGATGCGGGGCTTTATTACTTTGCACCGCCACCGTCTACAGGCACTCAAGATACCCGACTAAAAGCATTTCTTGATAATATCACTCATGCAAATGCTATCCCAGCGCGGATTGTTTTAATCAGCACCACGGGCGTATATGGGGATAGTAAAGGCGAATGGATAGATGAAGCAACACCGCTCAAACCCGTTGCTGAAAGAGCCAAACGACGTTTATCAGCCGAGCAAAACGTGCAAGCCTTTGCCACAAAACATTCAGTTAAAACAGTTATCCTGCGTGTTCCCGGCATTTATGCAAATGATCGTCTGCCTCTGGCGCGACTTAAAAAAGGCTTGCCCATTGTTAAAAAAGAGGAGGCTGGTTTCACCAACCGCATTCATGCTGATGACCTGGCTAATATCTGCAAATCAGCAATGGAATCAAAATGTGTCAACGACACGATTGAAGTTATAAATGTTTGCGATGGCAGCCCGAGCAGCATGACCGATTATTTCAACCATATTGCCGATTATGCAAACTTGCCCCGTCCGCCACAAATCACCATGGCAGAAGCAGAAGCCACCCTGAGTGCGGGCATGGTTTCTTATCTTAAAGAATCACGCCGAATAAAAAATAATAAAATGCTTATGCTATTAAACGTGGAGTTAGTTTACCCCAATCTGGAAACTGCATTGCCCACCAACAAAATACACAAGAAATAAACGTTCGCTTTTATGCATTGAAACATTCGGATTATTTAATTAGACCTATTTGTAAAAGCCTCCTATATTACAGACTCCAGACAAACTCATGTCAGGACTATTTGTACAAATAACATAAACAAAGGAGAAACACATATGTCTCTTGCAGGAACTAAAACAGAGCAAAATTTAAAAGATGCGTTTGCCGGTGAATCACAGGCCAACCGTCGTTATCTATACTTTGCAGCAAAAGCAGACGTTGAAGGATACAACGATGTTGCCGCTGTTTTCCGCTCTACCGCAGAAGGCGAAACCGGCCACGCACATGGTCATCTGGAGTATTTGGAAGAAACAGGGGATCCGGCAACTGGTTTACCTATCGGCGCAACCGCAGATAACTTGAAATCAGCCATTGCGGGTGAAACACATGAGTACACAGACATGTACCCCGGCATGACTAAAGCGGCTCGTGAAGAAGGTTTTGACGAGATTGCTGACTGGTTTGAAACACTAGGCAAAGCAGAGCGTTCACACGCAAACCGCTTCCAGAAGGCACTTGATAATCTGGACAGCTAAAGTTTAGCTCACAAGTCTTTCCTTTCCACCCTTTAAACAGGTGGAAAGGAACACATTCTAAAAGGTTGAAAAATGGCAATACGCGAAGGAAATTTAGAAGCACCGACTCGTCACCCGCTTGATTGGAAAAACCCTGATTTTTACAATGAGGATTCACTCAACAAAGAGCTGGAACGTGTTTACGACATCTGTCATGGCTGTCGCCGTTGTGTGAGCCTGTGTAATGCTTTTCCAACCTTGTTTGATCTGGTTGACGAATCAGATACCTTTGAGGTCGATGGTGTTGATAAAAAAGACTATGTAAAAGTCGTCGATCAATGCTACCTGTGCGATTTGTGTTATATGACCAAATGTCCCTACACACCTCCGCATGAATGGAATGTAGACTTCCCTCATTTAATGTTACGCGCTAAAGCGGTTAAGTATAAAAAAGGCGAAGTTAAAACGCGTGACAAAATTCTTTCTGCCACCGATACAGTCGGCAGCCTTGCAGGAATACCCGTTGTTTCGACTATTGTTAATACAGCCAATCAAAATGGCCTGGCACGCAAAGCTTTAGAAAAAGTACTGGGTATACACCCCGATGCAGTCTTGCCGGAATATCATAGCGTTACCGGCCGCAAGCGGGTAAAAAAGATTAACAAGCATCTTAATAATGCAACACCCATTGGCAGAACCACCGGCAAAGTTGCTATTTTTGCTACCTGCTATGGCAACCGCAACGAGCCACACCTGCTAGAAGATTTAACCCTGGTGCTGGATCATAACGATATTCCGGTGACCCTGGTGGATAAAGAGGTATGCTGTGGTATGCCCAAGCTGGAGCTGGGTGACCTGAAAGCAGTTGAACATGCTAAAAATGTAAATATCCCCGAAATGCTCAAAAAGATTGATGCTGGCTGGGACATTATTGCCCCTGTACCATCCTGCGTCCTGATGTTTAAACAGGAACTGCCCTTGATGTTCCCGGATGATGCCGATGTGCAAAAAGTAAAAGAACATATTTTTGACCCCTTTGAATATCTGATGCTACGCCATAAAGAAGGTCAGCTAAATACTAACTTTAAGGATTCACTGGGTAAGATTGCCTATCACGCTGCCTGTCATTTGCGAGTACAAAATATGGGCTTAAAAACCAGAGAGTTGTTAACCCTGATACAGGATACCTCCGTTGAAACGATTGAGCGTTGCTCGGGCCACGATGGCACTTATGCGGTTAAAGAGGAGTTTCACGATATTTCAATGAAAATCTGTCGTCCGGTTATCAGCAAGGTAAAAAAAGCAGAATCCAATTATTACAGCAGCGATTGCCCCATGGCGGGCCACCAGATTGAAAATGGCCTGAAAGATGACTCAAAACCGTATCATCCACTGACACTATTACGCATTGCATACGGTCTATAACAGTAAACGGAAACAACGAAATGCCCAACAAACTAACACGCGATGATCTTTACTCTTTAGAAAAATATGCCGAAATACGCCCTGAAATGCGCGCTAAGGTTATGGAGCACAAAAAAAACCGTAACCTGGCTATCGGCCCACATGTCACCATGTACTTCGAAGACCCCTTAACCATTCAATATCAAATTCAGGAAATGTTACGCGCCGAAAAGATTTTTGACGCAGAGGGCATCAATGAAGAATTGGCAGCCTATAACCCATTAATTCCTGATGGCAGTAACTGGAAGGCAACCATGATGATTGAGTACGTCGATGTGGATGAACGTAAAAAAGCGTTAGAAAACTTAATCGGCATTGATCGTAAAACCTGGGTGCAGGTAGATGGCTTTGACAAGGTTTATGCTATTTCTAATGAAGACCTAGAACGCGAAACTGAAGAAAAAACATCGGCCGTACACTTTATGCGTTTTGAGTTAACACCTGACATGATCGAAGCGGTAAAAGAAGGTGCAAATATCAGCGTTGGAATTGATCATGAGAACTACACCCACGCTGTTTCACCGGTTCCACAAAATTATCGCCAGGCATTAGCAAATGACCTGCAATAATCATCGCAAAAGACGTAAAACTTAAGAAATTCCTGAACAAGTCCCATTATTTAAGCTTACTAATCGACTTAATCAGGACTTCTATAATAAATAGAGGTCTTTAACCGTTTGTTTTACCCTCATCTCATCGGTAAAGGCCTCATATAATAACAAAAAAGTACACCCCCCCACTTTTTAGCTGTTTTGTCCTTTTGATAAGCGCCTGGATATGCCACAATGCCTACCAACAATAAACCTTAATTTTGATCCAGGAATAAATTGGTAACATGATGGGAATCTGCACAACCTTTTCTCGTAGCTATCGAGCAGTAGTAACCGTACTCTTAGTGGCTATAGTAGCTAGTTTTTTATCCGGCTGTAGCAATCTTAAACAATTGGCGACTGTTGGCTCAGTAAATCTGCAAAGCCACCCTCTTAAAACCAAAAAGGATTTACGCACCGAAGCACTTCTTACTACTGGCACCTGGAAATATCAGCGCCAAAAAGATGATTGTAACGATACTACCTGGAGCCAGCGCTTTTATAAGAACCGTTACTATCAGTCTGGCGGCTCGGCCTGTTTACTAGCGGATGCTTTCTCTGTTGATGCTGAAAGCTGGTACATAAAAAATGGGCTTCTGTATATCACCAACCTTTCACCGGTTGATGAGAATGACATTATTCTTAAATATGGCATCGACTATATTGATGGTAATAAGTTAATTTTGAGTAGCAAAGGCTACCAGTACACATTTCTTAAATAGGCTTATTTTTAGCGTCGATTAAGACGATCAAGAAGTGTCGCAAGCAGTGGTATTCCCTGTTCTATTTTGTCTGAATTTATTGACGAAAAGCTAAGCCGAAAATAGTCACTGTTCGAACTACTTTGATGATAAAAAGAACTACTCGGTTCAATCAGTATTCCCTGCTTCTTCGCCGCGTTAGCGAGCACTTGACTATCCACGCCTGATGGACACTTAATCCAATAGGATGAACCGCCAAAAGACAAGGTTGAAAATGCTTGTGGAAAATAATTCTCAAGCAACTGCTTCATCAAGACTGAACGCTTATACAACTTTTTAGTAATTCTTCTGGCAAGCGCATCATGATAGCCACGCTTCAAAAAGAGGCTAATAATAAACTGGTTATTGGCTGGTGGATGACGCAACATTAAGCGCCGCAATGCACGGGCTTGCCGGATAAAATCTTTTGGCCCAACCAAAAATCCCAAACGGATACCCGGCGCCAATGTTTTAGACAAACTTCCCAAATGAATAACTCGCCCTTCATCATCTAAACTTTTTAAAGCCGGGATGGGAGTACCCAGATAATTCAACTCTGACTCATAGTCATCTTCGATGATAATAAAATCATTTTTTTTGGCCGACTCTAACAAAGCAATGCGCCTTTCTTTACTCATGGTGACTGTTGTCGGATATTGGTGGCTAGGCGTTGTATAAACACAATCACAGTCTTGTAGCCGATCATCAAGCACAATACCTTCATCATCCACATCCAGCAGGGTAAGGTGATCAGTTTTTGTTAAAAAGGTATTACGCGCATCAGGATAACCCGGATTTTCAACGGCTACCCGCTTATCCTTGTTCAGCAGTAAATTTGCCACCAGATAAATAGCATGTTGTGCACCTATCGTAACCAGTATTTCTTCACGCTCGACAAAGATTCCCCGTCGTGGCAATAGCTTCTCATGTATTTGCTTAATAAGCTCTGCGTTATCCTGATCGATATGATCCGGCGCCCAGTTATAGATAGCCGAAATACCCGCAGCAGCGCGACAACAATCGCGCCAGTCTGAAATAGGAAATATTTGCTTATCATATTGCCCATAAATAAAAGGATAAGGATAATCCTGCCAATTTTCGGGACGGCGCATATAGCTTAACGAATCTGGCTTAGTGCAGAGTTTTTTTGCCCAATCAACCTTTTGTGTTGTTGAGTCTGTCGAAACCCTGGGAATTTTTTGGTTTTTAGCATGCCCGGATAAAACATTGTCACAAACATAAAAACCGCTTCGCTCTCGAGAATCAATAAAACCCTCATCCATTAAACACCGATAAGCCAGAACGACAGTATTTCTGGATACCTTCAATTGTTGTGCCAGTTTTCGCCCAGAAGGCAATAGACTTCCTGCTGGTAAATGCTTTTTTAAAATTGCATTAACCATCATTTCCTGAATTTGAGCTTGTAAGGTGCCACTACTCTGTTCGGGCAATTGAAATAAGTAATCAGTCATTTTGAGGTAGTTTTCTGTTTCATAACGATGAGTATAGTAAGATTTTAAGGGAGCCATGGAGAAAAAGGGCAGCCGAGCGTAGCGAGACAATGTTGGAGCGCAGCGACGACCACCCGCAGGGAGCGTTTACAAAACGCATAAAAAGGTGGGGGGTGTACTTTTATAGTTACTTTAGGACGTGATAGGTATTCTATTGCGCCGATCTTCATGAGAAATATCACTAATTACCCATAAGATTGGGCAATTAGTAAGAAAACAGGCAGTGTAAAGGCGGCAGCAATGGTCTGGAAGGTAATTATTTGAGCCATACTCTCTGCATCCCCGCCCATTTGTCGCGCCAGGATGTAAGAAGATACTGCCGTCGGCATTGCAGAAAAGATTATGGCAACTTTGGCAATTTCCGATTCGACACCCAAGAAAAGACACAGGCTCCAGCTAAGGAAGGGCGTTACTATTATTTTTGCAAGGCTACTAAAAGAAATAGCAAGTTTATTATTAAATATCGTTCCAAACTTTAAACCTGCACCAACCGCTAATAAAGCAAATGGCAAAGCACTACGACCTAAAAAATCAGCTGTTTCAAGCAAAGATCGTGGCAAGCCGATACCACTCGCATTAAAAAATAAACCGAGGATACAACTGATTATTAACGGATTACTTAGGATGCTTTTCCATAGGCTAATTGAAATCTCTTTGTTGCTTTCTCCAAAACGCATCAGCACATAGATGGAGGCAAGATTATTCATTGGCACCATGATTAAAATAATCACGGCCATAATGACAAGCCCTCTATCGGGCACCATCCAGTCGGCAATGACCAGCGATATCGCCGTGTTGTTTCTCAGTGCCCCCTGGAACATGGATGAAAAGGTAGCACGAGATATATTCGGTGATAGTAAACCAAACCACTGAATAGAGCTTGAGACTAGAGCAGGGATTAAGGTAACAATAGCTACTTTAAAAAGCAGTGAGCTGTCTATTTCGGCCTTAACCAAGGCAACAAAAATTAGCGTAGGAAAGAGAATATAGTAGGTCATACGCTCAATGCCCGGCCAGAATTCGGTATTTGGAAACTGATATTTACTTAAAATATACCCGAGACTAATCAAAATATAGAGCGGAATTAAAATATCGATCAGGCTCATTTTGTGCTTTTAACTAACATGGCAAGTTCATCCAGAGCCTGATTATTTGCTAACGAATCAGGCTCATTTTCAATACAAAAAACGGGAAGATTTGTTAGTTCTTTTAAGGCTTCATCATTATTCATACTATTATTAAAGCCAAGGCCATCTACATCATTCAAGACAAGCCCTCGCACCAATACCTTGTTATCATTGATGGCTTTAAGGGTGAGTAAAGTATGATTAATACAGCCAAGACGATTAGCAACCACAAGTAGTACCGGAAGCTTGAGCTTGATAGCTAAATCAGCATTTAAACCATCTGAACAGAGAGGAGAGTAAAAGCCACCGGCACCTTCAACAATGAGAAATTGCTCTTGTTTAACTGTTTCAATACACTGTCGATAAATTGAGGCAATTGTAATCAACTCACCTTCTTTTTCCGCAGCTCTATCGGGGGATATCGCAGCTTTAAAATGATTTGGGCAGATTTCAGCAATTTTGTCTGTTTTTCCTGCTGCTTCTGCCAATGCCCAGGCATCGGATTCTTTTTCATCAGTCCAGCCTGACTCAACAGGCTTTCGAGGCTCAATATCCAAACCGAGGGACTTTAAATGAAGTATTAGTCTGGCGGCCACCCATGTTTTTCCAACACCGGTATCTGTTCCGGTAACAAATAAGCCTTTCACTGAATAACTTTCCATGAGCGCGAATTTCTGCCATACAATAATCGTGTTGCCTTTCCCAACACATCACTTAAAGGAATCATACCGAAAACCCTGCCATCGCTACTATTATCCCGGTTATCACCCAATACAAAAACAAAACCTTTTGGAACCTGTTTTATTTTCATCTGATTAGAATAAGGCGAGCTGTTATTACTACTTTGCACATAATTTTCTTTTAGCAGTTTTCCATTTAATAAAACTTTCCCCCTTTCGATTTTCACCTGCTCGCCACCAATCGCTATCACTCGTTTGATATAAGGGATTTTTTTAACCACAGCTAATGATGCATCTTGACGAGTAAACACAATAATGTCTTTTGTTTGCGGTTTATGGTGTTTATACGAAACCGTAGAAACAAAAATATAGTCCCCAGGCCGCAAAGTTGGCTCCATTGAACGACTGGGGATACGATAGATTG
>JALWMR010000045.1 GCA_027083815.1 Thiotrichaceae bacterium
CTTTTCTTTTATTCATTATGAGACTAATCCGTGAAACTAAGCGCACAGGAATTCCGCGATAAAGAGCATAAATCGATTACTTTGCTGGGTATGTCTGGGGTGGGCAAGACCTTTTTATCCAATATTTTACGCAAAAGCGACTGGTTTCATTATTCAGGCGATTATCGCATTGGCACCCGTTATTTAAACGAGCCTATTCTGGATAATATTAAGATTAAGGCGATGCAAGTCCCTTTTTTACGCGATTTATTACGTTCTGATTCAATTTACATCAATAATAATATCACCATTGATAATCTGGATGTGGTCTCTACCTTTCTGGGAAAACTGGGTGATCCCGAAAAAGGCGGACTTCCCCTTGAAGAGTTTAAACACCGCCAGCGTCTTTTTAAAGAAGCCGAACTAGCTGCCATGAGAGATGTTCCAGAGTTTATTAGAAAAGCACGCCAAATATATGGTTTTAATCATTTTATCAATGACGCTGGCGGCAGTATTTGCGAGCTGGATGATGATAAATTGATGGACATGCTGGCTGAAAACACGGTATTTTTGTATATACAGGCGAATGAGGAAGATGAAAAACGCTTGATTGCACGCGCCAAGTCATCTCCTAAGCCAATGTATTATCGTGCCGACTTTTTAGATGAGCAGCTTGCCATTTATATGGCTGAAAACAATCTGGAATATGTCGCCATGATCGATCCGGATGAGTTTGTGCGCTGGGTATTCCCACGTTTGTTTTATTCGCGAATTCCACGTTATGAGGCTATTGCAAAAAAATACGGCTACACCATTAAAACAAAAGACTTGTATAAAATTAAGGACGAAGCCGACTTTTTAGCTTTGGTCGAAAACGCTCTGGATGAGCAGGCAGGATAGTTTATGCCTTTAGTTGCACATAATAATCTACCCACCTTTAAACGCCTTAAACAGGAGGGTCAGATTATACTGCGCCCCGGAGAGGCGGCGCATCAGGATATTCGCGCCCTGCACATTGGCTTGCTTAATATGATGCCCGATGCGGCGATTGAAGCTACCGAGCGCCAGTTTTTTCGTCTGGTGGGTGAAAGCAACCCCATTGCACAGTTTAATATCCACCCCTTTACATTGCCTGTTTTTAAACGCGGCGAAAAAACACAAGAACATATTCAAAATTATTATAAAAGCTTTGAAGAGATACAGGATATGGGGCTGGATGCGCTGATTATTACCGGTGCCAATGTGACTCAGCCTCGCTTGCCCGATGAGCCTTTTTGGCAACCACTCAGTGATGTCTTTAACTGGGCGCATCAGAATGTTACCTCAACACTGTGCTCCTGTCTGGCGACCCATGCCTCGCTCGAATTACACTACAATCAGCCACGCCGCCATTTGCGGCACAAGCGCTGGGGTGTATTCAGCCATCGGGTAACCAATCGTCAACACCCTCTGGTGCGCGGTATTAATACCCGCTTTGATGTGCCTCACTCACGTTATAACCAAGTTGACCGCGAGCAGTTTGATGCGGCTGGTCTGCCCGTTCTGGCAGAAAGCAGGGAAGCAGGCGTACAAATGGCGGTCAGCCCGGACGGTTTTCGCACCGTTTATTTTCAGGGTCACCCTGAATATGACAGCATCAGTTTGCTTAAAGAGTACAAACGCGAAGTGGGCTTATTTGCCGCAGCCTACAAAGACCGTCAAATCATTGAATATCCGCCCTTCCCAAAGCATTATTTTGATACTCACACCAGGGCGATTTTTGATGAGTACCAATATCGCCTGATTGAAGCAATTAATGCCAATAAAGCACTACCTGTATTTCCCGAAAAGCTGATTCTGGATCATATCGACAATAGCTGGCACGACACCGGTGCTGCCATCATGAAAAACTGGATGGGGCTGGTCTACCAGGTCACCAATATGGATCGCAAGTTACCCTTTATGGATGGGATTGATCCCGATGATCCGCTGGGTCTAAAACGTAAATAATAACGATCCTATTGTGAACGCACACGGACCTAAGCTATGGCAACTGACCTTATTAGTGTCACTGTTGTCCATGATTGGCCCGTTTAGCATCGACACCTATCTGCCCGCCTTTGAGAGCATAGAGCAGGAACTATCCATAAGCCGCACCCTGATGACCCAGACTCTGGGCGCCTACCTGATAGCATTTGCCGTGGCAACCCTGATTTGGGGAGCAATAGCCGACTGGATTGGCCGCAAGCCGGTTATTTTACTGGCATTAGGGGGCTATGGATTGGCATCAATAGCCTGTGCCATGGCAAACAGTTATGAGCAGTTTTTGTTGTTTCGTATTATGCAAGGTTTGGCGATCGGTGGCTCCCTGATTTCGGCACGCGCCATGGTACGTGATCTATTAGACACCAAAGCGGCACAGAAGGTGATGTCCAAGGCAATGATGTTATTTGCCATCTCACCCGCTATTGCACCGATTATTGGCGGCCTGTTGCATGATGCCTTTGGCTGGCGCTCTATTTTCTGGTTTTTAAGCATCTATGCTTTCAGCGTATTACTTTTTAGCCTGATAACAACTCGTGAATCCTTACCCAAATTAAAACGCAACTCCATTCATATTGTCAAAGTAACTAAAGTTTATGCAAAGGTATTAAGCAATCCCCATTATTTACGATTGGTATTTATATTGGCTTGTGCTTTTTCCAGCTTTTTTCTTTATGTTGCTGGCGCACCGACCATTTTATTTAATGTTTTGCACTATCAACCGGATGAGTTTTATATTTTATTTATTCCGGTGGTTAGCGGTATTTTAATCGGTGCGGTTATTTCTAATCACCTTATCGGTCGAATCAGCGAGCGACAAATGCTGCTTGTTTTCTTGCTTGCCATGTTTCTTATCGCTTTGATAAATCTTCTTATTTCTACCCTATTTGAAACATCAATAATAACGTTATTGATACCTCTCATTTTTTATTCAATTAGCCTGGCGACCATCATGCCACTATTGAGCATTATGATAATCAACTGTTTTCCACACAATCGTGGTAGCGCATCAGCGATGCAAAGCTTTATTCATATGGGGTTTAATGGAATTTCAGTCAATATCATTGTTGCCATGTTAGGAGCCAATACCCAACATTTTGCACTGGCGCAATGTGCATTAATCAGCGTAGCGCTCGCACTCTGGCTACTGGATCAAAGGCGTTAATTAGCTACTCGCCAATTTACTTGAAACAAAGTACTTTCCCAGTTTCAGTTTAAGAACAACTGCAGTCAGTAACAATAAAGAAGCCCAGGCTATAACCGGATTTACAATATCCTGTGAATGCGCTATTTGAGCCTGTACATCAATATTCCATGCGCTAACCAGATAATCCACCACATAGCCTGTTAGTAAAGCAACCACGCCAACGCCTATCAGATAAGCCATTAACGCTTGTTTACCCAGCTCTTTACCAATCACGCCCAAGGTGGAAATGTTACTTGCCGGCCCTGCCATTAAGAACACCATGGCAACACCTGGTGACACTCCCGCGAGCAACAAGCCCGCTGCAATAGGTGTGGATGCAGTCGCACAAACATACATGGGTATGCCAATTACCAGCATGACCAACATGGCGGGCAGACCGCTGCCCCACTGAGCCATAAAGGTTGCAGGTATAAACGTTTTCACCAGTGCCGCAAAGATAAGACCGACCACCAGCCAGAAGAAAACATCAACAAATAGCGTATCGAATGAATAGACAATGCCTTTCCATGCCTCGTGCCAAAAGCCTTTCGATTGACTTTCTGTCTGTTCGTTATGATCGGTTCCACAACACGAACTGGTCTCAGAACTGTTTTCATTACTACAACAGCTTGCAGTTTCATTCCCCCCCTGCTCAGTGGCCACCTTTGCAGAACTGCAACAGCTGTCTTCTCCGGCCTCAGTATCTTGATGACTATGATCGTGCGGGTGCTTTTCAACATCAGCTTCTTTCTGTTCTGATTTTTTCACTAATAAACCAGCTGTAATGGCTGAAACTATCGCGGCAACAGGTCGTACAATCGCCATAAAAGGTCCCAGCAGAGCATAAGAAATGGTTACCGAATCGACGCCAGTTTCAGGCGTAGAGACTAAAAAGGAAACCGTTGCCGACTTTGAGGCTCCCGCCCGGCGCAAGCCAAGTGCAGCAGGAATCACTCCACATGAACATAAGGGCAAAGGCGCACCAAATAAGGCAGCTTTTATAATGGATACAAAACCACTCCCTCCCAGATGCTTTTGCAAAAAACTAATCGGCACCAGAGCTTTTATCAAACCACCAATAACCAAACCAAGTACCAGCCAGGGGGCTGCCTCCAGGCTAAGATCCAATAAATTTTGTAGAAATTCAATCATAATTTACACTGCCATGTATTAAAGAGACGTTTATTAAGAAAATTCTGAATTAATTAGCGTTGCTTGTAGAACGACTTTTTGCCACGCAACAGGTTTTCATCGGAGGTTTGAAAAGTGTAAAAACAGAATAGATCAACATGCTTGCCAAAGCCATGTAATATACCTCGGTTCTCCATGGAGCCATCCAGAAAAACTGTTTAAGGATCAATATCGTTACTGGTCCTAACAAGCCAAAAAACAGATAAATATATTTGCGATGATTCCACCAGGCATAAGTTTGCATGGCAATAATAAACCAGGCCATCAAAGGAATCAGGGTGACAATAAAAAAGGCTTCAAAATTCGATAAAAAGCCAATCCCCAGTGATGCGCCTAAAGACGCTAAAAAGGGAAAGCAAAAGCCACAACTCATCGAAGCAACCATGGTACTCAGCACACCTGTTTTCTCAAAAATATCAGTTACTTTCATAGAATACTTTATCTCTCAATTAAGCTATTAGCATCTTCCAATGCATTTAAAATGGTGCATGATGTTGCCGGCTCCGAACCGCCACAGCAAGCATCGGTAATTTTATGCAGTGCTTTTCGCATCCTGTTTAGCTCATTTATTTTTACATCTATTTTCTTTATTTTTTGTTCGGCTATCGACTTCACATCGCCACAACTATGCTGATCTCGTTCTACCCGCAGTGCCAGTAATTCACAGATTTCACTTAAGGAAAATCCCACCATTTTGGCCTGCCTGATAAAATGCAGTTGTTTTAAAGACTCCTCATCATATTCACGATAACCCGCCTGGGTGCGAGATACAGGCGTTAACAAACCCTGCTTCTCGTAGTAGCGTAAGGTTTCAACCTGAAATCCGGTATTTTTTGCCAGCTCGCCAATTCGCACGAATATTACTCCATTACTTGATAAATCGATTATAAACCCTAAAGTTAACTATAGAGTCAAATAATAGCGCATCTGTGCTAGACTCTCACATACACCTTGATAATTAAGGTAATTTTTCATCAAAAGGAGATTTGCTTGTGGATGCAATTGATACAATAAAGATTTTGGGTAGCCTATTAGGAAATGGCGCATTATCCAAAGGGTCTGGCGGTAATGTGCTGGGTAATATTTTAGGTTCTGCACTCGGCCAGGCTCAAAACCAGCCAACTCAGGGTGGTGGCAATCTGGGGGATTTACTCGGCAACCTGATTGGCGCTGGACAGCAAAATACCTCTGGCGGCAGCATGGGTGACGTACTCGGCGGTCTACTCGGAGGTGGTCGTGCGCAGCAACCACAATCGGGCGGCGGCTTAGGCGATCTTCTGGGTAGCCTGGTGGGTGGTGGTCAGTCTCAATCTGGCGGCGGCATGGGCGACCTCCTAGGTAGTATTCTTGGTGGTGGTAGCTCTCAAGGCAGCGGAAATCTTGGTGGTTCGGGCGGCCTTGGTGGCCTCCTTGGTGCAGCGGTGAGCAAGTATGCACAGGCACAAAATAGAGATGCACCTAACCCGCGACCTGACGACACTGACTTCTTACCTCAGGGAGTCGATCAGCGTGAAGCTGCCGACCAAGCCACATTGATTATACGTGCCATGATAAATGCAGCCAAAGCAGATGGAAGCATAGATCAGGATGAGCAAGATAAGATCATTGCCAAACTGGGCGATATAACGCAGGCTGAAGCTGATTTTGTTCGCTCTGAATTTAATGCACCACTGGATGTTGATGCGTTTGTACAAAGCATTCCACGCGGCATGGAGCAGCAAATCTATGCCGTTTCATTAATGGCGATTGATCTAGATAATAATAAGGAAGCACAGTATCTTGCTGATTTAGCAAATGGTTTACGTATTCAGCCAGAACTGGCGAATCAGATACACGACCAATTAGGCGCGCCACAGATCTTCTCTTAAACCAATAGAGGCGGCTCACTTGAGCCGCTTTTTTATGGGTGTTTATTGACCCTGTGTTGATCTCATAGAGAAAAGCCATAAAAAGGTGGGGGGTGTACTTTTTAATTATATATTTTTGATATTGTTAATATAAAAAGACGCTCTAAACCTACTGCTGTCCCACAGTTTATAATTAAAAGACGAGCCTCATTTGAGGTTCCCTTTTTTTATGCCTCGGGGAATCTGGTTTTAATATCTGTCGTAGACTCTTTCGCTCAAATAAAT
>JALWMR010000046.1 GCA_027083815.1 Thiotrichaceae bacterium
CGCCACGTTCACGTGCTTTTTTATTCAATGCCTCAAAGGATGCTTTTGGCATAAATACTTCTCCGCGCACTTCGAGGCGGGTAGGTATATTATCGCCCCGTAGTCGTAAGGGCACGGTGCGAATGGTGCGTACATTCTCGGTGATATTTTCACCCGTTTCACCATCTCCACGAGTTGCTGCTTGTATTAGCAAGCCATTTTCATACAACAGGCTTACAGCCAGGCCATCCAGTTTAGGCTCACAGGCAAATTCAAGCGTGCTTAAAGGCTTATCTCGATTTTTATTGAGCCGATCTAGCAAGCGTTTTTCAAAGGCAATTACCTCTTCGTCGGTAAAGGCATTACTCAGTGAAAGCATTGGTACAAGGTGTTTGACCTCCTCAAAGGAATCCAGAGGTGGTGCACCAACACGCTGGGTGGGGGAATCGGGTGTGCGTGCTTCGGGATATTGCGCTTCAATATCCTGAAGTTCCCGCATTAGGCGATCATATTCGCTATCGGATATTTCAGGATCATCCAGAACATAATAACGATAATTATGATAATGAAGCAGCTTGTGAAGCTCATTTACGCGTTTTTGTACGTCAGGTGGAATGCTATTTTTGCTCATTTGAGCGATTATAATGGAATATAAAGTACACCCCCCACCTTTTTTACGGATTTCTTCCGCCCTTCGGGTTGTCGTCGTTCCTCCGACATTGTCTCGCCTACGGCTCGGCTGGCCCTTTTCTCCGAAGATTTAATTGTTTGGTGCTTCCCTAAACAATAACGAGTCTGTAAGATTTGCCACCTTATAGAAAGTAACAAGCAGGATAAAATTATGGGTCGAGCTTACCAAAACCGCAAAGAATCAATGGCTAAAACATCGGATATGAAGGCCAAGGTCTACAGCAAATACGGGCGTGAAATATATGTTTGTGCCAAAGCCGGCGGTATTGACCCTGATGGTAATCTGGCCTTGCGCAGTTTGATAGACCGAGCCAAGAAAGATCAAGTTCCGGCGCATGTTATCGACAAGGCCATTGATAAAGCCAAAGGCGGTGGTGGTGAGGATTTTTCGCCTGCCCTGTATGAAGGCTTTGGCCCCGGTGGCAGTATGGTGTTGGTTGAGTGCCTGACCGATAATCCAAACCGCACCTTTGGCGATGTGCGTCAGTGCTTTACCAAGGCAAAGTCAAAAATAGGCACTCCGGGCACAGTTCAACACCTGTTTGATCACCTGGCAATATTTGTATTTGATGGCGATGATGAAGACGCCGTATTAGAAGCGTTAATGGAAGCTGATATTGATGTGACCGATATTGAAAGTGAAGATGGCAAGATTAGCGTGTTTGCTCCCAATACTGAATATGGAAAAACACGCCAGGCGCTGGTTGATGCTTTCCCTGATATTGATTTTGACATTGACCAAATCCAATACCTTGCACAAAACCCGACCCCGTTAAGTGGCGCTGATGCCGAAATGTTTGAAACATTATTAGCACTGTTAAACGATAATGATGATGTGCAAAATGTTTATCATACGGTTGATGGCTAAGCACCCAAACCACTCAACTGTTCCAGAGACCAACGTGGCCTGGGTGCGATAGTCGCTTCCTCTGTTTGACCCGCTTCTAATCGGATAGCGCCTGCATAGGCAATCATTGCACCATTGTCGGTGCAAAACTGTATTTGTGGAAAGAACACCTCTGCATCCAGCTCGGCCAGTTTTTCTCGTAAACGCTTATTTGCGCCAACCCCACCGGCGATAACCAGACGCTTGCCTTCAACGGCCTCCAGAGCACGGCGGCATTTTATAAAAAGGGTATCGACCACCGCTTCCTGAAATGCATGGGCAATATTGGCTTTGTCTTGCTCGGTTTTATCTGATTGATTCCAGGTGGTTAAGGCAAATGTTTTTAAACCACTATAGCTAAAGTCCAGTCCGCCCTGACGCACCATGGGACGTGGGAACTCATAAACA
This sequence comes from Thiotrichaceae bacterium, assembly GCA_027083815.1. Taxonomy (GTDB): domain Bacteria; phylum Pseudomonadota; class Gammaproteobacteria; order Thiotrichales; family Thiotrichaceae; genus Cocleimonas. The sequence goes on from JALWMR010000046.1 coordinate 1,964, forward strand.
CCCGGCTCACCCTTCTCTGCCAATGCGGCCAAAACCGGCCCACCGGGATAGGCCAGGCCAAGCATTTTGGCTGTTTTATCGAACGCCTCACCCACCGCATCATCCAGTGACTCACCCAGAATACGATATTCACCAATTGATTCAACCTCAACCAGCATGGTGTGGCCGCCAGAAACGAGTAAGGCCACAAAGGGAAATTCAGGTGGATTATCTTCCAGCATTGGGGCCAAAAGATGCCCTTCCATATGATGAACACCCACAGCTGGAATCCCCAGGCCCCATGCTAAAGAGCGTCCCACCGAGGCACCAACCATTAACGCGCCGATCAAACCAGGACCAGAAGTATAAGCAATGCCATCCAGATCCTGCAATGATAGATTAGCCTCAGATAAAGATTGGCGAACTAAAGGGACGACGCGACGAATATGGTCACGTGAAGCCAGTTCAGGCACTACACCGCCATATTCAGCATGAAGGCTTACCTGTGAATAGAGTTGATCTGCCAATAACTGCCCGCTTTTGGTGTCATAAATAGCAATTCCTGTCTCATCACAGGAAGATTCAATGCCTAAAACAATCATTTGAGTTTATTTGCCCTTAATAAACAACTTAAAGGACTATTATAAAGTACACCCCCCTACTTTTTTGCCTTTTTCTCCTGTTTATCTTGTGTATTTTCGCTTTGCCCCAAAATTGACGCTATATTGAAGTCGATTAATCCTATTTGGAAGAAAACCCATGTCAATGCAAACCATAATCGAAAAAAAACTCACTACAGCGCTGCAACCTGAGGTTCTGGAGGTCACAAATGAAAGCCATATGCACAGCGGCCCGGCCACAGAGTCTCATTTTAAGGTAGTCGCTGTGAGCAACGCCTTTGATGGAAAAATGTTAATCGCCCGCCATCGTATGATTAATGATGCACTGGCAGAAGAATTACAACAAATTCACGCTCTGGCGTTACATACCATGACACCGGATGAATATTTTGAAAAGGCAGGCAAGGTGGCTGACTCGCCCCAATGTGAAGGTGGTGGCAAATAGTATTATGCTTCCTCATTTAAGTTGTTAACGTCGCCAAAACCCATTGTTATACAAGCGATAGGCCTTTACCTCAAAATCTTCATCGGATGCAGGAAAGTTTATTTCCAGCGCGCCTTCGTTGCTGGTGTCCAGTAATTTGACATGATGTTGTTGATAACGTTGTAGCACTTTATTGGCAGGGTGATGAAAGCGATTTCTATAACCAACGGGTATCACGCCCAGCTTGGGAGAAGTCGCATTAATAAAAGCATCGCTGGATGAAGTTTTGCTACCATGGTGCGGTATGCTCAGTACGTCAACCTTAAGTGCTTTTGGCTGATTCTTTATCAGCTCACTTTCAACGTTTGTTTCAATATCTGCCGTTAATAGCAATGAGTGATATTGATTGGACACCCGCAATACACAAGACATATTATTATCTTTAAACTGCCGATTGTAGGCACGCTTGTCAGGTGAAAGTATCTTAAAATCAATGCCATCCCATTGCCATTCCTGACCCGATTGGCAAGGCTTTATTGTTTGTTCTGGCAGGATGCTGGCAGGCGCACTACTTAGTACCGTGTTGACCTGAACCGCTTTTAAAAGAGAGAGCGCACCGCCTCGGTGATCATTATCTTCATGGGAAATGATGAGGGTATCAATCTGCTTAATACCTTGCCCTTTTAAATAGGGAATCAGCACCAGTTTACCAATATCAAAGGTATCACTTAACCGCGTGCCCGTATCATAAATTAATACGTGCTTTTGAGTTTGAATAACTGCCGCCATCCCCTGCCCCACATCAAGCAAGGTAAATTTAAAGGTATTCTCGGCGGGTGTTGGCGGATTAAAAAGTAATGCAGGCAGAATAAGCATAATGCCCAGCCAGCGCCCCGGAAAACCTCTTGGCATGAGTGTATAAAGAACGCCAATAAAAGCGGCCAATAAATATGGCCAGGGTATTTGAGCAATACTTAACTGAGCAAAGGGTAAAGCATTGAGATAAGCCAGTAGCGCCATTAACCACTCAATAGCCAGCGCAGCCATATTGAATAACACACCGGCAATAAAGGCAGAAAAGGGCATTAAAACAACCGCCAGTAAGCCAAGCGGCACTACGATAAAAGAAACCCAGGGTATCGCAAACAGATTAGCTAGAGGGGCGCTAATTGAGGCACTGTTAAAGAAGAACAAGGTTAATGGCAACATTGCGAATGATAAAACCAGCTGCAGTTTTATCAAGTATAGGCTGCTGGTTTGTTGCATTTGCCGTTTTAGAAAAATTAATATCAAGCCAACCGCAACAAAGGATAACCAGAAGCTGGCGCTCATCGGTGCCAAGGGGTCAAGCAGCAACACAGCCAGCATTGCTACCGCCAATATCTGAGAGGCGCTATAGTTTCGCCGGGACATCAAGCCCACTAAGGCAATAACCACCATTAGCAAGGCGCGTTGTGTGGGTAAGCTAAACCCCGCCATTAAGGCATAGGCCGTGGCGAAAAACACGCCCGCAATGCTTCCGGCGACGCGTAAAGGGACGCGCTCATTTAATCGTGGAAAAACTTGCCAAAGAAGCATAACAGGCAAAAAGGCAAAGCCTGCTACCACCGCAATATGCAAACCTGAAATGGCAATTAGATGACTGGTGCCGGTATCTCGAAACAGTTGCCATTGCCTGTCGTTCAGTCTGGAACGTTCTGCCACCACCAAAGCACTTAAAATAGAAGCCGCTTCTTTATTGGCAACGACATTCTGGATGCGTTGTTGAATCACCTGACGCCAGTGGTTTACTGACCACCAGGGCGCTTCTTCAAGACGTTCAATTTGTGTACGATATGCCTGCTTGCCTGAGCGAACATAACCCGTGGCACTGATGCCTTGTGTGAATAACCACTTTTCATAATCAAAACCGCCGGGATTTACAAAGCCGGAAGGTCGCTTCAACCTGGCTCTAAACTGCCAAAGCTCCCCCGCTTTCAGGGGCGCTACATGCTGAAACCATCCCAGTCGAACAATTCCCTTGACGGGTAATAAAGTTTTTTCCTGGTGCATTTCATTATCGGCTAAATAGGCCTGTGATACCTTCAAGCGAAACCGCGTGCCATCGTTTCGTATATCAGGTATATCAATTATCTTTCCCTGTAGTATTAGATCTTGACCCTCTAGCGATTCAGGCAAGCGTTTATCAAGCACATTCTTTGCAACAAAGGTGCTAGCCAGAATGCCGGCGATCATGGCGCTCAAGGCAATCCCGACTAAATAAAACTTTTTTTCAGAATTTTTGAAATTATATGCGCCTAAAAGCGTCATACCCAGTAAGAGGCATAAAAACATGGTAATGACGCTCAAAGAGGCTAATTCACCCCGCAGTTGAACCAGTACATTTCCAGTCAGAAAGAATAGAGCTATAAGTCGCATAGATTTGTTTTTATATGTTTTCTTTTATTTTTGTTGACTACTTTTCGTCGTTAGTTAGATGACCTGAACCAATAACTTCGTTAGAATTAGAAATAGTTCTAATACTGTTTAGAATTATACAATGAGTGCTTTTCATGAAAGTATGCTGAGTGAAAGATAGACGCGGTTAATCCATCATTATCTTTCGTACAAAGCTCTCACAATTAGACGTTACAAAAAATGCCACACAAGTTTCTTAAACGTATGTCACCTAGCCCTCAAACGATAAGGGATAATAAATCCTTATCCTTCCTGGGGGAAGCAATTCATCAGCCTAATTTATGGCATATGAATCGTCATTCAGTGACTAAGGCATTTGCGATTGGTTTGTTTTGTGGCTGGCTTCCAATGCCCATGCAGACCGTTTTGGCAGCTATTCTGGCAATATACCTTCGTGCCAATATTCCATTATCAGTGGTGCTGGTCTTTATTACCAACCCGATTACCATCCCGCCAATGTTCTATTTTGCCTATAAACTTGGCAGCCTGATGCTGGGTATGGATCCGCAACCTGTTCCCATGGATTTAGGCTGGGAATGGTTTAAAACAACACTTGGCGAAATATGGCAGCCATTACTGTTTGGCTCATTAATAATGGGTATTATTTCTTCCATTGCTGGCTATTTTACGATTAATATAATCTGGCGAAAAAGCATCCGTCGTCGCTGGAAGGACCGGAAAGAGGCTCGCGAGGCACGAAAAGCCAAAGAAGCCATGCAAAAAGCGATTATTGAAGCGATTGATGATCCGGTTGATATTGATAGTCATTCATAAATAGTTTTTAAAAGTACACCCCCCCACTTTTTTACGGATTTATTCGGCTGCGCCTCACCCTTGTATGTTCATTCCACTAGGTATTATTCTAGTTTTTAATTCAGGTTCGCTATCTGAATTAAACGGGTATGGCAGACCGACTCACCCCAGGTTCTTAAGAAACCGTCCGCAGTGACCGTCGCCATACCCCTCCCTTAGATTATCTCGAACAGTTGCCAGGATCTTTGAATCCGTATCTACAAGGCAGAGAAACCAAGGAATTTTATTATGAACAAAACTTATCAAAC
>JALWMR010000047.1 GCA_027083815.1 Thiotrichaceae bacterium
ACTGTGGGACAGCAGTGGGGGGGGTGTACTTTTTATCTTTATTTACAAGCCGAAAACAGCCTCACAGCGTATAAAGAAGCTGATTCAATAAGCCAGGAGCCTGTCCAATTTAAAAAAACTCAGGATTAAAGCGCCCTGGGTCGAATTAAAGCATCCAGCTTTGCCTCTGCCATTGAAAGGTTTTTCCAGCTACTATCAACAAGCAAGCGAGCCACATTGCCGGTAGTAAACAGTTTTCCATTTTTTTGCAACTTTGCTTTAAGATCAGTCGCATCACACAAATGGAAGAGTGCGTCTTCCACCGACGGGTTATGGCCTAGCAACATGACGCTGCTGATGTTTTCAGGCAGGCGAGTCAGTGCATGCAATAAGGTCACCGTGTAGGCTGCATAAAAATCAGGATTCCAGTCAATTTGATCCGCCGCTAAGGTTAATGTTTGCATATAAGCTTCAAAGGTTTGCTTTGCGCGCAATGCGGGAGAGACAATCGCATACTCGGGCTTCCAGCCCTGCTCGCTTAAATAAATCGCCATTTTTTGCGCATCACTGAATCCGCGCGCACTTAAGGGGCGCTCATAATCGCTGCTTGCGCCACTATCCCATGATGATTTGGCATGACGTGCCAAATAGATCGTTTTTGTCTGCATTGTTTGATTATAACAGCTGAAAACAGGAGAAAACGGCAAAAAAGATAGGGGGTGTACTTTAATAGGTGGTAGTTCAATCGTTATCATGTAAAATTCGGCGGCATGAATATACGCACACTACTTGAAAAGAAAATATCCGAAGCATTAGCCGCAGCGGGGGCCAAAAACGCACCGGCAATCATCAAACCTTCTACGCGTCCTGATTTTGGTGATTATCAGGCCAATGGTGTGATGGGAGCGGCTAAAAAACTCGGTATGAAACCGATTGAGCTGGCAGAGAAGGCATTACAACATCTTGATATGATCGGCATTGCCAGCAAAGTTGAAATTGCCGGGCCGGGATTTTTGAATATCTACCTGACCGAAGATTTTCTGGCAGAGCATACTGAGCATGCACTTGCCTCTGAACGCCTGGCAATTGAAACGGTGTTTGAGCCACAAACCGTGGTAATCGATTATTCGGCACCCAACCTGGCCAAGGAAATGCACGTTGGCCATTTGCGCTCGACCATTATTGGCGATGCCATGGCGCGTATTTTAAGCTTTCAGGGGCATAGGGTAATCCGCCAGAATCATGTCGGCGACTGGGGTACCCAGTTCGGCATGTTGCTCACCTACATGGAAGAGTTGGGTGATGATAGCAGCGAACTCTCGCAGCAGTTATCCAACCTCGAAAAATTCTATCAGGCTGCCAAACAGCGCTTTGATGAAGACCCCGAGTTTGCAAATCAGGCACGGAAAAATGTTGTCAAGCTACAGGCGGGCGACCCTGAATTTTTAAAACTGTGGAAGCAGTTTACCGAAACCTCTCTGCAACATTGCGACCAAATCTATCAAACACTCCATGTTATGTTAACGCGTGACGATGTAATGCCTGAAAGCGCCTACAACGATGATCTTCCCAACGTCATTGCTGATCTGGACAAGAAGGGGCTGCTTAAAGAAGATCAGGGCGCGCAGTGCGTCTTTATGGATGAGTTTAAAAACAAGGATGGCTCAATCACACCCATGATTGTGCAAAAATCTGATGGTGGTTATTTGTATGCCACCACCGACCTTGCTGCCTTACGTTATCGCCACAACAAGCTGGGCATGAATCGCGGCCTGTATGTGATTGATGCGCGTCAAAGTTTGCATTTAAAGCAGGTTTTTACTGCGGCTAAAAAAGCGGGCTTTGTTGACCCGGATACCCGACTGGAACACATGGCATTCGGCACCATGATGGGCAAAGACGGTACGCCCTTCAAAACCCGCGAAGGTGGCACGGTAAAACTCATTGACCTGCTGGATGAAGCCAAACAGCGTGCCTTTGATCTCGTTACACAAAAAAATCCCGATCTGGACGAAAATACGCGCAAAAGTATTGCTGAAACGGTAGGTATTGGTGCAGTAAAATACGCTGATTTAAGCAAAAATCGTACCTCCGACTATATTTTTGACTGGGACACCATGCTCAGCTTTGAAGGCAATACAGCACCTTATTTACAATACGCTTATGCCCGTATCCAAAGCATTTTCAGAAAAGCCGGCGGTATCCAAAATATCGACGATAGTATTGCGATTGAACTGATCGATCCGCAGGAGCGTCAACTAGCCAATAAGCTACTGCAGTTTGAGGACACACTCGACACGGTTGCCCGGGAAGGCACGCCTAATCTGCTGTGTAATTATCTGTTTGAACTCTCTGGAAACTTTATGAGCTTCTACGAAGCCTGCCCTATTATGAAGGCCGACTTCCCTGATCTAATACATAGTCGCCTAAAGCTATCCCTTCTGACTGCCAATACGCTTAAAACGGGGCTTGGATTATTGGGAATTGATGTTATGGACCGGATGTAAGTGCCTAATCAGCGTCCCAAAGGAATCTGAATAAATATAAAAAGTACACCCCCCCACTTTTTCCCTGTTCTCTCCTGCAAGGCTTTTTAAACAAGCCTTACAGGGATACGGCCGCCTCCAGTTGCTCTTCTTTAAAGGGGAAAGATAAGGCTGCATCTATTTTAAAACGTGCTTGTAGCCTGGCGAGTTGCGCTTCGTGCTCTTTATCGTAAAAGATGACCACTTTTATTTCCGGATGGCGCTGTACAACAGACATCATCGATTCCAGTGAGCTGGTTCTGTCGCGGAAATCAGACTGGTAGTTAAACTCGGCAACAATCACATCAGGTGTCTGCTTTTTTAACAATTTAAGCACTTTTCGCATGCTGTTTTCTGCAATAACAGTAAACCCGAGTTGTTCATAAATGGGGCTAAAGTTAGGGTAACCACCTACTTCACTAACGGCTAATAAAACAGGCTTACTCATCTGGCTTAGTCCCGGTCAATTTCATAGATAAAGTCCAGACCATAATTATCAACCGTGGTTTCAGCTTCCAGCGATAAGAATTTGTTGATTTTATATTCAATGGTGATTTTTTGTGCCTGATCGAATAAGCCAATCAGATAGCGTACATATAAGCGTGATCCCAGGCGCTTACCGAGTTGTAATTTACTCTTTTTAATATCTTCAGAGGTGACTATATTGACATCATCCAGACCTAGCGAAGCGCCAATTTTTCGAATCAGGCCGTCATCTCCACTAATGCCCAGGCCACGCACGGCGGACATCAGCAAAGCACTCTCCTGACCCGATGCGGTTGACAGGCTATGACCCGTTATCAAAAAGCTTAGTGCCTCACTTTCTGGTAAAGGAGGTTCCGAAAAGATCTTGGATTTTGGGCTTCTTAAGGTTCCACCAAGATGTATGCCAACTGTGGTGTTATCCACTTTTCGGGTTGCACGAATATCCATGCCAATCTGCTTGGGTGAGCCATTAAAAATCAGGCGACCATTATTAATATTTAAATCCTGACCATACGCCTGATATTTCCCGTCGGTTACGCGTAGTGATCCATTGGTAATAATATCGCGCTGATTATGCGCAATTTTTATTTCACCGCTTAGTTTGGCGCGTAGGCCAAATGCATTTAACCGTACCTTGTCGCCTAGTTGTATAATCACATTGGGGCGCACCCTTACAGCCGAAACTCGATCACCTGGCTTCTTTTCACCAATTACGTAGGCATCTTCAGATTCATCTACGCTGGTTTCCGGAATTTCTTTTAGATTAATAAATGCTTCGGGTATCAAAACCTTACCAGTAATATCCACTGTTTTAGGCGTTAAGGAAATATCCAGATCAGGCGACATCGTCGCCTTGATTTCATTGGTATTCATAAAGCGCAGGTTTTTACCCTTTAATTTTACATTGGCCTTCCAGTTGACCACATCGCGAATATCAAGATTACCCGAAACATTAATAGCGCCCTTACCCATAAACATTCTGCCGGTTAAGACGGCCTGACCGGGTCTGTCAGCATGCATACTAACATTGATATTGGTGAGTTCTGTACCTGCTTCGGGCAACCTTAAATAGCCATTTTTAAGGCTGGCATTGCCAATAATCTTTGGCTTCTTTAATAATCCAGAGATAGATAACTTGCTTTTAAAGGCTCCCCTTAAACCACGGCTATGGGGTATAAAATCCTGCGCCCAGTTAATATTGGGCACATCAAACTGAGCACTGCCATTAATAGTGTGCCTGCCATTTTCGGGAGATAGCTTTATAATAGCGTCGGCGCTGAATTTGCCCCGATTAACAATATTCATACGTGCTTTTGTTTTTACGGTGCGATCGTTAATAGTGGCCGTTAGTTCAGCATCTTTGTAGGCAAATGTTTGTTCATCACCCTCTTCATTTTTAAAAGAAAAATGACTGTTTGGAAGAACTAGCTTAACGCTTCCCTTGGGCTTGCCATTATTTTGTTGAATATCATAACGGCCACTCACAGAGCCATCAAAGATTACACCTTCAGGAAGCCAGGGTTGTAGTAAGGCTATTGGTGTTTTGTTTAAACTACCCTTAGTGCTAAGGCCTCTTTGTTTTGACCAGTCAAGCGTTGAGCAAACAGACGTATTTTTACTGCTCAGGCAAAATTGATTCACATTAATACTGGTTTTAGAGAGCATTAGCGCCGTTGGCTTTTGCAATCGCCAATCCCCCGCTTGAGTATTTTTTAGTGTCAGTCGTTGCAAGCTTCCTTTCCAGGTCTGCTTAAGCCAGGCACCCGATGCAGAAAGGTTAACCTTACCTTCTTTATGATCAAAAGCGAGTTTGATGGTATGATTTTCTACCCGGCCTCTCACATCAAGGCTAGCCTTACTAATCTTTTGGCCGCCGCCTTCCAGCTTTTTAAAGTTGCCCTTTATATCGTATACGCCATTCTTTGTCGTGGCGACAAGCCCTGCCGAGGCGAGTTTAAAGTCTCTGAAACGAAGTTTTTTGGCATCAGCTGTTGCGTTTATAATGGGGTTTTCCAGGGTACCTTTCAGACGCCCTTTGGCAGCAAGTTGACCGCTTAATTCGGGCATCAGCTGCTGCAAATTCTTGCTATCAATATTCCAGCTAAGATCATAAGGGCTACTTGCCCGCCCGGAAATCTGTACATGATTATTACCGACCGATGAGTTTAACTCTTTAATCATCGGAATGCCGTCAAGCAGTTGAATTTCTCCCCTTATGGCTAATTCTTTCTGGGCAAACCGGGTTTCTTTATAACGCAAGTTCGCCATTTTTAAATTAGCTTTCATAACCGGCTCATTATAGTTACCTAATACCTGCCCATTACCCTGAATATGTCCACCAAGGTCGGGAGATATTTGTGATAAATTCTGTGCATTTATTGTCAACTTGAGATTCATTGGCTCACTCGCCTGACCTGTCACTTGCACAGTATTCTTGCCACTTTTAGCAAGCAGTTCTTTTAGCTGAATCGTAGGGCTGTTATTTTTATCCAGTTGTATTCCCAGTTGACCCTCCAGAAAAAATGTTTCCGCCCCTTGTCGAATCTCTTTATAGGCAAAATTATTAACTGCAAGCTGCTTTAAGGCTAGTTCAGACTTTTTAAGATCGCCCCTCACAAGGCCACTACCTTTGATTTCTCCGGCTAGTTGCGGGCTAAACTGCTTTAGACTTTTGGCATCTATTGACCAGTTTAAGTCAAAAGGCTCGCTTGCCTTACCGGATGCCTTTAAACGATTAACACCGCTGACCAGGGAAAGATCTTTTAGTACAAGCTGTTTATCAACAAGACCCACTTCGCCCTTGATGTGTAGCGCTTCTTTTCCCTGTTTAAATTCTTTATATTGAAGATCATTGGCAATCACATCAAGCTTGATTTCAGGCTTGTTAATTCTTCCCTTGAGTATCCCACTACCTTTTAGAAGCCCGCCAATATTCAAATCTTTATATTGTTTTGGCAGTAGAGGTTTTACATTATTCGCATCAATTTTCCATTTTAGATTAAACGGCTCATTAGCTCGTCCATCTAGTTGCAGCTGGTTGTCCCCTAAAATCAGATTTAGGTCATCAGTAATTACAACACCTTCACGAACTTTAACCCCGCCAGTGAGGTTCACATCATATTCACGCAACTTACCCGCAATAGAAAGTATATTAAAATTATTTTCCAGGCGGCTATCAATATAGCTGCCGCTGTAGCGTACTTCAGCATCAATCGTTGCTGGCCAGTCAGGTAAAAACTTGCGGGTACTCAAGTCTTTTCCGTTTATAAGAAAGGCCCATGTAACCTCAGGATCCCAAAGTACCCTGCCCTTTGCTTCGACTTCTCCATGAGCACTGTTTAGGGTAACCTGTTCAAGATGTACCCGCTTGTAATTACCCTGTCCTTTTAAGGTGATAACTTGCTTTCCCAAGGTTTTTTGCTGATGGTTCACCTGCCCTTCAAAACGATAGTCAGTGAGAGTACC
>JALWMR010000048.1 GCA_027083815.1 Thiotrichaceae bacterium
AGTATGGCGAGAGAAAAATTAGCGTAATTTTCCTGGTTTTTTGTAGATTTGAGGGTAATAGCAGGGCTATTGACCGAAAATATACGAAAAAACAGGGGAATTTAAGCAATTTTTATCCGTCATATCTTTTGTGCAAAGGTCTCTTAATATCACTGTTAATTGAAGCCACTTTCTGTAAGATTTACATCTTAATCAGCTTATTAATAGAGGAAACAGCCATGAATGGCACAGCTCTAGGCAAAATACTATGCATTATATTTTCCAGTTTCTTTGTTTTTGCATGCAGTAATACTGTCAACCATCCAGCTAAAGTGCCAGGATCAAAATCAGGGGTTGTTTTAAATCCCTCAACCACTTCGCAAAAAAAAGCACAACATAAGAAAAAAGGTTCCACCTGCCCCTCTTTCAAGTCTGGCAATAATAGAATCAGCCAAAGCATGACGTTGCCAGGAGGCTGCCAATATCGCTACGTCAACTTTATCCTGACTAAAAGCAACATCACCTTTGATTGTAATGGTGCCAGCTTAAATGGTTTGCGAACGGCAAACCCAAACACCTTTTTTAAAGAATATAACAAGAAGAACAAACCTTTAGGCTCCGCTTTTCTGATAAAAGCGAGCAATATTACAGTTAAAAACTGTCATATACAAAACTATGTCGATGGGGTAAGGATACGCTCTCATATCCCGGCAAAAGCGGTAAGGAGTCTGCGCGCAGGCAATACGGCTATCGAAGACCAGCTAAGAAGCAAAGCGCCCAATAATATAAACCTCATTAAGCTGGATATCTTAAACAGCCATAAACACGGCATCTTTGTAGAGCGTTATGTCACAGGAGTAAACATTAAGCAGGTTCGTATCCGGCACGCGGGAAATAGTGGCATTTATCTGGAGTCGGGCACACAACGTATTAAAATTACACAATCAGAATTTACAAGAAATGGTTTTGTTGATTACCGAAAAAGAATCCGTTACCCCAAACTGGCCAGGTTTAGGCGAGAGGCCATTGCAGTCGATTCATCAGCGAATAATGTGATTGCCAATAACATCTTTGAGAGCAATGGCGGTGGCGGTATTTTCCTCTACAAAAACTGTTTTGAACACCATAAACAGGCTGGCCAGATGCCCAGATTTCAACATAGTAATAATAATCTTATCCAGGCAAATACCTTTGTCAATGAAAGCTATGGTATCCGCGTTGCAGCCCGCCAAAGTCGCAACCTGATACTGTTTGAATGTGGCGACCCATTAATTGCCAAAGTAGGTCTATTTCAAAAATATTATGAAGATTTTGCAAAGAATAACCAAATTATTGACAACCGCTTTATCAATGTCAGCAAAGGTGTAACGGTTGAAGACGATAATACAACCCTGCGAGGTAATCAGTTCAGTGGGCGCTCGCGGGTCAATATACAAATCGGCACACCCTATCGGACACGCTACAAAAAGAAACCGGTAAGCGGGACGATTCTAAAGAACAACCAATATAATAGTAGTGCTAAAGACGCTGTAACGTTTATCTATCAGCGCCGAAAAGGCTAAAGTACCTACCCATACCAAAACATAAAAAAAGGGGGTGTAAAAGTACACCCCCCCACTTTTTATGACTTTTATATTTACCAGGCAATACTAGCCAATCCGCTACCCACCAAAAATACCTTTAAACATATAAAAGAACATAATTGATAGTATTGCGCCTGCGGGTAATGTAATAACCCACGACATAAAGATATTGCCAACCACGCGCAAATCAATCGCGGCAATACCTCGCGCAAGCCCAACGCCCAAAATTGCACCTACCAGCGTATGGGTTGTGGATACCGGAATACCCGTATAAGAGGCTAAAACTACCGTTGTTGCTGCTGCAATTTCTGCCGAAAAACCACGCGTTGGCGTTAGTTCGGTAATATTCTTTCCGACGGTCGCAATCACTTTATAACCCAGCGTTGCCAAACCAATCACAATGCCAATACCACCCACCAGAAGCACCCAGGAAGGTAACGAAGACGTAGAGCCCAACTCGCCACTTTGTGCCACACTGATAACCGCTGCCATCGGACCAACCGCATTGGCGACATCATTAGAGCCATGTGCAAATGCCATTGCCGAAGCGGTAAATACCATCAATACCGCAAAAATTCGTTCAACATTGGCAAAGTGTGATCGTTTTTCCAGACTCTTCTCAAATTTGACCCTATGAATCAGGAACATACCGACAAAGGCGATAATGGCACCCAAAATCACAGCATAAACAAGTTCCATCCCACCATTTACATCAAGCCCGATGTGCTTCAATCCTTTTTTGATGGTGACAAGTGCAATCACAAAACCCACCAAAAAAAGGTAAAAAGGGCCATATTTTTTAGCGTTACTCAGTGGATCCTCGGTATTCATCACCAGCTTTTGAATACTGGTAAAGACAGCAAAGGAGATACTTCCAGCAAGCAAGGGAGAGATAACCCAGCTAGCCACTATCGTGCCAACTTTGCCCCAGCTAACCGCATCAACGCTCACACCAACAGCCGCAAAACCAACTACAGCACCCACAATACTATGCGTTGTTGAAACAGGCCACCCTCTTTGTGAAGCAATAAGCAACCATGTTCCTGCCGCAAGTAGCGCCGCCAGCATTCCCCATATTAACAAGTCCGCATTGCCACCAAAAGCATCCAGATCAACAATACCTTTGCGAATGGTTTTGGTAACTTGTCCACCAGCCAAATAAGCACCCGCAAACTCAAAAATAGCTGCCAGAACAATGGCTTGCTTAATAGTTATTGCTTTTGAACCAACCGAGGTTGCCATGGCATTTGCCACATCATTCGCACCAATACCCCAAGCCATAAAAATGCCAAAGACAGCCGCAAGGGTTATATAAATCATTGTTGTATCAGCAAAAAATTCCATGATATTTCCCTCCTATCGCGCCAGCATTAATGATAAACGACTACCAACACGCTCTGCGTTATCAGCAACATTGCCCACCCAATCAATCAAACGGTAGGTGAATATGACATCAACGGGTGCCAAAGTACTTTCCAAGGTAAACAAAGTCTGGCGCAAGGCTTCTTGCATGGTGTCTGTTTCACTTTCAGTCGCGCCCAGCTTTTCCAGCATTTTTTCAACACGATCAACTTCCAGGCCACGAAAACCCGTTTCTACCAGTTCATCAAGCTCATTAATGGTTTCCAGAGCTTGCTTAACCGTATCAACACAGCGCTGCGTATATTCCAGGAAGGGCTTGTTCATTTCATCGGGCAGGCTCATATGACGACCCACTATTAACGATGAAATATCCTTAGCCTGATTGGCAATCATGTCTTGTCGCAATAACACATCCAGCACATCACGGCGATCTACCGGCATAAACAACCCTTTTGGCAAATGGGTGCGTAATGACTTTTTCATTTCATCCGCATCATGTTCGCCTTTTATGATTTCTTTTTGAGCGTCAAGGATTTTGTCTCTATCCGATTCAATCATGCCTTCAACCAGAGGAATCAAGTGTTTAATCCCCATATAAACACGGTACATGTGTTCTTGAAGTGGAGTAATAGGCGAACGACCAAACAGGCCAGACATATAGTTTTTTGCGACCATAAGAAATACCTACAAAAGAAATAATTAAAAAAGCTGAATAACCTTGCGGAATACACTATCAGACAAGGGAGAATAGAAATTTTGGGTGCATTCTATTATCTGAAAGGGAATGAGTAAAGAAGCGGCGCAAGCAAAGTATATAAAACCGCCATAATGTCCTACAAAATCAAGGAAAAGTGGGGGGGTGTACTTTCTATTATGAAGAAATAGAGGTTTTTGTTAGTGATAGGCTCGCTATTCTTGGACAGGCTCCTGGCTAACAATACGATTTTCAGGAAAACGAACAATAAACGCTGACTCTCGGCCCACTTCACTATTCATTGTTAACGTACCAACATGCCGTCGCTGGATACTCTATATTTTTACGAATCAACTCATTTAATTATTGGGGTTTGTCAAACAAGGGCTTATCCAAATTAATTTCGCGAACGACATTGCATTGTTTTAATTCCTTTACAATATCGGGTGGTAATAAATACATTGTTTTATAAAGATCTCTAAGTGCCTCATCCTTGTCTTCTAAAGTACTGCAAAAATCATCAAATTGATTATTCCTATTTTCTCTTCCAGAAAAAGATGCTGTACCGTCGTATCTTCGTGTCCACTTTGTCAGCCAGTTATGATAATCATAACAATCATAATGAAGTAAAAGAGCTGCTTCATGCCTTTCTTCAACCAGGTTTATACTTTCTGATGTGGGGCGATGAATATTCAAATGGCTTATATTATTATGGATTCGAGTAAATGATTTACCCCCCAGGTGTCCTCTTAGAAACTCGCCACGATAGAGTACCCGCTCTTTATACGGTAAAGATTGCAGGCTTTCCTCATCCCTTATAAGTATTTTAAATTGCTTAAGCTCTATAAATGGGTTCACACACTCCATTTTATTGGGTATCGCCTCAAAAGGAGGCATTAAAAGATAATCTATCGAATCATCAAGGGAGGCCAGAATAGTTTTTATTGTAGTGTTATGCGCATAAATTAGTTCATCGCTATCAATATGTGCAATCCAATCAATGCCCTCATCCCTGCACCATGATAACGCCAGCTTAGAGTTACAGGCTTGCCTGATTTCAATATCACTTTTTGAACTGCAGCCGTTGTTTTGCCAGTGCGTTTCTGTACAGGGAATTGCTGTAACCCCTGGGTTATTTTCAAGAACAGAAATAGCTTTATCATTGGGGTCATCAAAAAACAGATAGAGATGGTCAATCCCTGTATTTAAATGATAATGCACAAAAGAAAGGGTATTGCTTAAGGAAGCTTTAAGTGTTGTAACTGTTGCAATTTTCATGTTTAAATTATGTGCGCTCTTTTGGGTGCCTTACCACGTTTTATTTTCAGCATAACGATAATCGGTATAGGCTTGACGAAGAATCTGCTACCACAGCAACACTGTTCATTTTAAACGGGGTAACCATGCATGTCTATGTTGAACACACCTAAAGTTTTTTGCATTGGTTTTCACAAAACCGGAACAACTTCACTTAATTATTCATTAGAAAAGCTCGGCTATAAATTAACCGGACCTAATGGGGTTGATGACCCTAATATTAGCAGTAATGTTTATAAAATGTGTTATGAGCTAGCTGAACAATATGATGCATTTGCCGATAACCCCTGGCCCATCGTTTATAAAGAAATGGATGAAAGGTACCCCGGAAGTAAATTTATATTAACCTTGCGCTCTGTAGATGAGTGGTATGAGAGTATTTCCCGGCATTTTCAGGAAACCAAAACACCGATGAGGAAGTGGATTTACGGAAAAGGATCTCCTGTCGGAAATGAAAAGCTCTATAAAAACCGCTTTTTAAGACACTATGATGAAGTAAGGGAACATTTTGCAAACCGGGAGGATGATCTTTTAGAGTTTAATCTGGTAGGTGGTGATGGCTGGGAAAAACTTTGTTCTTTTTTATCAAAAGATCCCGTTGAAAAAGAATTTCCTCATTTAAACAAAGGCAAATACAAATAATAACGTCAACTAATAGTATAGTAGGGATAAAATAAATGGCTGGACTGGATATAATTATTACGGGCATTCCAAGAAGCGGTACCAGCTATCTATGCGGACTGTTAAATAAAGTAAAAAATAATGTCGTTATTAATGAGCCCGAGCGAATGTCAGGCTTACTTAGCGGTGAATCCGAGCCACATGCGGCGGCTAATTACTATCAATCCGTTAGGAAGGCAGTGCTAGCTGGCGACATGATAAAAAATAAAATGATAGCCGGTAAAATCATAGAAGATACTGCCTTCTCTGAAAATTTAGAAATGTATCACCCGAAAGTTGACAATGACAATTTCTCTATTTGTACCAAAAACACCTTGGGGTATTTATCCCGCCTTGATAAATTTCCCGCCGTAATGCCAAAATCACCTATTTTTGCCTGTATTCGCAACCCTATTGATACATTAGCTTCATGGAAATCAACATTCGATCACTTAAAACAGGCTGTATTAGCTTCTGATTTTTTGATTGGATCAGTTGATGATATTTATTTATCCCAGTGGCAAAAAGCACAGTTAAAAATCATCGCAGAAGAAGCCTCAATACCACGCCGTAGAGCGCTAATTTGGGCCTATCTTGCCGAATGGATCTGGATTAATAAAGAGATACTGACGATTATAGATTATAATGACGTTGTTTTATCGCCCCATCAGGTTCTTAAAAAAATAGTAAAAAAAACTGGCAATCAATTTGAGTTAACAGAGCCTGTAAAGCCTTCGGAAATAAGAACCCAAAGGAGATCTTTTCTGGAAGGTGATGATTACAAAGCTCTTGAAGAAATCTGTTATCCGGTCGCAGAAAAAATAAATATCA
>JALWMR010000049.1 GCA_027083815.1 Thiotrichaceae bacterium
AGGCAGGATTTAACCCTGTTATTTATTACTCATAATATTGCCGTGGTTGAATATTTAAGTGATGAAACAGTGGTAATGAAGGCGGGCAAGATTGTAGAGCAGGGCACAACCGCCGATGTCTGCGGCAATCCGCAGCAGGCGTATACCCAGAAACTTTTGGCAGCAGTACCGAGGTTAACCCTATGATTAAAGTGTTACTTACCGGTGGCACCATCGACAAGCATTACAACGAGTCTAATGGTGAATTGGATTTTGTGCATAGCCATATCCCCGAGATATTTAATACAGGGCGCAACCGCTGTGATGTTGAAGTGCAACAATTAATGTTAAAAGACAGCCTGGAGATGGATGATAGCGACAGACAGGTCATTCTGGATGCCTGCGTCAGCGCCGAAGAAGAACGACTTTTGATAACCCACGGCACTGATACTATGGTGAAAACAGCCAGCGTATTAGGGCAGCAGGCTATTGGAAAAACAATTGTACTGGTGGGTGCTATGGTACCTTATGTTTTTAGGGATACCGATGCGGTATTTAATATGGGCTATGCCCTTGCCTGCGTTCAAACCTTGCCACAGGGCGTGTATATTGCAATGAACGGCATGATTTTTAACTGGGATGAAGCTGTAAAAAATAAAGAATTAGGCGTGTTTGAAAAAGTCTAACATTCTGTAATTGTCCTATAATAAGGAATGATTAATATAAAAGCGATTAGGGTAAATCAAGCTATAGCAGAGCCTAAGGAGGCCTTGGTAAAAACGCCTGGTCGAGCCGCAGACGAGACAATATCGAAGCACAGTGACAACAACCCGAAGGGTGGCTTTAAAAGCCCTAAAAAATGGGGGGGTGTACTTTTTAGCTTTGTTTTTGTGATAATCATGGGTGCTTTTCTGCCTGTTTCGACTTGTTTCGCGGATAATAATGACAAAATTTTATTTGTTGACGGCGCTTTAGCCTATACTCAAAAAAATTTAGATGAATTGATACAGCTAGCTGAATTTTTAGGCCGGTCAAACCTTTCTTCAAAAGATAAAAAAGCAGTAAAAAAGTGGTCAATAGGTGACTATCAGGCTGCGCCAAAGGAGAGCGCTAGCTTCTACCGTAATTTAACTGATGTGCTTTTGCCAGCAATTAAAAGCAAAAAGGGTAAGGCATTAAGCCTCTATCGAGCCGAGTTATATTCGCAATTTGCCTACCGTTTTGATAAATACCCTGACTACCGAAAATCGGCGGATAATTTTATGGCTATTATTGATCGCTATAACCCTCCTATTCGTGAAGTGTTACAGTTGCGCCAGCTAAAATTTAATGCTGTTATGCAGCAGGCGCAGCGCAATCAACGAAGTTTTAACCGAACTATGCAGCAAGCACAGCATTCATCTGAAATGATAAGTAAAAGTCTGCAAGATCAGTCCCGGCGGCAGGCTATCACGCTGCCAGGTGGCAAAATCATAAGTGAGACGGGTAATAAAATTTATGCGGAGGATGCTAAAGGTGAGAAGTTTGAGCTTAGTAAGTAATAGCAGTTAAATAAAACTAGAATACAGCTAATCAAACAAAAGGGCGTTCAAATGAACACCCTTTTGAGTTAATTCTTTTAATTAAAAAAGAATGTTATGTGATGACTGAGTCTTAGTCTTCTTCAACAAAGGTGCCAATTGGCTGGCCGCGCTCAACAACTTCCATATCACTGTCAGCATCAGGTTTTACGCTAACTTTAACCAGTGTTTCAACGTCGTTCTGGAAGTGAATCAGGATTTCATAGTCGCCAATGTGACGAATTGGGCCTTCTGGCATACGTACTTCACGACGCTCAACTTTAGCGCCTTTAGCCGTAATTGCTTCTGCAATATCGTGATTGCTTACCGAGCCAAATAGCTTGCCTTCCGGACCAGAGCGTACTTCAAGCTCTAGCTCCATGCCTTTAACGGCAACAAGGCGGTCTTCAGCTGCTTTAGTTCTTTCTGCTGCGGCCTTTTCTAGCTCGGCACGGATATTTTCAAACTCGGCAATATTCTCTTTGGTGGCGATTTTTGCCTTCTTTTGAGGAACTAGATAATTGCGCGCAAAGCCGGATTTAACGTCTACGACATCACCAAGGGCGCCCAGGTTTTCAATTCTTTCCATTAATATAACTTGCATGGTTTTTTACCTTCTATTCGTAGTGACCTGTCAGCAAAAGCCACTACTTTCATTAAATATAAAATTTATTTCTTGTCAGCAATCCTGCGGCGAAGATCAACAAAACTGTCGATAATCCCAAAAGTTGCGAGTAAAACAATCATTTGCATAAATGCAATAAACAGCAACACATAAAGCCCAATTAACCAGGCGGTGCTCATGCCTTTTTGTTTGGCCAGTGCATGGAACAACGCCAAACCCTGAAACATAAATACGGCAAGGCCAACCATGATTAGCTCTATAAGGAGCTGATTGCCGCTTAGCACTGCAATGGCAATTGCCACTATCATGGCTAATGCCGCCTGCTTGCCAATTCTTAATTGCCGAAATTCTTCTCCAAAACCGCCGGGGTTATAGAGTAGGGCTTGCCAGTTGCGCGCAATGATCAATGAGGCAATGACAATGACCGTTAGTGCTGCAGCAAAAGTACCTGTCATCCAGCCAGCAGCAATCTCAATTTTTTCTTCAATTGCGCTGTCATCTAGCTGATAAGCTTGCGTTAAAAACGGTTTCATTTGCTCTAACACCGGTTTCCAGTATGACGCTGCATCCTGATGCGTAAGGTGGAAAATAATAACTCCAGTTACGCCCAATATCAGGGTAAATAATAATGTCTTTCCCCATGATTGAGTTATTGCCAGTACACTGGCGATAACGACCATGGGCAACCAGGTGCCTAAACCTGCCATTATTGCGCTGCTTGTAGCCTGCTTTAGTGAGAAACTAACTAGAACAAGTACAAGTGTTGCCAATAATGTGTATGCGACTCCTTCTTGCCAGCCTTTGCGCAGTGTTATCAGTGCAATTGCCGCATTGCTAAAAACAATTAACGGCGGTAGCAATAAGGAGACCAGGGTGGATAAAACAACAAATATTGCCGCTTGTATCCGGCCTGCCATAATAAAGCTGGCCATATGTGTTACTCGTTTTGCTTAAATCGTGTTAATGCTTACTTGTGCTGGTCGGTGTATGGGATCAAGGCAAGAAAACGAGCACGCTTAATAGCAGTAGCTAGTTGGCGCTGGTATTTTGCTTTGGTGCCGGTTACACGACTTGGTACAATTTTACCTGTTTCGGTAATGTAAGCTTTTAGTGTATCTAAATCTTTATAATCTATTTCTTTAACGCCTTCTGCGGTAAAACGGCAAAATTTCTGGCGACGAAAACGGTGTGACATGATGATTCTCCTTTAGTCGGTTATTTGCGCTGTTGCTTGCGCTCAGCTTTCTTTTCGGCTTCTTTGCTTAGAAGAGAAGGCTCTGTTTCAGGCTCATCACGACGAATAGTTAGATTGCGCAGTACCGCATCATTGAAGCGGAATAAGTCTTCTAACTCATTAAGTGTGTTGCTATCGGTTTCGATATTCATTAGCACGTAGTGTGCTTTATGAAGTTTGGCGATTGGATAGGCTAAAGGACGACGACCCCAGTCTTCAAGGCGGTGAATGGTGCCTTTGTTGTCTTCGATCAGTTTGCGATAACGCTCCAGCATGCTGGGTAGCTGTTCGCTTTGGTCTGGGTGAACCAGAACCACGATTTCATAATGTCTCATAGTATTCTCCTTATGGACAAGTTGGCCGCATCTACATGACGATTTTTGTCATTTGAATACAGCAAGGAGGAGCCAGCGGCTCACGGAACGCGGCATTATCATTGAGTGCATTATAAATGTCAATATTAATACGCACTCTTATGTGGTTTTCTGCATGAGTACCAGAAAATTTGACGATTCTGTCCTACACTTGTCCTTGATAAGGAGGCAGTATGATTCATTCTGTGTTGGTAATTCAAGGTGAGCGCGTATCCAATGAGATGCAGGTATTGCTTGAATCAAAAATTGCCAATGTCAAAATTTTTCATTGTCACCCTGATGAGATTGATGATGTTGATCTGGACTCATATCATTTAATTTTGATTCAGGATAATTCGATTGCTCTTTATTTAAAAGATATATTGCATAATCAACGGCTTATCTTTTGGTATGGTTTGGCCAACCTTTCTTATAAGCTGGATATTTTTCTGCAGCTTGAACGCCACACTCAGGATTTTCCGCTTGAACTGGATAACTGGACCCTTATTGAAGTTTTAAAAAGCAGTGATGATTCAGTTGTTTATAAGGCTGAAAACAACCTGCAGCACCATTTTGCGGCCATCAAGCGGTTCAAATATTCACCCAGTATTTTGTCGTCCAAAACCATTGATGCTGTTTTATCCTGTGCTGAAAAAGAGCGTAAGCATTGTTGTCCTAATGGTTTGGTAAAGTTCTATGAAGGTGGCGTTAGTCAACAGGCGTTTTATCTGGTTATGGAATACTTAGGTTATGGAACATTGCGTCAGGCATTAAATGGGTGTGGTAATGAATTGCCCCAAACACACGCTTTGGAGTGGTTTCAGGAGATTGTTGTGGCTTTAAGTTGTGTTCATAAGGCAGGCTTTGTTCACCGCGATTTGAAAATTGATAATATTATGTTGCGTGGTGACGGTTCTCTGGTGTTGATGGATTACGGCATATCAAAACGTATTTTGCTGGACACCGGTTTTGTTTTTGAGAATGAACTGCATTGCTCGCCTCATTATGTCAGTCCGGAGCAAATTACCGGTGATGCCTGTACTCAAGCGTCTGATATCTATAGTTTGGGCGTGATTTTTTATGAGCTGCTTACGGGGCACAAGCCGTATTCGGCACGACAGGCACATGAATTGATGATGCATCACATAATGGCACCTGTTCCTGTTTTCCCTGAGCATTTAAAGCAATATCAGCCCCTGCTGGATAAAATGATGGCAAAAAATCCTGAAGACCGGTTTAAATCGGCAATGGATGCAATAGAGCGCTTGCCACTTGCCGCTTAGCCATACATTATGTGTTGATGAATAGAGAACAAACACTGGCAACTCAGTTGCCCCTGGCATTGCTTGCATTTTTGAAACATCATAAGGAGGTTTCAGAGATAAGGATGCCACCTGATAGCCAAATTTGCCAGGCAGGGGATCGCTGTGACAGCCTGGTCATCGTATTGCAGGGTTCTGTGAAAGTGTACCGCCCTGATGCCAATGGTCATAGCCTAACACTTTATCATGTGCATCAGGGTGAAAGTTGCATCTTAACGGCTTCTTGTATCCTAAATGAAATGCCTTTCCCCGCTTATGCCAAAACAACTACGGAAGTGCTTGGTTTGAGTGTGCCTCCTTCTTTGGTAACGCTGTGGTTGAACAGTGAGCCCTTGTGGCAGAGGTATATTTTCTCGATGTTGTCTACTCGAATGGCGGATTTAATTGAGCTGGTTAATGCATTGGCTTTCAAGGGTCTTGATTCGCGGCTGGTCCAATGGATGAGGGAGCAGGTGAGTCGTTCAGGCTCATTTGTGATTAATACGACCCATCAAAATATAGCAGATGACCTGGCAAGTTCACGGGAGGTTATCAGTCGTTTGTTAAAGGATTTTGAAATGAGAGGAGCCATAAAGTTAGGCAGGGGGACAATTGAAGTATTGGATCAGGATGCTTTGGATGGATTTTGTTAGAACCAAGCTAAAGCCATAGTGCATTGCACTATGGCGGAGTGAAGCTCTCCTTAACTTGTGCTATTTAATTTGGCGATTTTTTCTTCCATCAGCTCCTGAGGTGTTTTCTTAATCCCGTTTTCAGACAGACTTTCGTCTTCATCACTTACCATTTCTTCGAGGCTTAGACCGTCAAATAAAATATCTGAGTCTTCTTCTGTGGTATCTTCTGGAGTATCGGAAAAGGCGTTATCTTCCAGGTTTATTTTAACCTGTAAGTTACTGGGTGAGTCGGCGTTCTTCAACGCTTCTTCCAGTGAAATACGTCCACTTTTGTAAAGTTTATAGATATGGCTATCAAACGTTTGCATGCCGAGTTCTTCGGATTTTTCCATGATTTCTTTGAGCGCCATGACATCACCTTTTAGAATCAGGTCTTTAACCATAGGAGTGCCAATAAGAATTTCTATCGCTGCAACACGTTTGCCGTCAACGGTGGGAATAAGCCGTTGCGAGATGAAGGCTTGCAGGTTGATTGAAATATCCATAAGAAGCTGATTATGGCGCTCTTCAGGGAAAAAGTTGATAATCCGGTCAAGCGCCTGATTGGTGTTATTAGCATGCAGGGTTGACAGGCAAAGGTGACCCGTTTCGGCAAAGGCAAGGGCGTGCTCCATGGTTTCTTCGGTACGAATTTCGCCGATGAGAATTACATCAGGTGCCTGTCTTAATGTATTTTCGAGAGCGTCTTCATAACAGTCTGTATCAACGCCCACCTCGCGTTGACTAACCAGTGATCGTTTATGAGGGTGAACATATTCGATAGGGTCTTCAATCGTGACAATATGGCCGGATGCACTTGCGTTTCTATGGTCAATTAGTGCTGCAAGAGAGGTTGATTTTCCCGAACCGGTACCGCCAACAAAGAGTATCAGCCCACGCTTTTGCATAATAATTTCTTTTAAAACAGGCGGTAGCCCTAAGTCATCCGCATTGGGTATTTCAACTTTAATATTGCGAATAACCATTGCAATATGGGTGCGTTGCTTGAAAATATTGATACGAAAACGGCCAATATCGGGCTCATCCAGAGCAAGGTTCATTTCGGGCTTTTTTTCGAATTGCTCCTTTTGCTCGTCATTCATTAAGAAGTTTGCAATCTCTTCGAGTTGCTCAGAGGTCATCAATTCTTTACTAAGTGGCTTTAGTTCACCCTGAAATTTTGCGGCTGGAGGTGCGTTAAAGGTTAAATAAAGGTCTGAGCCATCGTGCTGCACTAATGCGCGTAGGTATTTTTTGAAGTCCACATTGATCCCCTTTGTTGTTCTTGTTGTGTATGGGTTGTATAAATAAGGAATTTTAGGCGACATGGCTAATTGATTGAAGCACTTTCCGATTAAGTGTAACCTTACTCGCTTTTATTGTTGGGGCTACTCCTGTGATGCCTGTAGAGATCGCATTGAGTTGAGAGTTTACGTATGGATAAAATATATATCAGTGCGAATGAGTTGCTTTTGGATTCCTATCGGCTTGGGATTGATATTTTAAATAGTGGCTTTAAGCCTGATTATATTGTTGGTATATGGCGTGGTGGTACGCCGGTTGGGATTGCGGTTCAGGAGATACTCCACTACCTGGGCGTTAATTCGGATCATATTGCTATTCGTACATCATCCTATTTTGGTATAGATCAGCAAGAAAAAACGGTCAAAGTGCATGGTCTGGAATATATTCTTAATAATATTAATTATGAAGATAACCTGTTACTTGTAGATGATGTGTATGATTCTGGGCGCAGTGTTCAGGCCGTAATTTCTGCATTAAAAAAGAAAGCACGACGAAATTGTCCGCACGATATTCGAATTGCCGTTCCCTGGTATAAACCAAACCGCAATGTAACGGGTGTCGAACCAGAATATTACCTTCATTCGACCGATGAATGGTTAGTCTTCCCTCATGAGTTACACGGGTTGACCCGCGAAGAGGTTTATGCGAATAAGCCTGGTTTAGAGGCAATTATGAAGGCTTATAAAGGTGATGAAGGGTAGTTTTAATTCAGAGTCTCCCCAAGCCAACGAGAAAAGTGGAAAAAAGGTGGGGGGTGTACTTCCTATAGATACTCTTTTGATGATTATTCCCCCGAAATAGTAATAACAAGTGTTCTACCCCCACCATAATTTCGATGTTCACAAAGGTAAATTCCTTGCCAGGTTCCCATGTTCAAATGACCGTCTGATACAGGGATATTCAGGCTGGCACCCAAAATACTTGCTTTGATATGAGCAGGCATGTCATCACTACCTTCCAGTGTGTGCTTATAATAGGGTTCATTTTCAGGCACGAAACGATTGAAATGGCTTTCAAAGTCATCACGCACCGTTGGGTCGGCATTCTCATTGATTGTGAGAGACGCTGAGGTATGTTTGATAAAGATATTTAACATACCCACTTTAATTGTTGTTAACTCAGGGATGTTGCTAATAATTTCATCAGAAATGAGATGAAAACCGCGAGGTTTGGACTGGAGTTGTATTTCTTTCTGTATCAACATGATTAAATCCGTAGTGACTTGCTAAAAATGGAACTAATTAAACGCTAAAGCATCAATTAGGTGAATTAAAAAGTACACCCCCCACCTTTTTTGCTGTTTTGTCCGGGGGTTGCAGGTAATTGTTAGCTTATAAAAGTTTAGCCAATAAAAGTGATAAGTGGTAGAATAGATCAGATATGTGGGCTGACTTCTTGACTGTTTAAAACATTCAGTCGTTTTAATTAAATAAAATATTATAGTCTACGGGGCTTTCTCCAGTTTAGGGGAATGTATCAGCGTATACTTCAAAGAGTAAGATAATGGGTTTGTTTAAATATCCGGCCTTATCCGGAAATTCAAAAAAGATTGTTGTAACGGCTGCTGTTTTGATGATGTTAATTATGCCAGCACTATTGAATGCAGAAGAGGAATCGGCACGAATTAATCTTCGTGATGTTGAAATCCCGGTGTTAATAGAAACAGTTTCCAGGATCACGGGCAAAAATTTTGTCGTTGATCCTCGGGTGAAAGGGCGTGTAACGGTTATCACCAGTGGCGGCGTTGGCCCTGATGAATTATATGAAACATTTTTATCAATATTGCAGGTGCATGGTTTTTCAGCTGTTCCTTCAGGTAAAAACCTGATAAAGGTAGTGCCATCAAATCAGGCGAAGCAACAACCTGTGCCGGTAGTAGGCGAAGATGATTTTCGTCGAGCTGTCAGTAATAAAACGGGCAAAAGTGGTAAAAAGAAATATAATTACATTAAAAAGAAGAAAAAGAAGCGTGATGCAGATGAGTTAATCACGCGGGTTATACGTGTTGAGCATGTTCCAGCGGCGATGTTGGTGCCGATCTTGCGCCCTTTAGTGCCTAGCACAGGGCAACTTCAGGCATATGGACCAAGTAATACAATTGTTATCTCTGATCGGGCGGGTAATATCGACCGGCTGATTAAGATTATCAGGCAAATGGATCGAGCGGATGATGAAGAGCTTGAAGTTGTTCCCCTAAAATATGCTTCAGCAAAAAATTTGGCGCAAACTATTCAGACGCTTCAACGCTCATCCATTAAAGGGGCTGCGAGCAGGAATAAGGTGGCGGCCGATGTTCGCACCAACAGTCTTTTGCTTAGTGGTGATAAATCATCCCGGCAACAGGTACGAAAGATAATTGCTAAGCTGGATACGCCTCAGGCTATCGTAGAAAAAACCAAAGTAATCTATTTGCGTTATGCAAAAGCGGAGGATTTGGCCAAGGTTTTGACAGGCTATTCAAAAACACAAAAATCCTCAAAGCCGACTAAAAAGGGCGCAGCGGGCACACAAAAGGCTGATGTGGATATTCAGGCAGATACAGCAACTAACTCCTTGATTATTACTGCAGATCCAGATGTGCAAAAGAATCTGGCTAGGGTTATTCATCGTTTGGATGTGCGTCGTGCTCAAGTTTTGGTTGAAGCCATTATTGCTGATGTCTCGTCAAGCTTATCAAAACGAATTGGTATACAGTTGGCTACTGGAGGTGCAAGTAGTAATATCGGCGCAGGTATTGTTTCCGCCTATAGCGCCGCAGGTAGTAGTTTGGTGGGTATTTTAACGGGCAATATTACCTCTGTTTCTGATGGTGTTACAGCTGCAGTTGGTCTGGGTAGTAACAAACAGGTTAATTTTGGTCTGTTATTGAATGCCCTGGCGGGTGATTCGGCAACCAATATCCTGTCAACACCTTCATTGGTGGCGATGGATAATGAAGAAGCTAAAATTGTCGTGGCAACCAATGTGGCCTTTGAATCTGGTTCTTATACCAGTACGGGTGGTACCAGCGGAGGAGGCTCAACCACGCCATCTAACCCGTTTACAACCATTGAACATAAAGATGTAGGTTTGACTTTAAAGATCAAGCCACAAATCAATGATGGCACCAGTATCAAGCTTGAAATTGAACAGGAGACTTCCAATCTGGCTGCATCGGATGCGGGGCCTGCCAATCGCGCTATTGACAAGCGAACCATCAATACCAAGGTGATTGTTGAAGATGGCCAGGTGCTTGTATTAGGTGGCCTGATTCAGGATGATTTTACCGATACCCTTCAAAAAGTACCGCTTCTGGGTGATCTCCCAGTTATTGGACGCGCCTTTAGAAACAAATCAACACGCAAAACCAAGAAGAATCTGATGGTGTTTATTCATCCGGTTATTATGCGAGATGTGTTGACAGGTGATAATTATACGCATCAAAAATATAATAAATTAAAGCGTGCGCAACAGGAGACGCGAGTAACAAAGCGTGGCATTTTATCTAAAGGCGCCAATGCTTTTTCCCCTGATATTCGAAGAGACTTACTTAAGAAATTAACACCTGAACAAAAAAGGCAGTTAATTGTTCAGGAGCAACGTCAGCGCGAGCTAGCTTATAAGCGCCGCATACAAAATGCAAAACTGGCACAGCAGAAACAGCGTCAGCAAAGAATGCAGCAACAGAGGAAAGCAGCCACTATGCAGCATGGACGACAACCTGCAACAAAACAGCCACCAGTAAGAATGCCCAAAAGGCTCCAGAATGTTGTACCTAAACGTCGTAATGCCACACCTGTCAGGCGTTCGGCGTGGGGCAGTGAGGGTTCGATTAATGGCGTTAACTTTTAGTTGTCGATATGTCTAATCCAAATCTTAGTGAAACATCAGTGAGTCAATCGGTTGATGATGTAGTAGACGATATCATCAATGAAGGTGAGTTGATTTCACCGGCACAACCACTTGAATTTCCTTACAGCTTTTCTAAACGAAATGGCGTGGTGCTCTTAAGAGGGGCTGAAAATCAGCCTGTTGTGCATTATAAAAAGGGACTAACGCCCGCCATTGCCAATGAGGTTAATCGTTTTTTAAAAGAAAAGGTTGAATACAAACAGGTTGAAAAGGATGAGTTTGAGCGCTTGTTAGCTGCACAATATGATAGTAAAGGTGCTGGTGCGAGCGCCATGATGGAAGATTTGGGTGATGAGCTTGATCTTCATGATGTGGCCGATTCATTGCCTGAGCCAGAAGATCTGCTTGAATCGGAAGATGATGCGCCGATTATTCGTCTGATAAATGCCCTGTTGACTCAGGCCGTTAAAGAAAATGCATCGGATATTCATATAGAAACTTATGAAAACCGCATGGTTGTACGAATGCGTGTTGATGGTGTTTTGCGTGAAATACTGGAGCCTCCTCGTAGTCTGGCTGCTCTGGTAATATCTAGAATTAAAGTAATGGCTAAGCTTGATATTGCTGAAAAGCGCGTACCGCAAGATGGGCGTATTTCGTTACGTGTTGCCGGGCGTGGTGTTGATGTACGTGTATCAACACTGCCTTCGGGGCATAATGAGCGTGTGGTGCTACGTTTACTGGATAAGTCTGCAGGTCGTTTGAATCTGGAACATTTGGGGATGGATCCGGCTACTCAAAAGCGTTTAAAGGCACTTATTAAAAAACCTCATGGCATTATTCTTGTTACTGGCCCAACCGGATCAGGTAAAACAACCACTCTTTATGCCGCATTGACTGACTTAAATGAAACCAGTCGCAATATATTAACTGTTGAAGACCCAATAGAATATTACATTGACGGTATTGGGCAAACCCAGGTCAATAATAAGGTTGATATGAGTTTTGCACGTGGTTTGCGTGCAATCCTTCGTCAAGACCCTGATGTTGTCATGATCGGTGAAATTCGAGATCTAGAAACAGCCGAGATAGCGGTGCAGGCTTCCTTGACAGGTCATTTGGTTTTCTCAACCTTGCATACCAATACGGCAGTGGGTGCCGTTACTCGATTGCGGGATATGGGGGTAGAGCCTTTCTTACTCTCCTCAAGTTTAATTGGTGTAATTGCACAAAGGCTGGTACGTTTATTATGTAATGATTGCAAGGAAGCATATGTCCCTGATGAGACGACCTGTAATCTCCTCGGTGCAGCCACTGAGAATCCTCCAACACTCTACCATCCAAAAGGTTGTACATTGTGTAATCACAGTGGCTATGTTGGTCGAAATGGTATCTATGAATTTGTTGAAATTGATGATGTCACGCGCAATATGATTCATGACGGTGCTAGTGAGCAGGATGTTGAAAACTATGTTCATCAACGTATTCCTACGATTCGACAAGATGGCTTAAGATTAGTATTGGCGGGTAAAACATCACTTGAGGAAGTGTTTAGAGTCACCCGCGAAGACAAAATAAAAGAAAAATGAGAATGACCTAGATTATGCCAGCTTTTGAATACTCTGCACTTAATACCAAAGGTCAGGAAGAAACAGGCATACTGGATGCTGATAACGCCAAGCAGGTAAGGCAGCTTCTTCGTGATAGTCATTTAACTCCCCTGGATGTTAACCAGGTAGAAAAATCTGAAAAGAGTGGTGGAAAGGCCGCTGTTAAACGTGCCGGTCGTGTAAAAGCCGCTGATTTGGCTTTACTGACCCGACAGTTAGCTACATTAGTACAATCTGGCTCGCCGCTTGAAGAAGCTTTGGCAACAACGGCCAAACAAACCGAAAAACGCAATATCAGACATATTTTATCAGCTGTTCGATCCAAGGTTGTCGAAGGATATACGTTAGCTGATGGTTTAAAAACTTATCCTTCTGTTTTTCCGGATATGTACCGTGCAACGGTCGCGGCGGGTGAGCAATCTGGGCACCTTGATGCAGTGCTTGATCGCATGGCAGATTACACTGAATCCCGCCAGGAAACACAGCAACGTATATCTACTGCTATGTTTTATCCAGTAATTTTGACCATTTTATCGATTGCTATTGTCGCTGGTTTACTTGG
This sequence comes from Thiotrichaceae bacterium, assembly GCA_027083815.1. Classification (GTDB taxonomy): domain Bacteria; phylum Pseudomonadota; class Gammaproteobacteria; order Thiotrichales; family Thiotrichaceae; genus Cocleimonas. Next base: position 13,034 of record JALWMR010000049.1, read on the forward strand.
GTTTATTGTTCCCAAGATTGTTGATGTATTTGAAAATATGGGGCAAGAGCTGCCTGTCATGACTCAAGTGCTCATTAAGGTAAGTGAGTTTGTACGTGCTTATGGTTTGTATATTGCCGTTGCTTTGGTGATTGCTTTTATCATATTTAAGCAAGTAATCAAGATACCCAAATGGAAATATCGTTATCATAATTTTTTACTGAAAGTACCACTGATAAAGAAAATGGTGCGTGGTTTAAATACCGCCAGGTTCGCGCGAACATTAAGTATATTGGCATCCAGTGGTGTACCCATTCTGGATGCCATGTCAATATCTGCTCAAGTTGTACAAAACCTTCCGATGAGAAAAGCAGTGGAAGATGCGGCTGTAAAAGTGCGAGAAGGCATGGCTATTAATCGTGCTCTGGATCAATCCGGTTATTTCCCACCCATGACCGTTTATTTAATTGCCAGTGGTGAAAGCAGCGGAAAACTAGATGAGATGCTAGAGCGTGCTGCAATGCAACAAGAGCGGGAAACGGATGCGATGCTTACTAATATGCTAGGAATTTTTGAGCCGATGCTAATCCTGATAATGGGTGGTGTAGTCTTGTTGATTGTTTTATCTATTTTGTTACCGATACTTAATTTGAACCAATTGGTTCAGTAAGTGTCCTTAATAAGCGTTGTAAATATTTTTATATCTATGATTTAAATACCAGGAGAAGAGAATGAAGTTAATCATGCGACAGGCTTTGGTAGTCTTGGCTTTAGCGGTAGCGACTGGCCCTGCAATGGCAAAAGAAGACAAGAAAACGGATAAAAAAACGAGGCTCAAAAACGGTTTGTTTTCCAAGTCCAATACAAAGGAGCCAAAACTAAAGTTAAGAACAAGATCCAGTTCTAGTTCTTCTTCAAAAAGGACAACAAGTGGCTCTTCCTCGTCTGGTAAAGATCAATACAGAAATACTACTGTTAATATAAATAAGGCGAGTGCAGCTGCTTTAAGTGCCATGGTAAAAGGTATTGGGCCAGCAAAAGCTGAAGCTGTAATTGAGTATCGTAGAAAGAATGGTAAATTCAAATCGTTTAAAGATTTGTTAAATGTACCTGGCATCGGCGAAGAAACACTCAAGGACATGAAACAAAATGTTTCGCTAACTCGCGGTGAGACAAGGCCTCCCAAGGGCTATAAAATGGGTAAGTCTTCAGGGAAACTGGCTAATAGCGTAAGTCGCCGTTCTAGCTCTGATTCCTCCAGTTCAAGGCGTTCTTCATCCTCAACATCTGCTAGACGTTCCACATCAGGAACAAGTGGAACGAAATCATTGCGTCGTAGCTCTAGCTCTAGTACTTCAGAAAAGCCTAAAAAGCTAAAGAAAATTAAAGCTATAAAAAAAGCTAAGAAGAAAAAGAAGAAAAAGTCTAAAAAGTAAAAGGTATTACTCGATGTATTTCATCGGATAAACGATACAGAATAGCCAGTTTCCTGATAAAGGAACTGGCTATTTTTTATACAGCAATATACTCTTATTTTATTCTAAATTGATAATGCAAAAAAATAATATGAATATACTTGTAACAGGTGGTGCTGGATATATCGGCTCACATACCTGCATAGAACTGATTGCGGCTGGTTTTACACCAATCGTTTTGGATAATCTTTGTAATAGCTCAACTGTCTCTCTTGATCGGGTTAAACAAATTACCGGAAAAGAGATTACCTTTATTGAGGGTGATGTTCGTGATCCTGAAATATTAGATAAAGTCTTTAAACAAAATGATATTTATGGTGTTATTCATTTTGCAGGACTAAAAGCGGTGGGTGAATCGGTTGAAAAGCCTTTTATGTATTACGATAACAACATTGCGGGCAGTATTTGTTTGTTTAATACAATGAATCGTAACAATGTTAAACGTATTATTTTTAGTTCATCAGCCACCGTATACGGTGATCCTGAAACCGTTCCTATCAGGGAAAACTTTCCTGTTAGTGCAACCAATCCTTATGGTCGTTCCAAGCTGCACATTGAAGAAATTTTACGTGATATTTATGTTTCGGATAAAGACTGGAATATTGCCTTATTGCGTTATTTTAATCCGGTTGGTGCACATAAAAGTGGTTTGATTGGTGAAGACCCAAATGATATTCCAAATAATTTAATGCCTTATATTTCACAGGTAGCTGTGGGTAGGTTAAATACACTTTCAGTGTTTGGGGGTGATTACCCAACCCCCGATGGTACAGGTGTGCGTGATTATATTCATGTTGTCGACCTAGCTAAAGGTCATGTAAAAGCATTGCAGGCATTTGAGGATGCCAAAGTAGATAATTTGTATACTGTTAATTTGGGTACGGGGAAAGGCTACTCTGTTTTGGATATGGTTAAGGCGTTTTCTGATGCTTCCGGCAAGAAAGTTGCCTATCAGATAGTAGATAGAAGACCAGGCGATATTGCATGTTGTTATGCTGATCCTGCCATGGCTAAGGAACTATTGGGCTGGGAGGCTCAATACGGTATAGAAGAAATGTGTGATGATACCTGGCGCTGGCAAAGTAATAATCCAGATGGTTATAAAGACAGCCATGTTCAGAAAGATGAGAACATGGCAGTCGTTTAGAATTTGAGCCAATTCAGGCCTGGCTAATGATAATAATATAGTAGAGGACATTGTGAATATTAAGAGAGTTTATTTAATGGCAGGTTTATCGCTATTTGTTTTGTCAGCATGTAGTAGCTATGAACCCCCGGTTTCAGCAGCCGAAGCCGCTGCAGCTTCCCGTTCCGTAGATGTTTTAAATAGTAGCCCTAACTATGCAGCACCAGCACAGTATGGAGGTGTTCCCCGTCCTGCGGCGAGAAAGGCGGCATATCAACGAGTTGCAGCTTCCTCTGCGCTGATCTCGGTACAGGATAAGCTTGATGTTAATGTGTTTAAAGTTCCAGATTTATCCGCAAAGTCCTTGGTTGTTGAAACTAACGGGGCAATATCACTGCCATTAATTGGAATGGTTAAGGTAGCAGGATTATCACTCTCACAGGCTGAAAATAAAATTACTCAGAAATTAAAACAATATATGCAGGACCCTAAAGTCAGTATCACGCGCACTGATAAGGCTGTTCTAAACCGGGTTACTGTTGAAGGAGAAGTGAAAACTCCCGGTGTTTATCCAATAAAAGGCAACCTGAGCTTTCTACAGGCGATTGCCATGGCACAAGGTTTATCTGAGGTTGCAAACTCTCGTACCGTGCTATTTTATAGGGATGGGTCAAGGCATGTTATTAATCTGGATCTGGTAAGAACAGGACAAATTGCCGACCCGGTACTTCGAGGTGATGATCGGATAGTTGTATTAAAGGATCGTGCAAAAGTCAGGGAAAAGAAAATCATAGATTATTTGCCGGCAGTAACGGCGCCTATTTCGATTCTTGGTGGCGTATTGTAACCGGATTGATGTTTCTTTCGTATAAAGTGATGTGACCCAGGTTACATACAGTTGTATTTTTTCGTTTTATAGTCGCTTTAATAGATTTAAAACAGAGGAAAAAATTATGAAAAATGAAGGAAATGTTGATCGCATATTGCGAGTGATTGTTGGCTTGGCTATTCTTGGCTGGGGTTTTTATGCTAAGAACTGGTGGGGAGCTATTGGAGCTGTTCCATTAGTAACTGGTTTGATGGGATGGTGCCCTGTATATTCGTTATTAGGCATTAAAACTTGCCCAACAAAGAAAAACTAATTCACTTCTAAAGTATAGAAGTGAGCAGAGGGCACTTTCGGGTGCCTTTTTAGTGTGTATTATAAACCTCTTGTCTGGAATAAATATCAAGTAATAAAGATATTTTTATTTTGCTATATCTGAATTGCATTATCATTTGTATAATGAGCGCTCCGGGGAATAATGGTTCTAATAAGTGATTGATATTAATAAACATGATTTGTCAAATGACTCATTCTTGAAAAGTAGCAGTGTCTCTCATATTGCCAGGGATGTTCTGGAAGTATTCAAAAAGCTAAGCCTTGATGTGAGTGAAAACCCTTTTAATTTGAAGCGTCATACACAACGAGTTTTATTTTGCGCCGATAATAGTTTGGGTGAGTTGGCCTGTGCCTCGTTGCAAGATTTATTTATTGTATTGCAGGAAAATGGTCGGGATTTACGCCTACAGTTAGTTAACCTGGTTAGCCCAATAATAGAGCAGGATGACCGACAATTTTTTCAGCAATGGTTGTCTGATGAGTCTGATAGAAACCTGGAATGTAGAAACTTTGCAGGTTCCGTTTTCTTTAGTAAAAACTGCCAATCTATTCATTAACGCTAAGGGATACCCCATTGAAAATACAAGGTAAAACATCTGTTGGGTGCGCTGATACAAAATGTTTATCGGTGTTTATTCTGTTATTGACCGTAATTGGATTCATTCCTTCACTGCACGCTGAAACAAGCTATCGGGTACGCTCAAGTGATAATTTAAGCCATATTGTTGATCAGTTTTACAAAAATCGAAACCTTAGTAAAGAGCAAATAATGGTTTCGATTTTAATTCGAAACCCAAAAGCATTTAAAAAAGGCAATATTAATTTCCTGTTGAAAGGAAGAAAGTTAATCCTGCCTGATGAAAATGACATTCAGATTGTTTCGCAAGATGATGCTTTGTTAATTTTAGCGGATCAGGCATTAAAAGCAGAAGATGAACAACTACAGGCTGAGAATTCTTCGTCAGGTATCAATAGTGAAGCTCCGGATCAAGTGGCTGTTAAACAGGATAATCAGTCCAGAAAAATAACTCGATTAGAGAAGGAGAGCGAGAGCTTACGAAAACAACTTGAATTGCTGGTAAAAGAAAAAGGTCAAAGAGATAGGAAATTAGAAGAGTTAGAGCAAGCCATGAAAGAGTCGCTTGCGGGATCTTTCCCAAAAACCATTAGTAAAGACGTTCAGCCAGCCACAGATCACGAATCTGGCGAACCAAAAAATAGCCCGAAAATGGCTGAAAAAAAGAATGAAGCTCCTCAAACTAAACAGCAAGCTATCGAAGCAAACAAACAAACAAAACAATTAAGCAACGAAGAAGCAAAAACAGATCAGGTTCAGTTGAAACAAAAAGAAGTTAGTAAGGTTAAAGAGCCGTCTTTGCAAAATAATCAGGTGCATAACAGCGCAACTGATAAATCTGCATCAACGCTTACTTCAAATGGCAACACTGTGACAAGTAATCAACAGGGTAATTTATCAACAAAGCTGGTTTGGGTGCTTTTAATCATATTGCTTGGGCTTTTTTGGTATTTGTTCAAGCTATTAAAAGGCGGCTCCAAAAGAGACAGCGTCCCTGATGAAGATTTAAAAACAGTGACAGCATCCTATTGGGATAAAAATGACAATCTTGTTCCTGATTTTAGAGAGCCATCAATAGAAACGAACCTCAAACTTGATCTCGCCAAAGCATATAGTGATATTGGTGATATTGAAGAAGCTAATAGCTTGTTGCAAGAGCTTATTAAAGAAGGCAGTGATGAGAAAAAAAAGCAGGCTCAACAGATACTTGGAGATTTGCAGAGCCTCACCTGACAGGCTGTTGAATTTCTACTTAAACGGCACGATACTGCGTTAAAATAGACATCAAAATGCTCATTTCTCCAGTAAACTGCGCTTTTTCAAACAGCAGAGAAAAAGCCCAGCCGAGCTGAAAGTGAGACAAAGTTGGAGCGCAGTGACAACTGCCCGTAAGGGTGTGTTTGCAAAACGCATAAAAAGGTGGGGGGTGTACTTTTTACAGGTATTTATTGATCGAGTAAATGAATCCAGTGCACCACGGGCACCTTACTAACCTCCTGGAGATGTGTCTGGCAGCCAATATTCCCCGTGACAATCATTTCTGGTTGATTTTCCTGCAGGTTTTTTATTTTATTGGCCTGTAGTTGCTGAGATAAGTCTGCTTCTAAAATGGAGTAGGTGCCTGCTGAGCCACAACAGAGGTGTGAATCCTTAACGGCTAGTAATTGATAGCCGAGCTTGCCTAAAATGCTTTCAACAACGCCGTTAATTTTTTGTCCGTGTTGCAAGGTACAGGGTGGATGCCAGCTGATTTTATTGAGCCTGGCAATCGGCTTTAGCACTTTATTAGCCAGTTCAGGATAATCCTTGATTTCCTTTTCAATTATCTCCGAAATGTCTTTGCATAACTCTGAAACGCGCTGTGCTTTTTCAGCATAATCAGGGTCATGGCATAAATAATGACTGTATTCTTTAACCATGGCGCCGCAGCCACTGGCCGTCATTACAATTGCTTCGGCACCATTTTCAATATCGGGCCACCAGGCATCAATATTTCTTTTCATATAGCCTTTGGCTTCATCCTCGGCTGATAGGTGCTGACTTACCGCTCCACAGCAACCGGCTGAATTAGGCGTGATCAGCGTGATTCCAAGCTTATGCAGTACGCGTGCTGTTGCTGCATTAATATCGGGTGATAGCGCTGGCTGCACACAACCATCTAAAATCAGCATTTTTCTGTGGTGCTCGGCTATGGGAAATTGTCCTTTTGCTACCCGCCTGGGAATTTTTTTTCTGATTGGCTTGGGTAATATTGGCTTAAACGCTCTTCCCAAGCCAAACAACGTGCTAAATAAATTGCGTCTGGGTAGTACTATTCTTAGTGCTTTGCGAAGAGCTCGTGACTTAATATCTCGTTTACTCGTCTTTTCAACCGTTTTTCGCCCAATATCCAGCAGTTGAGAATACTTTACGCCTGAAGGGCAGGTCGTTTCACAATTACGGCAGGTCAGGCAATGATCCAGATGGTCACGGGTTGATGCGCTTGCAGGCTTGCCTTCCAGCATTTGTTTAATCAGGTAGATTCGTCCGCGGGGTCCTTCATTCTCATCCCCCAATAATTGATAGGTCGGACAAGTGGCATTGCAGAAACCGCAATGTACACAGGTTCTTAGAATACTATCAGCAAGAATTCTGTCTTCACTCTCAAGGATCTTCGGGCTTAAATCGGTCTTCATTTAAACCCCCTGATACATTCGGTTGGGATTAAACAAGTTATGTGGATCCATTTTTCGTTTTAACTGGCGATGAAGGTGCAATAAATTTGGTTCCAAAACAGGAAAAACGGCACAACCGGCTTGTCTGCGTTTAAAGGCAGTTGCATAGCCACCTCGTGAGCTGGCTATACTGTGGATGATATTAGCCGGTGCATTGGAGTTAACCCAGCGTTGCGCGCCTCCCCATTCAATCAACTGTGGGTCATTAATGCGCACGATATTATCTGATGTTGGCGGTAAAGAAAGACGCCAAAGGGGTTTGTCTGAGAGCGTAAAAAAGTCATCTTTATGATCTCTGATATTCTGCCAGAAGTCATCCGTGACAGACGCTTCATCCAGCTTGTGTTCAGATGCCATTTTCTGCTGTGTTGATTGTAGAATCTTTTCTGATGCGGAAAAACGGATATAGACTTTGCCATCTTTCCACAGGGTGGCTGTCACCGGTAATAACTTTAAGCGTAAATCCTGAAAGAAGGCTAAAGCATCCTCTTGTGATGCTTCAAAAGAGAGGCTTAAGTCCCTTTCGGGCTTGGGTATTACCCGAATTGAGACGTTGAGTATCAAGCCCAAGGTGCCCAAAGAGCGCACTATTAAACGCGACAGGTCATAACCTGCAACATTTTTCATTACCTGTCCGCCAAAGTTGACGATTTCACCTTCGCCGTTAATGATTTGAACTCCCAGAATGGCATCCCGAACAGAGCCGCTATAGGCGCGCCGTGGGCCGGAAATGCCCGTAGCGATAGCACCACCAATGGTTGCTTTATCTGTGTATTGAGGTGGCTCGAAGGGCAGCACTTGCTGATGTTCTGCCAATAAAGATTCAAGTTCATTTAAAGGTGTTCCTGCCCGTACTGTTATGCATAGCTCGGTCGGGTCATAGCTCACAATACCGCTATGTGCAGTAACATCCAGCGGGCCGGCATCAACCGGATTGCCATAAAAATCCTTGCTGCCTCCGCCATGAATGGCAAAGGGCATCCCGGCGGCAATGGACTCTTTGACAAACAGCTCAAGATCCTGGCTAATATCGTTATCTTTAATCGGCATATTGTCGTTTTTTCTGTTTTTTTACAGCTATGGAGAAAAGGCTCAAAAAGTGGGGGGGTGTACTTTTTAACATATTATTTATAGAGACCTTTGCATGAGAGTATGGCGAGAGAAAAAATTAGCGTAATTTCCCTGATTTTTTGTAGATTTGAGGGTAATAGCAGGGCTATTGACCGAGAATATACGAAAAAACAGGGGAATTTAAGCAATTTTTATCCGTCATATCTTTCTTACAAAGGTCTCTAATAACTATTTGATTAAAAACGCGGTATTTCAGGGTGCGGAAGCTCACCATTATGCACATGCATGGCACCTAATTCAGCGCAGCGGTGTAAAGTAGGGATTGCTTTGCCGGGGTTCAATAGTGACATCGGATCAAAGGCACTTTTAACGGCAAAAAACTGCGTTAACTCAGCTGGGGAAAACTGTACACACATCTGGTCGATCTTTTCATGCCCTACACCATGTTCACCAGTAATCGTGCCACCCACTTTTACGCTTAATTCCAGAATTTCAGCGCCAAACTGTTCCGCTTTTTCAAGTTCACCTTCTTTGTTTGCATCATACAAAATCAAAGGGTGTAAATTACCATCGCCGGCATGAAACACATTGGCAACACCCAGATCAAACTTTTCCGAGAGCCTGGAAATCTCCTGTAATACAAAGGCAATCTGTTTGCGGGGTATGGTGCCATCCATGCAATAATAATCAGGTGATATTCTACCTACCGCGGGGAAGGCTGATTTGCGACCCGCCCATAGCTTGGCCTGTTCTTCGGCTGATTCAGCAATCACGATATTGCTTGCCCTGGCGTTTAACAGGGTTTTATCGACAAGGCAGATCTGTTCCGCCAGTTGTTCGGCATCGCCATCCAGCTCGCATAATAAAATGGCTTCTGCATCCAGCGGATAATTGGCCTTCGCAAAAGCCTCAGCGGCATGAATAGCTGGTTTGTCCATCATTTCCAGACCGGCAGGGATAACACCCTCGGCAATAATGGCGGCAACCGCATTACCCGCATCTTCAACTTTATCAAAAGATGCCATCAAGACACTAACCGCATGCGGTTTGGGTAACAGTTTTACCACAATTTCAACGATAATGCCGAGCATGCCTTCTGAGCCCGTCATTAAACCGAGCAGGTCATAGCCGGGTGTGTCCAGCGTTTCAGAACCCAGGGTAATCAGCTCGCCATCAATGGTTACAATTTTGATTTGCTGGATATTATGTACGGTCAAACCATATTTAAGACAATGCACACCGCCGGCATTTTCAGCCACATTGCCACCAATTGAACAGGCAATTTGGGATGAAGGGTCAGGTGCATAATATAATCCAAAAGGGCGTGCCGCTTCGCTGATTGCCAGATTGCGGACACCCGGTTGTACCCGAGCCGTTTGGCTTTTTAGATCAACATCAAGAATTTTATTAAATCGGGACAAGCCCAAAATAATGCCACCCTCATGTGGCAGGGCACCACCTGATAAGCCGGTGCCTGCGCCACGGGCAACAATGGGGACCTGGAGCTGTGAACAGACTTTTACGATTTGTTGCACCTGCTCAATTGTATCGGGCAATACAGCCGCAACAGGCAGGCGCTGATAGGCCGACAGACCATCGCATTCATACGGCTTTAAATCTTCTTCTTTGGTAATTAAACTGGCAGGCGGCAAAATTTCGCCAAGGCGAAAGATAAGATCGTTTTTTGTATTGAGGTCAAGGGGCATAGGTGCATTCTAACCTTATCTACTAAACAGGCAAAGAGACATTAGACATTATCGGGCAATCATATACACTATGCCCCGATAAATAAGGATAAAGCGCAAAATTTAAACATGATACCTTTAACTTCCATGACAGGAACACAGGCGCTTGCCATAATGCTTGGCGGTGCTGTTGGAGCGCTAATGCGTTTTGCGGTTTCCACGGCGGTTAATGACAGGATGGCCGCCAATTTCCCCTTTGGAACACTAAGCGTTAATGTGTTGGGTTCCTTT